>DAHUYD010000090.1 GCA_027315385.1 Acidobacterium sp.
GTCAGCACCGAAACTCCAAACGCAAATCCCAGCACCACCAGCGACGGCGTCGGGTCGATGGTCACCGGATTGTTCTGGAATGCCAGGTGCAGAATCAGCCGTGCGCCGCCCCATGCCACCAGCATGCCGGCCACTCCGCCCACCAACGCCAGCAACACGCACTCCGCCAGCGCGCGCTGCACCAGCCGCCCCCGCGAAGCCCCCAGCGCCGTACGTACGGAGGTCTGCTGCCGCTGCGTCGCCGCCCGCGCAAGCATCAGGTTCGCGAGATTCGCGCACGCAATCAGCAGCACGAAGCTGGAGATCCACATCAGCAGATGCAGGTCGCTCTTGTAGCCGTCTTGCATGCGCTGCACGCCGCCGCCGCCCGGCGTCAGCCGCAGATACTGCTTCGAGAACAGCGCCGTAATGCCGGGTCCGGAGAGCTTGCTCAGCGGGCTGCGCAGAAAGTTCTGCAGTTCCACATTCAGCCGCGCCTGGATGGGCGCGATCGCGATCCCCGGCGCGACGCGGCCGATCAGGTTCAGCCACTGAATCTCCGGATGATCCAGCTGGTCGCCTTCCGGCGTAACCACCGGGTTCAGGTGGAGCGGCAGCCACAGCGACGGCGGATTTTCCGCCATCCGCTCGCCGAAGAATCCTGGCGGCGCAATGCCTACTACCGACACCGCGTGCCCGTTCACCACCAGGCTCGAGCCGATCACCGAAGCGTCGCCTCCGAACTTCTGCTCCCAGGCCGCGTAGCTCATCACCGCTACCGGCGCAGCGCCGCGCGTATCGTCGGAGGGTTCCAGCAGCCGCCCCGCATACGGCCGCAGCCCCAGCGTCTCGAAGGAATTGCCCGACACGAACTCCGCATACAGCGACTGCGCCGGATGGCTGCTGCCCTCGCGACGTACCGCCATGGGGTCGTCGTTGGACTGGAACGCCGCCAGGCTCTCGAACCCGGGCGTGTGCTCGCGGAACTCCTTGTACTGCTCGTACGAGAACAGCGACCAGTCATTCGGAATCCCGCCGTCTGCCTTCGACGGCAGCCCGCCGTTGTTGCAGCACTGCTCGTTGTCTCCCACCCGCCACAACTGCGCCGGGGCTTTCACAGGCAGCGTACGCAGCAGCACGGCATTCACCAGCGTGAAGATGGCGGTCGTTGCTCCAATGCCGAGAGCCAGCGTCAGAACTGCGGTAGTGGTGAAGCCAGGCGCCTTTCGCAGTTGGCGCAGGGCGTTCCTGATGTCGTTGAGCATGGCGGAGTCCTCTGGGGCGTGCCCTTCTCCATCCCGAAGTGCATCCGAAAGGCCACTGCCGGTCTGGAGGCATCTGGTTGAAAAGATTGCCTCGAAGGACTTGGCCTCCGTTCCCGCAGTGTCCGCTGACAAACGCTGGTGTTCGGTAGTGGACACCGTTTCGCCCGGTTCAACGCTGCGCAGGATCTCGTGCCGTCGCGGAATTGTGGAACTCCCTCAGCCGGCCGCCCCCCCTGTCGTGACCACAACTATGCGGGAAGCCGTGGACTGGGGAATCCGCACGTGCAGGACGTGATTCGCGGCATCGTAAGTCGACCCTGACAGGACCTGGCCGTTCAGCCTCACATGCGCCTGCGCCGACGGCCAGTTGTAGACCGCGATGTCGATCGATTTCCACCATGCGGGATAGGTTCCTTCCTGCGCACCGATGTTCAGCGTCAGGCGATCCGGCCCCGACTGACACGAGTAGTCCACGCGCAGATAGTCGCCGTGCCGGTAATCGAACGTCGTGCCATCGTCCTGGTAAAGTGACCCGCGGCAGTCAGGCCCAGGATACACGCGCAGCTCCAGCGGCCCCTGAGGCGTTTGCCCCGTGCTCTGAACCAGCGGCTGCATGGGCACGAGCGATCCGCCGCGTACGTACACCGGCAGCGTCGCCAGCGTGGGCTGAACGGTCACGGTTTGGACTGGCGCCGGCTTCAACGGCGCTTCCGACTCTCCGGCCGCGCGGCCCTGGGCGCCTGTTGCGGATCGCGGCGCCGGAGCGGCCTTCGTTACCAGGCGTCCGGTCCAGTAGTCGTACCACGGAACCGGCGGAAAGGTGACGGCGTAGCTCTGCACCTCGTCCGGATAGGGCGGCGGCGCCACCAGCAGGTCCGGCCCAAAGAGAAATTCGTTCCCGGCAGTCAGATCCAGCGGGCTGCGATCCGGCGTCGCATCCGGAAACTCGAGAAACAGCGGCCGCATGATCGGAATCCCCGTCCGCGAGGCCTCTTCCGCCGTGGTGTAGAAGTACGGCAGCAGCCGATAACGCTGATCGATGAAGTGCCGGCGAATCGCTTCCTGTTCGGGCCCGCCCACCCACGGCTCCTGCGGATTGCTGCCGATCTCGGTATGGTCGCGCTCGATCGGATTGAACGAGCCAACCTCGATCCATTTTGTGAGCAGATCCATCGAGGGCGAACCGGCGTAGCCGCCAATGTCGTCGCCGGCCATGTAGAACCCGCACAGGCCAAGGCTTTCCAGCATCGGCGTGCTCAGGCGCAGATGCGACCAGGAACTCGAGTTGTCCCCGGTCCAGGTGGCCGCGTAGCGCTGGCCGCCGGCAAAGGTAGCCCGCGTTAGCACGAACGGCCGCTGGTTCGGCTTCAGCCGGAGCAGGCCTTCATCCGTCCCGCGCGAATTCAGCATGCCCATGATGTTGTGGATCTCGCGCTGCGTGACAGTACGCGTTTGGAATCCCGGCCCTTCAATTTGCCCCACAACATCCAGAGGAATCGTCTTCGTCGTCGAATTGAACACCGAGGGCTCGTTCATGTCGTTCCAGAAGCCCGAAACGCCCTCACCGTAAAAAGTCTTATAGAGCGTACCCCACCATCGGCGCGTGGCCTGCTGCGTGAAATCCGGGAATACCGACGGCCCAGGCCATACCGGGCCAACGTAAAGCGACCCATCCGGATTGTGCAGGAAGTGGTTGCCGGCCTCTCCGGAATTGAACGGCGCGTAATCGTCGTTGGGCAAATACGCAATGTGCAGGTCGGTGATGAGCACCACGTGGAAGTGCTTCCTCTTCAGCTCTTCGACAAAGCCCGGAAACCCGGGGAACTTCGTGGCGTCGACCGTGAACGGCCGGTTCTTCACCTGATACGCGATGTCCATGTAAAGCACATCGGAAGGAATGCGGCCCGACCGCAGGCGGTCGGCGACGCCGCGCAGTTCCTGCTCGGTCCCATAGCTGTACCGCGACTGCTGAAATCCCAGAGCCCAGCGCGGCGGCAGCGGCGCCGTCCCGGTCAGCCACGCATAGTCCTCAACGACCTTCTTCGGAGCGGGTCCATAAAGGAAGTAGTAGTCCAGAGGACCGCCTTCCGCGCCAAAGGAGAACTGGCTGCGGAGCGCTTTCCCGAAGTCGAACTCCGAGCGCCAGGTGTTGTCGAGATAAAGCCCGTAGCTAACCCCGGCCGTATCGGTCAGAAAGAAGGGAATGCTGTCGTAGAGGGGATTCGTTCCCCCCTGCCATCGGTAGGCATCGGTATTCCAGAGCGTATAGGCATTGCCCCGGCGGTCCAGAGGTCCGGCCTGCTCCCCCAGTCCGAAGAAATGCTCGGCGGCCGGCATATGCATCCAGACGCGAAATCCGGCATCGCCCTTGCTGTCGTCAGGAAAGTAGCGCATCGGCTGCGAGTTGGCGAGCAGCGTATGTCCCTGCGCGTCCTCGATCTCAATCTCCAGCGGATCGCGGCGGACGCGAACGTGAAGCAGCGGCGTATCGAATCCGACAAAAGAGGAATCGCTGAAGGGCGTGACCCCAAACCGCGAATCGCGCGAAGCCGGCAAAACCGCCCAGGAACCCTCATCGGGCAGCGTGCTCGACGGTGAAGCCGTAATGCGCAGGACATCATCGCGAAGCGAGCGGATGCACACCAATCCCTCGCCGCTTTGAATCTCAATTCCGGATGGAAGCGCCCGGAACGAGTCGACCCTGCCAAGCACAACGTGTTGCGCGAACGCACTGCTCACGCTCAACAGAAAAAGTCCCCACACCATCCAGGTTTTCTGAATTCGCATTGCCATTTCGCCCTTTACTCTCATGAACCAGCGAGGTGGACTCTCTCCGCCCGTCTGCGAGCCCGTTTCAGAATAGAACTTATGATGCGGCGGGATTGGGCGCCCCTGGCGAACCGGCTAACTTTTCCTGTTGAGGCGGATAATGGACAGTAGAACTTCCCAGCGGAACACCGGCGGCCATCATCTCCGTTCGCCGATGGCAGCGGCGGCTTCGCACCCGCTCCTGCTTCGATGGGAATCCGAAGCCTGGATAGTGAGATCCGGACACGCCTGACACGCCACAACGCGGCAGCGGCGAGTGGAAGCCCAGCCACAACGTCTGGCTGATTGCATTCTCCGTCATGCTGGCCACGTTCATGGAAGTCCTGGATACCTCCGTCGCGACGGTATCTCTGCCGCACATCGCCGGAAGCCTCTCCGCAACCACCAGCGAATCGACCTGGGTTCTGACCAGCTATCTCATCTCCAATGCCATCGTCCTGCCAACCTCCGGCTGGCTGAGCAGCGTGCTGGGCCGCCGGCGCTACCAGTTGGCATCGGTAGCCTTGTTCACCCTTGCGTCCATGTGGTGCGGAGCCGCCAACAGCCTGGGCATGCTGATCCTTGCGCGCGTGGTTCAGGGCGCAGCCGGCGGTGGACTCCAGCCGGTCTCCCAGGCCGTCCTGCTCGAAAGCTTTCCGGTTGAGAAGCGCGGCCAGGCGATGGCGGCCTACGGCATGGGCATCATCGTCTCGCCGCTCGTTGGCCCGCTCCTGGGCGGCTGGATCACCGATAGCTACTCCTGGCGCTGGATCTTCTACGTAAATGTTCCGGTAGGCATCCTCGCGCTGGTCATGATCTCGACGTTTGTCGAGGACCCGCCGTACATCGCGCGGCAAGTGAAAGCGGCAATCGACTACTGGGGCCTCGGCTTCCTCGCGATCATGCTTACCTGCTTCCAGGTGGTGCTGGACAAAGGGCAGGAAGCCGACTGGTTCGGCGCCCTGTGGGTGCGATGCTTCGTCGCGATCGCCACCGTGGCTCTGGTTGCGTTCATTGTTCGCGAACTGCGGACAACCGCCCCGATTGTGAACCTGAAAATTTTTGTGAACCGCAACCTGGCGACAGGAACATTTCTCATCGGTGTCCTCGGAATCATCATTTACGGCACAACGACGCTGCTGCCTCTCTTCCTCCAGGACCTGATCGGGTACACAGCGTATAACAGCGGCCTGGCGGTCGCGCCCCGCGGCATCGGCGCGATCGCGTCCATGCTGCTGGCGGGCAACCTCATCGGCCGCTACGACGAACGCCTGCTGATCGCCTTCGGAGTCATCGTCCGCGGGATCTCCCTCCTGATGCTCGGTCACCTTAACCTCGAGATGAGCATGGGCAGCGTCGTATGGCCCAACATCGTCAATGGCTTTGCCAACGGATTTCTGTTTGTGCCGCTGACGACGCTCACCATGAAGACCCTCCCCAAAGAACTCATCGGCGCGGGCACGGGCCTCTACAACCTGTTGCGGAACATGGGCGCCAGCTTTGGGATCTCTCTGGTAACCACGCTGCTGGTGCGCGACGAGCAGAAGCACCAGACCAACCAGGGAGCGCACCTCACCGCGACGAACCCCGTTTACTGGAACACCGTGCAGAGGCTCACCCACTACTTTGCAGTGCAGGGCGGAACTGCGGCCGGCAGTGCTGAAGCGCTGGGGGAGATTTATCGCGCGCTGAAGCAGCAGGCGATGCTGCTATCGTATATCGACGATTTTCGGTTGCTCGGCTATCTCAGCTTCCTCTGCATTCCCTTCCTGTTCTTCTTCCGGAACACGGGCGCAAAGGACCGCCCGGCGCCCATCGGACACTAACTCGCGCGAAGGACGCTGCAGACCCAGGCACGGCGCGGCTCCTCAGCCGGCCCCTGGCTCCGCGAACGATACCGGTTCCGGCGCGGGTTCCTGCTGTGGCGCGCCGGCCGGGACTACCCATTTGCGGTAAGCCCGCAAACGTCCCTGGGTAGCATCCGCGTATAGCTGCCGCGTCTGGCGCGTTACCGCTCCGATGCTCCCCTCCTGCACGGGCCGATGGTCTACGCGCACCACCGGCGAGATTCCCAGCGCTGTTCCCGTCAGAAACAGCTCATCGCATATGTACAGCTCGCTGCGGCCGATGGGTCGCTCCATCACCCGCAGCCCCAGTTCACGCTCGGCCAGTTCCATGACCGAGGCGCGGGTAATGCCTTCGAGTACGTTTTCTGTAGCCGGTGGCGTGACCAGGGCGCCGTTGCGCACCATGAAAAGATTGCAGGTGGCGCCCTCGGCGACACGCCCGCTCTCGTTCAGCAGGAGGGCCTCGTCGAAACCGCTTCGCCGGGCATCGTCGCTGGCCAGCGCGCTGTTCACATAGGCCCCGCAAATCTTGGCCCGCGCCGGAATCGCGTTGTCCTCGATCCGGCGCCATGAGCTCACACCCACATGCAGCCCTTTGTCGCTGGGCAGGTAATCCCCGAAAGGCAGCGCGACGATGGCAAAAGCGTCCAGATCGTCAGGGCATACCCCTACCCGTTCCGCGCATTTCCAGGCCAGCGGCCGAACGTAAACGCTCGTGCGAAAGCGATTGCGGCGCAGCAGCTCGACGGTGATCTCGCTGACTTCTTCCGCGGTCAGGGGCACATTGATGCGAAGGATCCCGCAATTCCGCTTCCATCGCGCATAGTGTTCAACCGGCCGGAAAAGGAAGAGCTGCTCTTCCGTCGCGTTCCAATAGGCGCGAATGCCCTCAAAGACACCGGTTCCGTAATGCAGGGCATGCGTCAGAATGCCGACGCGCGCCTCGCGCATCGGTACATACTCGCCGTTGAAGTACACGATCAGGTTCGGATCGCATTCAGCTTGCATGGTTCGCCTCCGCGCAAGCCTCG
This sequence comes from Acidobacterium sp., assembly GCA_027315385.1. Classification (GTDB taxonomy): domain Bacteria; phylum Acidobacteriota; class Terriglobia; order Terriglobales; family Acidobacteriaceae; genus Palsa-343. The sequence goes on from DAHUYD010000090.1 coordinate 6,931, forward strand.
CGCATCAGCTTGCGTCCGCTCGCCAGCGCGGCTTCGTCCAGCGCCAGCCAGCGTGGATTCCTGACCAGTCGGCCCAGTGCGCTTTCAATGCTGGTCCGCGGAAGGTTTCCCGCAATTTCCAGCAGTGCTCCCAGCATCACCATGTTGGCGGCGCGCGCATCGCCCAGGTCTTTCGCGATCCGCGTGAAGGGTCGGGCCAGCACGTGTACGTCCTTCCAGTCGCAGTCCTCGGGAAGCGTCTCGCCGTTGTAGAGGATCCAGCCCCCCGCGCGCACCATGGCACAGAACTTGCGGACCGAAGGCTCATTCATAGCGACCAGCACGTCGGGATGCGCAACCAGCGGCGAGTCGATCAGTTCACGGGCCAGCCGCACATGGCAATTCGACGTCCCTGACCGCATCTCCGGCCCGTAGGACGGTAGCCAGGAAACCTCCAGTCCCGCATCCAGGCCGGCTTCCGCCAGCACTTCGCCGATCAGCAACACACCCTGCCCGCCAAAGCCGGCCATGCGTACCTGCAGATTCAGGTCCGGCGCAGCGCCAACCGCTGACGGCTCCGCCGGCAATCCGGTTTTTGCAATGCCCAGAATGCGCGGGACCGCGCTCAGCAGTGGCGGCGGGGCGGGTACAGCATCCGACTGGGCGCTCTGAGTGCGGTCGCGCAGAACACCCAGAGGGAAGGTCCCCTCCATCACATCGCGCACCCAGTGCTGCGCTTCGACCGGCGTCATTTTCCAGATGGTGGGGCACGGTGAGAGGATCTCGACCAGCGAAAAGCCGAGTCCGCGCACCTGGTTATCCAGCGCCCGGCGAACGGCGCGCGCCGCCTGCGCGATCTGCTTATTGTCGCCAAGGCCCACGCGCTCGATGTAGACCGGCGCCTCCAGCGTGGCGAGCAATTCGCTCACGTGCAGCGGGTAGCCCTCGTGCGCCCCGCGTCCCTGCGGACTCGTCGTGCTCGTCTGCCCCATCAGCGTGGTCGGCGCCATCTGTCCGCCGGTCATGCTGTAGATCGCGTTGTTCACGAAGATCACAGTAAGCGCTTCGCCGCGGTTCGCCGCATGCAGAATCTCCGCCGAACCGATGGCGGAGAGATCGCCGTCGCCCTGATACGCGATAACGACACTGCCGGGACGGCTCCGCTTCACCGCGGTCGCCACCGCCGGCGCGCGCCCGTGCGCGGCCTGCACGTTTCCCACGTCGAAGTAGTAATACGCAAAGACCGAGCAGCCCACCGGGCTGATCAGCACCGTGCGGTCCTGAATACCCAGATCGTCAATCGCCTGCGCCAGCATCTTGTGGATGATCCCGTGGCCGCAGCCGGGGCAGTAATGGGTCGCATGCTGCAGCTCGTCCTTGCGCTCGTACGTGGAGTAGAACGATGCCGGCTTCGACCGAGCGATTTCCCAGGATACTTCCGGTTCGCTAGACATGGACGATCCACTCCTCTTCCGCCGGCAACGCCGGCAAATGACGGCGCGCCAGCTCGCGTACCGCCTCCAGCACTTCGTGATGAGTTGGAGCGTTGCCACCCATGCGGTTCAGAAACTCCACGGGACGCGCGCCGTTCAGGGCCAGCCGCACGTCCTCCAGCATCTGGCCGTTGCTCATTTCCACCACCAGGAATACCCGTGCGCGGGGCGCGAGGCGCTGAAAGTGCAGCGCCGGAAAGGGATACAGCGTAATGGGACGCAGCACCCCCACCGGCAGTCCAGCCGCGCGTGCCTCCGCCGCGACACCCTTCAGGATCCGGGCCACAATACCGTAGCCCACCAGAACAATCTCCGCGCCCTCCGTATGCCAGTCCTCCGCGCGAACTTCCCGCTGCTCCGCGATAAAGTATTTGGCCTCTAGCTGCCGGACATGGCTCTCCAGCTTGTCCGTATCCAGGTGCATCGACGTGATCGCATTGCCGCGGCTCTCGGCGGTTCCCGCCACCGCCCACCGCGGCAGGCATGGCTCGGTCGCGCTTTGCGGAAATTCGACGGGTTCCATCATCTGCCCGATAAATCCATCCGCAAGCAGCACCACCGGGTTCCGGTAACGATCGGCTAGCTCGAACGACAGCGCCGTCAGGTCCGCCATTTCCTGCACCGAGTGAGGCGCGAGGACCAGCGTGCGGTAATTGCCGTGCCCCCCGCCTTTCACCACCTGGTGGTAGTCGCTTTGCTCGGAAGCGATATTGCCAAGCCCCGGTCCGCCTCGTGTGATATCGGCAATCACACACGGCAGCTCCGCACCGGCCATGTAGCTGATGCCTTCCTGCATCAGGCTGATCCCCGGCCCGCTGGAAGCCGTCATGCAGCGAACGCCGGCCGATGCCGCACCGTAAAGCATGTTAATGGCCGCCACTTCGCTTTCCGCCTGAAGAAAAACTCCGCCCACCTGGGGCATCCAGGCTGCGGCGGCTTCGGTGATCTCGCTGGCCGGAGTGATCGGATATCCGTAAAATCCGCGGCATCCGGCGAGGATGGCGCTCTTTACGATGGCTTCGTTCCCCTTCATCAGCTGTTTTGGCATCGCACGACCTCCTCTCAGGGTCTGACCTGCGGACCAGACGCGGCGGCTGGCCCCGGCCTCCGGGCGCGCAGCACTGTGATCGCTCCCGGCTCAGGACAAACCAGAAAGCAGATACCGCAGCCCGTACAGCCGGCGCCCATATAGGTGGCCGTGCGATATCCATATGGATTCAAACTCTCCTCCAGGCGGATTACCTTCGGAGGGCACGCCTCGATGCACAGACCGCAGCCCTTGCATTCGTTCGTATCCACCCGGAGCTGACCCGCGTCCCGATGGTGAACAGTCGTCATAGAAACCTCCTCACGCGCCCACTTCCGCCGCGCGACGCTCCAGATAGTGCGCTCGCAGGGCAAACTCTTCCAGCTCCGGCTGAAAGCGCGGATCGGCAATGCCCATCAGCGCTTCCGCACGCTCCCGCAGCGATTTTCCGTGCAGGCTGGCAATGCCGTGCTCCGTCACCACGTAATGCACATCGGCCCGCGATGTCACCACCCCTCCGCCTGGCTCCAGTACCGGCACGATGCGCGAGACGCTCCCATGCCGCGCGGTCGAAGGCAGCGCGATGATGGGGACACCGCCGCGCGAGCGCGCTGCCCCGCGGATGAAATCCAGTTGCCCGCCGAAGCCGCTGTAGGGCCGGGTCCCGATCGAATCCGCGCAGACCTGCCCCGTCAAATCGACCTGCAGCGCGGAGTTGATCGCCACCATGACATCGTTCTGCGCCACCACAAATGGATCGTTCGTGTAGCTGATGGAGCGGAACTCGCAGATCGGGTTCTCATGGATAAAGTCGAAAAGACGCCGCGTTCCCAGTACGAACGCCGCTACCGCCTTGCCGCGGTGCAGCGACTTGCGCTCTCCGTTGATCACACCGGACTCGATCAGTTCGATCACCCCGTCGGAAAACATCTCGGTGTGAATCCCAAGATCCCGCTTGTCCCCCAGACAGGCCAGCACCGCCTCCGGAATGCCGCCGATGCCGGTTTGCAGAGTAGCGCCATCCGGAATCAGCGATGCGACGTGCTCCGCCACGCGCAAATGCAGCGGCGTAAAGGACTCGGTCGGCAACTCGAGCAGCGGATGCGACGTTTCCACAATGGCGGAAATCCGGCTCACGTGGACGAAGGTATCCCCGTGCGTCCGCGGCATTTGATCGTTCACCTCGGCGATGACAACCGGCGCGCACCGTGTCGCGGTCAGCGTGCAGTCCACGGTCGTGCCCAGACTCACAAACCCGTGCTCGTCCGGTGGCGACACCTGCATCAGAACCACGTCCAGCGGCAGCGCGCCGCTGGTGAACAGCCCCTCGATCTCGCTCAGGAAGATGGGTGTGTAATCGGCCCGCCCCGCCGCGACGGCTTCGCGAACGTTCGCTCCGAGGAACAGACCGCGGTGGCGAAAATGGCCCTGGTATTCCGATTTTGTATAGTCGGCGCTGCCCAGCGTCATCATGTGGACGATTTCCACGTCCCGCACCCGCGGCGCACTCGCAACCAGGGCTTGCACCAGAACGGAAGGCGTGCCGCATCCGGACTGAATCCAGACCCGCGCGCCCGGCTGGACGGCCTCCAGCGCCCGCCCGGCTGTAGTGCACCGAGCCCGATATTCGTCTTTCCACGTCATCAGGAATAGCCTCCGGGCGCCGCGGAACGGGTCACCAGCACCGGCATCCGCATTTCTCCCAAAACGGCTAAAGGTACTCCCTGTCCTGAACCTGGTGCTGTGACCGCCGTCACCCGCTCCGGAGACGCGGTCCTGCATCGATATCGACAGCTTGTGCCGGGTGCGAAAGTTCTGTCCTTGACCTCAGGAAGCACGCAGGTCAACGGTGAGCGTGACCGCGCAGGCGCCGCAACTACCAGTCGCCGATCGTCCCATCCATCTTGCGCAGCACAGGCAGGTACGCCCGCTGGTATGGATACTTCGCAGCGAGTTCCTCGTCCAGATCCACGCCCAGGCCCGGCGCTTCGCCCGGATACATGTACCCTCCCTCGAACCGATACGCGTGCGGAAAGACAGCATCCGTCTCGGCGCTGTGCGGCATGTGCTCCTGGATACCGAAGTTGTGAACTGCGATATCGAAATGCAGCGCCGCGGCCATGCAGACGGGAGAAAGGTCCGTCGCCCCGTGACAGCCGGTGCGCACGTGATAGAGCGCGGCAAAATCCGCAAGCTTCTTCAGCGCTGTGAAGCCGCCCGCATGGGTCATCGTCAGCCGCACGTAGTCGATCCACTGATGGCGGATCAGTTCATGCACATCCCAGACAGAGTTCAGCACCTCGCCTGTGGCGATCGGAGTAGTCGTGTGCTCGCGAATTACACGAAATCCTTCCTGCAATTCCGCTGGCGCCGGATCCTCCATCCAGAAGAGGTGAAAGGGCTCCAGTTCCTTGCCCAGCCGCGCAGCTTCGATCGGCGTCAGCCGGTGATGGCAGTCGTGCAGCAGGTGCGGATCGTCGCCAAAACGTTCGCGGACCCGCGCAAAGAGCTTCGGAACGTGCAGCAGGTATTTCTCTGTCGACCATCGGCTCTCGCCGGGCAGCCCGCGCTCCGCCGGCTCGTACGGCTGGCTGCTCCTGGGAACTCCATACGTCGCATCCACTCCCGGAATGCCGCTCTGCACGCGGATGGCGCGGTAGCCCATCTGCTGGTGCCGGGCCACATCCTCCAGCGCCTCGTCGATATCGTTGCCATGGGCATGGCAGTAGACCAGAACACCGTCGCGGCTGCGTCCGCCGAGCAGGTTGTAGACCGGCGTATTCAGCGCCTTGCCCTTGATGTCCCAAAGCGCCATGTCGACGGCCGCGATCGCAGCCATCGTCACCGGTCCGCGCCGCCAGTACGCCCCGCGATACAGGTACTGCCAGATGTCCTCCGTCCCGAAAGCATCGCGGCCAATAAGGCAAGGAATCACGTGATCGCCCAGATAGCTGGCGACCGCCAGCTCCCGCCCGTTCAGCGTTCCGTCCCCAAGCCCATAGATGCCATCGTCCGTTTCGATCTTCAGAGTGACAAAGTTCCGCCCCGGCGAACAGATGTTGACGGATGCGCCACGAATCTTCATGGTGTGGGCTTCTCCTGCGCTTCCGCGCTGATGGACAGGTAGTCAATCGGCGCCGGCTCGCCGCCATTCGGATGGCCTTCAATTGTCAGCACGTCACCCGGCCGCAGCGGCACGCCATGCAGCGTGTAGCGCACCGCCGTGGTTCCGTTCGGCGCGTTCCCGGGCAGGAACATATCCGCCTTCCAGGTCGCCAGCGCCTGATGGTTCAGCAGCAGATCGAAGGTCGAGACACCGTCCCGGTAATCGAAATACTGCACGGCCACGGTGTACCAGCCGGGCGGGCGGCTAAATCTGACGGTAGCCGTACACACCGCATGATTCTCACAGACATACGCCTTACCGCCGGAGGCGGATTCCCAGGGATGCACGTCCACAGGCATGTAGCCGTCCAGCTGCATCTGTGAGGTGGCGGTGCGATTCGGATAGTGGCCCACGCGGCCCAGGTCGTCCGCGATCCCCGACTTTCGGTAGAACCAGCGGGTAATCGCGTCCCGCCACTCGATCGCTTCTCCGGCCTGATACTCCAGCATAGCCAGCGTGGAGCGGTATGGCTCAGGCGGGATCAGCCCGCGCAATGTCTCCCACTGCCGCACAAGGCCGGCCGCCTCCCGGGCTCCCTCATAGTGCAGGTTGTAGATCTCCTGGATCACGGTCTGCCCATTGTGCAGCCGGTAAGTGTACGGCACATGATGCATGAAGAGCAGCAGATTGTCCGGGCACGTCTGCAGCGACTCGTACATCTCCGCGGCTTCCGGCGGATACTGGCCGATGAATCCCGTGCCCGTCGCGGTTGTCCGATCCATTCCCACTCCCGTATGCGTGGCGCGAATCCACTGCCCCCAGCCGTTGTCCTCCTGTGACTGCGGCGCCGGACCGTAGTGCGAACCCGTGATATTTGTCAGCGTCTGTAGCCCCAGAGGCCCCGTGTAGTGCTCGTAGACGGGCCAGGACGACATCAGCATTCGCCTCATTGTGCTTACCACCGCCGGATCGTCGTTCAACGAGAGCCGAATCCAGTCCGTGGCGATGGTCTCCGCGGTGGTATTCGGATTCCACGCGAGCCGCCCGAAACCGTACAGATTGGCCAGAGCCAGGTCGCTGCCCAGCCAGTTGTCATCCATGCCCACGCCAGTCACGCCCACGAATCCACTCAGCGGCCGGTGGAATGTCCTGCCTGTGACAATCTCCCGAAGCGGCGTCGATCGGTTGTCCGCGCGCAAATCGAAATCGAGATAATGCTGCCACTGGGTGGGCAGATAGACCAGCTGATGCTGCTGACCCATGTATTCCTGCGTGACTTCCAGCTCTAGGGCGGTATTCGTCCTGCGCAGGCCGGCAAACAGCGGCGACACTGGCTCCCGAACCTGGTAATCGATAGGGCCGTTCTTGATCTGAATAACGACATTCGACGCGAACTGCCCATCGAGCGGGTGAAAAATATCGTATGCGGCTCTGGCTCGGTCGGCCTTCATGTCGTGCCAGTTCAGGTGGTGGTTGTAAACAAAAGCCCGATACATCAGCACGCCGCCGTGCGGCTTCAGAGCGCTGGCCAGCATATTGGCGGCGGCAGCCGGCGACACGCCGTACTTCGAAGGTCCTGGCTCGCCCTCCGAATCCGCCTTGACGACGAACCCGCCGAAATCCGGAATCGCGGCATAGATTTCGCTCACTTTCGACCGCCACCACGCGGCCACTTTCGGATCGTTCGGGTTATACGTATCCAGCCCGCCGATCGTTTGCGGGCTGCTCAGATTCACCGCCAGCGACAGCCGCACACCCCAGGGTCGGAACACATCGGCGATGCGCGCAACCTGACGAATCATCCCGGGCTTCAGCAAGCGCGGATCCGCATTGACGTTGTTGATGGTGCAGCCGTTAATCCCGAGCGATGCCAGCAGGCGCGCGTAATCGCCCGCTCGCGTCAGGTCGCTGCGCACCGCTCCATTGTCGAAGAAGATGGAGTCCCCGCCGTAGCCGCGCTCGATCGTTCCGTCCAGGTTATCCCACTCGTTTGTCCACCGGATCGGCGCCGCCGGCCAGTCGGCGCCCTGCATCGACGCAAAACTTCGCCCCTGCGCCATGCCCAGAAGCACATGAAACGATCCGTAAAGAATGCCTCGTGAATCGGAGCCGTCGACCAGCCAGTAAGTATGCCCCTTCGCATAGTAGGTGAGCAGCGCGAAGCCCTCGGGCCCCAGGGCCGGCGCCTGAAACTGGGGGAACGCGCGATGCAGCTCGGCGCTCGTTCCCAATAGCCACGCATCGTGATTCGGAGCCGTCGCCTCGACCCGCAGGCTGCGATGCAGCATGGACCGGATGCCGCGCACCATCTCCCGTCGCGCGCTTTCTGCGGTCGCCGAGGAATCAAGCGTCACGATCGTGCCCGGCATCCGGACATGCGCCGCGTCCGGATCGGCATGAAGGGGCCGCGCATAACGCAGCCACGCCCGGTCTTTCAGGTCCTGCGCGCAAAGAGGAACCGACGCAAAGACGCAGGCCGCGAGAAGAGCCGCACAACAGCCGTGAATTCGACGCAGATCCATCGCAGTGGTCCTGCCAGTCAGGCGCGAATAACAATTCTCGCAGAATCCGCCGGAACTTTGTTGTCTCCCCGAACTAACGATAGCAACTTTACCGGCAATCGCTCCTCAGTTCAGGATTCTTTCGACGCCCCGGAGCTGCGACTGCTTGTCTCCATGGGAAGCTCCCGGAGCCCGTGCCGCTGGAAGACCAGCGCTGCCGCGCCGCGCAGACGCGCCATATCGCCTTCCCGCACCGGTCGCACCACCGGAGGCTCTCCCGCCAGCGTGAGCCTGGCGACTTCCTGTTCGATAATCGGAGCGTAGCGGTGCCATGCAGGCGTAATTTCACCCGCTATCAGGATGGTGCTCGGCGAAAGCCCCGCGATAAGAATCCGGAGCCCTCGCCCAATCCATGCCGCTTGCCGCGCCAGCGCGCGGACGGCCGCCCGATTGCCGTTTTCCGCGAGATTCAGCAGCTCGTGAAAGGTGATGCCCCGAGCTTCCGGTTGAAATTCGCGGTAATAGCGGAGCGCCGCTCGCGAGGAAGCGAATGTCTCCCAGCATCCTTTTTGCCCGCAGGCGCAACGCGGACCCGTGGGATCGATGGGAACATGTCCGAACTCGCCCGCCGCGCCACGATGGCCGGAAACGATTTTCCCATTGGCGAAGACGCTCGTTCCCACTCCCTCTGATACGGTGACCAGCACAGCGTCGCGTACGCCGTCCATCCGCGCGAACGTCAGTTCCGCCAGCAAAGCCGCCGTCGCCGCATTCTCCAGCCTCACCGGCAGCCGCATCTTCGCTTCGATCGTTTTCTTCAGATCGAAGTCGGGCCAATGCAGGTTTGGGGCGAAGATCAGCCGCTGCGTTGCCGGATCCACCCGGCCCGGCAAGCTTACCCCGACTCCTTCCGTCGATTTCCCAGGCAGACGCCGCAGCATGCTTTGCATGCTGTCGACAATCAATCGTGTTGAGGCAGCGGGGTCGGACGTCAGCGGGGTCGTGGCCCGCGCCAGCACTCGCCCGTTCAGGTCCACCACAGCAACCGTCCCCTGGCGAGGATGGATATCTACAGCCAGAGCCAGCAGATCCTCGTTCAGCCCTAACATGGTGGGGCGCCGCCCGCGCGGCGCGGAAGCCAGCGGGCCTTCCCGGACCCACTTCTCGCCGATGAGCTGCTCCACAATTTGCGAGACCGTGCTCCGCTGCAGGCCGGAGCGGCGCGCCAGGTCAGCCCGCGAAATGGGCTGCTTCGTGCGGATAAGTTCCAGAACAATGTCTCGATTGATGCGGCGGGCGGTCTCGCTGGAAGCAACCTGCAGATTGCTCAGATCGACGTGCCGAATCCCAGCCGCGTGCTTCGGAGTGTCTTCTGTCAGGTGCACTGGCGCTCGTCGCCTCCGCCACCGCTCCCCTTGTCGGGAATCCCGTTCATTCTGTGTTCGGAGCAACCTCCACTGTACACCGCCTGAGGTTCGCAGCGAGCCTTATTGATTCACGCCGCTGGCCAGAAATCCCCCGTCCACAGCGAGAATCTGTCCGGTGACGAACGACGCGCTCTCGGACGCCAGAAACACCGCGGCGCCGGCCACCTCGTCCAGCTTGCCGTAGCGGTGCATCGGTGTCCGCATCAGCACTTCACGCCCTCGCGGAGTCTGGTCCAGCAAACCCTGGTTCAGCGCGGTCGGGAAAAATCCCGGTGCGATGGCATTGACGCAAACCCCGTGCTGCGCCAGTTCGACCGCCAGCGACTTTGTCAGCGCCCCCACACCGGCCTTACTCGCGCCGTAAGCTGCTACTTCGCAAAATGCAACGAATGTTGCCAGGGATGCGATATTGATGATCCTTCCCCAGCCACGTTCCACCATGCCCGGCGCGAACACCTGACAGGCACGGAAGGTCCCCGTAAGGTTGGTCTCCAAAATCGCCGTCCAGTCCGCTTCGGCGCATTCCAGTGTCGGAACGCGGCGCGTCATGCCGGCCGCGTTGACCAGAATATCGACTTTACCGTAGGCAGCAACCATCTCCGCATGCAGATTCTCAAGCGAGGCGCGGTCCAGCACATCGGCCGGAACCTCGAGCGTGCGGCTGCCGCGTTCGCGAATCTCGGCTGCGACTTCGTCCACCTCCTGGATGCTGCGGGCGCTGGCGACAACGTCTGCCCCTGCTTCCGCCAATCCCAGGGCAATCGCTCGTCCAATGCCGGAAGTTCCTCCCGTCACCACCGCCGTGCGTCCGGTTAGATCGAAGCGTCCCGTTGACACCCGTTCTTCGCAGTTTGTTGTGTACACGAACTAATTGTAACGCAGGAGCGCCCCGCGGTCTCCGCGCGAAAGTTAATAACAGACTCCTAGTGCCGCGCTTCCTTCAGAATGGCCGGAATATAGAAATGGAAGAAGCGATCCGAATCGGATCTGACGCAGACCTCGGCGTTCGCGGGACCAGCCGCAACCCGCGTGTAGCCCTTGCTGTCCACTACGATTCGCATCGGGCGCGTGGGACACAGCCCCGGCCGGATCGCCGCTGCCACAGCCATCGCGTCGAACAGGGTCGGCGTGGGATTCTGCATGGCATACGACCACTCGGCATAAAGTGAATTCAGCGCGTCGGTAACCGGCGTATCGCGGCTGAACAGAATCGACCGCAGCACCTCGTCGAGCTTCAGTTGCGTGGAGTCCAGCGGCATCATCGCAATCGGCACTCCCGCATCGAACAGCGCCTGCGCAGCCGGAATATCCTGGGCAATGTTATATTCCGCATCGGGACCATGGCTGGCAAGATAACCCAGATCGCCATAGCCGCGATGGATCGATCCCCCCATCAGGACGATGCGCCTTAATTCGTGGAACTCCGTCGGGTCCCGCTGCAAAAGCGCCGCCACGTTGCTGTATGGTGCGATCGCAATCAGTGTGATCTCCCCAGGGTTGCGCCGGATCAGGTCGCGCATGAAGTCGATGGCATCGGGAAACCCGCCCGCCGGCGCCGGCCACGCCTCCGCCCAGCGCTCCTGCGTAAAGTTCATGGTGTCGTGAGTCTTTGGCCCCATCGCGACAGGGATGCCGCCGTGCCCGATCTGGATAAGAAAGCGGCGAGCGAGCCTGGCCCGCATCTCCGTGTCGCCCCACGCCGTGGTCACTCCCAGAACCTGCAATTTCGGGCTGGAAACGGCGAGCGCCAAGGCAAAGGCGTCGTCGATGTCGTCCCCGATGTCGGTATCGATAATCACTTTCTCCCGCGCCATCTGCCCCGATCGCGCGGGATGATGCGCCTGGGCGGGAAGGGAACCCCCGTCCCCCAGGCACAGGAAAACAATCGCCATACCCACTCTCGTGATCTTCCTTGCCCGCGGAACCATAGAGAACTCCTCGCCGTAGCGCCGTCGCGATTACTTTGGCAGCCTGGGATGCAGCTTCTGAAAACCGGTGGCCTGCTGATACGCTCGCGCAAGGGAGCACGCCTTCGCATCCTGGTAGTGCCCCGCAAGAAATGTGATGCTCACCGGCGTGCCCGGCCCGCCGCTCTGATCGTCGATCGGAATGCCGGCAGGCGGGACCGGCGCATCGCTGCCGCGCAAACCGTTCGGCACAATCACCGCCGGATGCCCGGTCAGATTCGTCACCACAAGCTGTTCGCTGTTCGTCGAGGTCACGATCACGTCAGCCTGCTGGAAAAGCTTCGTCATGGCTGCAATGCCGAGCGAACGCGCGCGGTTCGCCTGAATGTATTCCACGGCAGGGTAAAACCGGGCTACGCGAAAATCGTTGGGCCAGTCCTCCGGCTCCTGGCGTGTCAACAGCTTGTCACGCCCGCTCATCGTCAACTGGTCGAAGGCCGCGGCCGCCTCGGCAGTCAGCAGCGGCGTCATGGATTCGAACGGCAGATCCGGTAACTCCAGCGGGATCGGGTTCGCGCCCATCGACCGCAGCTTGTCCAGCGCCGCCACATCGTACCTGCGGTCGTACTCGCGTTGCGCCCGATAGGCCGCCATTCTTTGCTCGCGCTGCACGCGCCGCTTCTTTTCCGCTTCCGTGGCCCCGGCCGGCAGCGGAGGCATTGGTTTGGCCGGCTCCTGCGCTTCGAACGTCTTCTTCAGATATCCAACGCGCAGGCTCTTCCAGTCCAGGTCGGCGTTCCAGTTGAACGCCGCATCGCGCACCGAGAGGTCCTCGCCATCCGGACCGTAAATCGCCTCCAGAACGGCCGCGCAGTCTTCGACCGCCCGGCAAATGGGTCCCAGCTTATCCATGGTCCAGCTCAGTGCCATCGCGCCCGTGCGCGGAACAAATCCAAACGTGGGACGCAGCCCCGTAACGCCGCAGCGCGTCGACGGCGCCGAGATCGACCCCAGCGTCTCCGAGCCGATCGAAAACGCAACGCAGCCGGCCGAGGTCGCTGACGCGGGTCCGGCCGATGAGCCGCTCGACCCCTGCTTCGGGTTCCAGGGATTTCGCGTGCGTCCCCCAAACCAGTAGTCCCCCATGGCCAGCGCGCCCAGCGTCAGCTTGGCGATCAGCACCGCTCCGGCCGAATCCAGGCGCTTTACCACGGTGGCGTCTTCGTCGATGGTCTGGTGCTCGAATCCGCCCGCTCCCCACGTCGTGGGATAGCCTTTCACGGCGAGCAGGTCTTTCGCGCCCCAGGGCAGCCCGTGCAGCGGCCCCCGATAATGTCCTCGGCGAATATCGGCGTCCGCCTCGTGCGCCTGCGCCAGGGCGCGGTCCGTCGTCAGCGTGATCACAAAGTGCAGCAGCGGATTGTAACGCTTCAGCCGCTCTGTATACATTTCCGTCAGCGCGACAGAGGAGACCTTGCGCCGGCGCACCAGGTCGCCCAGTTCTATCACTGTGGCAAATGCCAGATCTTCTGGATTCGACGGCGCCGTGCGAATCGACGGCGCCGCGCTGTAGACCGGCTGCTCCCGCTGCGTGTTCACCGTCTCGCCGGGCGCAAGCGGATCGAAAACAAACGCCGGCGCGACGCTGTTAGGCAGGTCCAGCTTGCGAATCGCAGCGTATCCCGAGCGCTGCTCATTCAACCCGTCCAGCATGGGCTGAATGTATTCCGGCGCGAGGGTCACTCCCGCCAGCGCGGCCGCCTCCTCGACCATCTCCGGAGTGATGGGCGCCAGCTTCGCCTCCCCTCCCGCGGGTTGCTGCTTCTGAGCCTGCGCGGCGAGTGTGTACAGCGCGCCCGGAAACAGCGTGGAGGCAAGGCCGAACCGGCCACTGACAGAGAGAAACGTCCTGCGATCCAATGCCATGACAGACAGAGTAACGGCTGTCTGCGGCGCTGCAAAGTCCCGAATGCCCCGGGGTTACGGAACCTCTTGTCCTTCGCCCTCTGCGAGCGTCCGGAAGCGCTCTGCATCCTGGCGTCCCTGCAGGGCTCTGCTCAGGCGCGCCGGTGGATCGGCTTCGCCATCGTCGGCCAGCGCAAAAGTGCCGAAATGTATCCCGATGGCCACCTCCGCGCCCACCAGCATGCGCGCCTCTACCGCCTGTTCCGGCGTCATGTGCACCGGACCCATGAACCACTCCGGCTCGTACGCTCCAATGGGGAGCAGCGCCAGCCGAACAGGTGCGAATTCGCGCCCGATCTCCCGAAAGAACTCTCCAAAACCCGTATCGCCCGCAAAGTAGATGTTTCCGCGTTGCGCCTCCACCACCCACCCCGCCCACAGCGTGCGGTTGCGATCGAAGGGCGTTCGCGCGGAAAAGTGCTGCGCCGGGACACAATGGATGTCTCGGCCTCGCCAGGCCGTACCCTGCCACCAGTCCAGTTCCTGCACATCTCGCAGCCCGCAGTCTCGCACCAGCGGCGCAACGCCCAGCGGGCAGAAAACCGATGGCTTGTGAGCTGCCGCAATCCGCCGCAGCGTCGGAACGTCCAGGTGATCGTAATGGTTGTGGCTCAGCAGAATGGCATCGATCGGCGGAAGATCCTCAAACCGAATCCCCGGTGAGCGATGCCGCCGCGGGCCGGCAAAGCTCACAGGGCTCACCCGCCGCGACCATACCGGATCCGTCAGCAGGTTCAGTCCTTCGGTTTGCAGCAGCACGGTCGCGTGATTGACGAACGTCACCCGCAGCTCCGCGCCCTCTGCGCGCTCAGGCGGCCTGGGACCAGGCGTGGAAGGGATCCACTGCCGCCAAGGGCCCGGCTGCCGGTTTCTCATCCATTGCAGCGCATCCAGAAACCCATGATCCGGAACTCCCGGATTGAAGAATCGTCCATCGCGAAAATGCTCAGCAGCTGTCAACACAGTCGCATCCTGGGGAATAATCGAGCTTCTGCCCATGATATGAAGATGCAGCGAACGCGCATCGGACGCAAACCACGCCGCCCACCCCGGATCGCTGCACCTCTCGCCGCGTTCCTGCGCGCAGCCACGCTTACGTCGCAGCTTGCTGCTTCTCGAACGCCGCCAGCGAGTCGTGCAGCCGATCGAAGATCCGTTCCGGAGGGATGATTTCCGACAGATGATGCCGCGCAAAATCAGCCCTCGCGTCCCATGGCATTCTGGCAAACCCCAGCGCCACGTTCGCGATCGCCAGTTCGTTGTTCAGGTCGGCAATCACGCGGGCTGCCGAATAGTCGATGTTCGTCATCGCCTCCGCGTCCACGATCACCCAGCGAACCCCCGAGGAAGCTGTCTCCGCAAGCGTCTGGATCTCCTCGGCAAAGCGATTCGCGTTCGCGTAGAACAGCGCGGCTCCAAAGCGATACAGGACCAGCCCCGGCTCCGTCACCACGCCGCGAGCCACCGGAATTGACCTCCAGGCCCCATTGGCGCCCATTTGGATCACACCGGTCGGCGGATGGTAACTGTGGCGAACGATTCGCACCAACGACAGCGCCATCGCTGCCAGAATTCCCTGTTCCACCCCGGCGCCGACAACAACCAAAGCCGTGATCAGTGCCACCCCAAACTCCCCGGGGCTCTCCCGGCGCAGAGCCAGCATGCCCCGCATATCGATCAGATGGATCGCCACCAAAAGGACCAGAACCCCCAGCACGCACTGCGGAAGGTACTGGAGCGGCCTGGTCAGAAACAGCAGCACGCAGGCCACTACCGCCGCTGTGGAGATCTGGGCGATCTGGCTCTGTCCGCCTGCCCCCTCTACCATCGCCGTCTGCGTAGGACTGCCATTCACCACAAACGTCCCGCTCAGCGCAGCCGCCGCATTCGCCGCGGAGAGCCCCACCAGGTCCTGGTTCTCGCTTAACTTCTGATGGTGGCGCAGCGCATAGGCCCGCGCGGTGGCGGCGCTCTGCGTCACGATCATGATGGCGCACGATCCCGCAATCGGAATCAGTGGCGGAATCTCGCTCCATGGCAGGAGATGCAGCCCCAGCCGAGGCAGTCCTCCTGCGACCGGCCCGAGGATCGCAATGCCGTGCCCGGAGAAGTCCCAGATCGCGCTCGCGGCGGTCACCGCTACCACCGCTGCCAGCGGCCCTGGCACCCGGGGCGCGAATCGCCTCAGCCCCAGCACCACCAGCAGGACGCTGCCGGACACCAGCAGCGTCGGAATTTGCAGGGTCCGCAGTCCGCGGACGATCTCGCCTGCCTGACCGATTGTGGTTCGCGCGTGAACCGGCAATCCCATGGTTTCGCCGAGCACGGCGATCCCGACCTGGAATCCTACGCCGGTCAGGAAACCGATCAGCACCGTGCGGGACAGGAAATCGGCGATGAAGCCCAGCCTGAGCAGGCGCCCCAGCAGCAGGAAGGCGCCGGTCAGCAGTGCAACCCACCCCGCCAGCGCCATGTAATGCGCGCTGGCGAGCGGTGCCAACCCCGACAGCCCCCCGGCAAGAATGGCGGCGGTTGCCGAATCGGCGGCCACCACCAGATACCGCGAGGAGCCAAACACCGCAAAAGCTGACAACGGCAGCAGCAGCGTATATAGACCGGTGATCACCGGCATGCCGGCGATCCGCGTATACCCCAGAACCTGCGGGATATTCATCGCGGCAAGCGTGAT
>DAHUYD010000094.1 GCA_027315385.1 Acidobacterium sp.
CGGCCCGCGGATGACCTCGATGCGCTCAATGTCGCTCAGCGGCAGGTCCTGGACATCCCAGTACACGCCCTCGAACAGCGGCGTATAGACGCTGCGGCCGTCAATCAGCACCAGCAGCCCGCGGGAGAACTGACTGGCGAATCCCCGAATCCCAACCGCCCACTGATCGCTCTGCTCCTGCGAGACCTGGACACCGGGAACCAGCCGCAGCAGATCCGGAAGCGTCGTCGCTGCCGAGCGCTGAATATCCTGCTGAGTGAGCACATAGACCGCAGCCGGCGTGCGCCACACCTCTTCCGGCTGCTTGGAAACCGTTGTCACCTCGACGTTCCCCAGTTGCTCCAGCGTCATGCTTTTCAGCTGTTTCGCCGAAGCCGCCGGAATGCCCAGCGCGACCGCGGACCCGGACCGTCCATTTGCCCACAGCGTCCCAGTGCCAGCGCAGAGCATCAGGGCAACCCCAGTTTTTCGCAACCCATCGAGCATGGATTCCCTGAACCTCTGGCCATAAACCAGCGGGTTTTGCAAGTCCTCGGGGATGAGACAGGAACAAGCTCCGGGTAGGATGCCGGGGACAGGTTGCAAGGTTGCCCAGCAGAATCGACATCCGGCAGAAAAGTCAGGTCGCGCTCTCCGGCTGAGCCGTCGCCGGCGGGAAAAAGCTGGATACCGTATGCACCAGTTGCGCCGGTTCCCCCTTTCGCACAAAGGCCTGGACGTGCGGGGCGACGTCCGCGGGGAGATCGTAGATATCCGACAGCACAATAATCGGGATTCCGGGATAGCGACTCCGGGCCTGCCCCACGGCCTCGAGCGCAGTCATTTGTCTCGTCAGCCGGTAATCCAGCAGAACCAGATCCGCCAGCCGCTCCGGAAAATCGATGCGGTTTGCGGTCACCAGCGCGGGCAAAGCCTCATAGCCCGCCTGGGTCACGATCCATCCGTAGATCCTCAGATGGGTGGGATCGTCGTCGATGATCAGGACTCTTGCAGGCTCTTCCATCGGTCAGTATTCCTGTGCTTCGAACGAAGGCACGCTTCACACTGAACAGCGGGCGGGCTGGAACTTCCCACCCAAATTTGCTCCTGCAAATCCTACCTTCGCCGGTGCTGTTTGTAAATTCCTCAATGAAGGGAATTCCCCGCATGCCGGAAATTCTGCGCGTAGGTGTCCCTGGGCAGTCCCATGCCCACCGCCCTGGCCCGCAGCGCAATCGCGTCTTCCCGGCTCATCGCTCCGCCCAGCGTCACCAGAAAATCGCCCCCCCGGACCCCCATCACGCGGGGCCGTAGTTGCGGATATCGGTGGCCCAGATCCCGTGCTCGCTGCGCGGCATCGTTCCGGCTATGGTAGGTATCCACCACCACCCTCCATACCCTCGGCGCGCTCGTCTGGGCGATTGCGGACGCGGCTCCTCGTACCGGCACCGCGCGCTCGACCATCACCCGCGGGCTCGCCCCCGCAATCCTGGCCTTGTGCTCCGGATTGAGCCAGCCATGCAGCATCAGCGCAGTGGCCAGCGACAGCCCAACTGCCGCTCCAATCACCCACCCGGCCCCGCGGCGATGATAATTCCACTTCCCAGGCAGTCCCCGGACTCCCTCCGCGAATCTCCCCCGCAATTCGTTCACTCGGATGATAAATCTCGTCGTCAGATCGTCATCGTTACCGGCCTCGTCCTCATCTTCCTCGTCCGAATCATTCTTGAACCGGGGGATCAGGGGCAAATCCATCTGTCCCACCGCTGCCTTCCCGTCGCTGCTCGCTTCGGCCGCCCGCATCACTGTGACCGCCGCCGGCCGCCTTTCCGCCGCCGAGTCAGGCTCGCCTGCGTTCCTGTCCGGCTCTTCATGCCTGCGAATGGCGGAAACCATGCTCGCCGCCACGCGCCATGCCTCCGGAGTCCGGGGCGGCTCCGCCTCCGTCGCCTTCGTCAGGCGCGTTCCCGCCAGCGCCGCCACTTCCTCCACCGTCGCATTACCGCTCAGCGCGCGGCGCAACGCCCTCTGCATCGGCTCGGGGAGCAACTGCGGAACAGCGCCATTCTCGCCCGATGGAATTCTCCGGGTGAGCGCCTGCATGACGATCCGTCCAACGCCGCGTACATCCTCCGGCGCGCCGGACTCGAAACCCTCCAGGTGCAGGCAGTCGCTCCGCAGCTTGACCGTATCGCCGATCGCCAGGACGCTGCCGGTTTCCATCCGGCCGTGCGTCAGGCCCCGCGCATGAATCGCCGCCAGCCCCTGCAGCAGCGAGTTCAGCAGCAGCCGCGCTTCTGACGGGTCCAGCGCGCGATTCCGCAGCACCTCCGCCAGATTCTCATCCGTCGACTCCATCGCCGCCATCACCACCGGCGTCCCGCTCATCCATACCAGGCGCGCGTCCCGCACAGCCACTACATTGGGGTGACGGACCTCCGCCGCCGCGCGCAATCGGGCCAGCATTTCATCTTCGTCGTTCAGCGTCTCGGTGAGGCTCACGATCGCAGGCTTCCCGTCCGGCCCCGTTGCCTCAAACCATGCGTTTCGCCCCTCCGGACGCAAAAGCCGCCTCAGCCGCCATCCCCCGGGGAAATCTCGCCCTTCCATATCCGTCCACAGCATCCCGCACTCTACACTCGCCGTCGCCATCTCCACCTCCTTCAGATCGTCCAGTGCCGCCGCTTTCGCTCGACACCCCCTCCCCTCATCACTGATTAGTACACAACCTCCGACACTGGATTTTCAGCTTCTTTTCCGGCCTGAACCTGTTTGGATACCCTGTCTGCTCCGGTGCGGCGGATGCCCCCCATGCGCGCTGACGGTCGCTGTCTGATAGCCTCGTGGCAGCATGTCTTCGCCGCCTGTGCCGCCGGCCGCTCCACCGGCGCCCCCTGTTTTGTGGTGCCCCATTTGCGCCCGCCCCATCGCCGATCCTCTTGTCTGCGGTGACTGTTCCGCCGTCATCTGCCGCGTCTGCGGGACTCCGCTCGAATCCCCTGACGAACTGGCCTTCGGATAATCGTGCCGAAACCGCATTCACCCTATTCGCCCAATCCGTCCTCTGTTCCCCTCGGCGCCGCGCCCTCTCCGATAGTGAGCGGCCGCTGGCTTCTCGCTGCCATCGCTCTCACACTGCTGGCTGCGGCCGTTAGTGTTTACGGAACGCTCTGCCTGCTCTTCTATCAGGGCCAGTGGCAGCTGCTCTACCACCCGTCGCGCACGATAACCGCCACGCCGGCCACCGCCCGCCTCACGTTCAATGACATCCGGTTCGACGTCACCGACACCGGCACTTCCCGTCTCGACGGCTGGTGGGTCCCCGCCGGCGCCCCCGCTGCCGCCACCATCCTCTACCTCCACAGCTCCCGCGGCTCGCTCTCCGACTGCGTCCCCGCCGTCGTCGCCCTGCATGGCATCGGCGCGAATGTCTTCGCCATCGATTACCAGGGATTTGGCCGCAGCGCCGGCAGCCACCCTACTGAGCGCCTCCTCGACGACGATGCCGTGGCCGCCTGGACCTACCTCACCGACACGCGCCACATCCCGGCACGCAACATCGTTGTGGACGGCAACGGAGTCGGCGCGACGCTCGCCGCGCTCGTCGCCGCGCGCTTCGCACCTGCGGGCGCGGTACTGGAGGACCCCAACCCTCCCGCTCGCCGCGTTTTTATATCCGACCCTCGCGCCCGTATTCTGCCACTGTTTCTGTTACAAAAGGAATTCCTGGACCCCGCCGCCAGCCTTGCTCGCTCCGGAGTCCCCCGCCTCTTCCTGGATCGGCATTCTCCAGCCGGATCGAGCCGCGCTTATCGTCTCTTCGAGCGGTCTCCCGCACCAAAGCAGTACGACGACCTGCGCCGCGCCCCCGCGAACGCATGGCAACTCGCCCTCCGCCGCTTCCTCGACGAAGTTGTTCCCGCAAGGACCTGATTCCGGATCACTCGCCGTTCGCGTGGCGCCTCAGCAGTGTCTCGCCGGAGACGCGCTGGCGCGGGCTGCTGCCGCTGGCCAGGGAGACGACTTTCGGCCGTGTTCCGCTGCCGCCGTCGGGGCCGGATGGCCGACTCACCGCTCGCGGACCCAGATTCGTGGGCAGGAAAATGCTGAAGACCGTCCCGTGCCGCTCCGGCGCCGTCGAGGACCGCATCTGCATCTCTCCGCCGTATCGCTGGACGATTGAGCGCGTCACCCACAATCCCAGGCCCGTTCCCCGCTGCCCTTTCGTCGTGAAGAACGGCTCACCCAGCCGCCGCTGGGCCTCCGCCGGAATCCCCGTCCCGTTATCGGCAACGGCGATCCGGATGCCCCGGACACCGGGATCCGACCAGCTCCGCGACTCACGCACCCGCAGGCACAGACGGCCATCCATCCCCGACGCCTCAATCGCATTCGTCACCAGGTTCGAAAGGACCTGACGCATCTCGCCCGGAAACACCAGCGCTTCTTCGCGGCAGGCATAGCGCCGCTCGATGTGAATATTCTTTTCCGCGATCCGCCGGCTGTACAGCGCCAGCACCTCTTCCATCAGCTCGTCGATCCGGCTCCGCTGCGGCCCCGCGGTCTCTCGGGCAAACTTCAGGGTCTGCCGGCTGATTTGCGCCGCACGATCCAGTTCGCGCTGTGCCATCGCCAGATAACCCCGCGCCGGTTCGGAAAGCGTCGTTTCCTGCCCCAGCAGATAGAGCAAATTCGTAACCGACTCCAGCGGATTATTAATTTCGTGCGCGATCGTCGCCGCCAGCCGCCCCACCTCGATAAGCTTCTGGTTGTCGCGCAGTATCCCCCACGCATGCTCCAGTTCGCTCTTGGTCTTCGCCCGCTCCTCTGACGAATTCCGAGTGCGCAACGCCCGCGTCATAGCCGAGGGCAGATGAGCGAGTTCCGAGATGGGCAGGTAATCGGCGGCGCCCTCGCGCAGAATCTGCAGCGTCGCTTCCTCTCCGGCCGCCTCGCCCACCAGAATCACAGGAATCGGCGGCTGTGCCCCTCGGGCCCGCTCCAGCAGCTCGCGCCGTTCCAGATCCCGCAGGGCCCCGGTGTCGGCGAAGATCAGGTCCACGCCTCCGCTCCGCAGAGCCTCCACAGCCTCTCGCGCGCCCCCGGCCACGAGGGGAAGCACCGCAAGTCCGGCACGGCGCGCCGCGCCGCAGACCTCGCCCGGGGACAACAACGAAGAACGCACAATCAGTAATCCTGGCACGAATCCCCTGAATCCCTCAGCCGCGGCTCGCTCCTTCAGGGATGCGGGCCGTCTCCACGCTGCGACCTTCAACTTCGGAAGCGGCTGCGCTTCCAGCGTTGACATTACGAGCCTCCTGATTTCTGTTTTCCTGTCCCGGTCGTTTCCCGAACGGCGGAAGTCCGCGTACACGAGGCCCGTCTTTTGTCCTTACTCCTTCGATGGCGCGTATTTCGCCCGGTGTTGCCCCTTACCGCCGCCGGAACCCGCGGCGACAACTGCCGGTGCCGGCACGCCTGAGCAACTCTCCAGATTCCTGGGTCGAACTTTCCGCATCCATAAACGGGTATCCTGATCTAAACAGAAGCACTTCAATGAACGGGCGCATGAACAGGAATCTGCTTTTAGCCGGAATCGTGCTCGCTCTGAGCGCCGTCGCCATCGCCCAGAGCAATCTCTCCAATTCGGCCATCAACCCTTATGCCGGCAGTATCCAGGCCGCTCCCAGGACTCCTGGCGTCCGCGCCTTGTCTCTCGATCAGGCCATCCGCCTCGGCATTCAGAACAACCTGGCCCTGCGCCTCGCGAATGATCAGCAGCAGTCCGCCGAAGCCCAGAAGCTTCAGCTCATCAATGTCCTGCTCCCCAATCTCTCCCTTCACGGCGAGACCGGCGTTCACGAGCTGAACCTGGAGGCGATGGGCTTTCATCCCTCGGCAATCGCTCTCTTTGCCCCGCTGCTTCCCAAAGGAGTGCCCCTTTCCGCCTTTCACCTCATTACGCGCGTCGATACCACAGTCGGGCAGATCAACTTTTCCCAGGCCCTTTTCAACTGGAGCGGCTACGATGTCTGGCGCGCGGGCATTGCCGGCCAGAAAGCCGCCTTCTACAACGCTCAGTCCGCGCGGGGCCTGGTGGTCCTCAACGCAGGAACCGCCTATCTTCAGGCCGTCGCCGCGCGCTCGCAGGTGCAATACGCGCAGTCGCTCCTCAGGACCGATAAGACCCTCCTCTACCAGACGCATCAGGAGCACCTCGCCGGCGTCGTCCCGAACCTCGACGAGATCCGTGCCCGCGTCGAATACCAGCACCAGGAGCAGGTGCTCATCTTCGCCCAGGACAATCTTGCCAAGGCGAAGATCGCCCTGAATCGCGCCATCGGCCTGGCCCCCGACCAGCAGATTCACCTCGCTGACGCCGAGCCCTACGCCGCGCTCGAGCCCATGCCCATCCAGCAGGCGCGGGCCGAGGCATACCGCGACCGCCAGGACTACCAGATGCTCCGCCAGGAATTGCTCGTTGCCGATCTGGAACGCAAAGCCACTGCCCATGAGCGCTTCCCCACCCTCACATTCAACGGTAACTACGGAATCACAGGCGTCAGCGGCGGCATCTATCACGACACATTCGCCGCCGTCGGCACGCTCAGCGTCCCCATCTTCGAGGAAGGCAAGCTGCGCGGCGACCGCGATGTCGCCGAAGCCCAGCTCCAGCAGATTCGCTCCCGCATGGACGACCTCACCGTAAAGATCGATCAGCAGCTTCGCGACAGCATGCTCGATCTCCAGACCGCCCAGGACACCGTAAAGGTCGCGCGCAGCAACGTGCAGCTCGCCACCACCGCCCTCTACCAGACCCAGCAGCGCTTCACAGCCGGGGTCACAGACAATCTCCCCGTCGCCGAAGCCGAATCCACTCTCGCCGCCGCGCAGACCCAGTACGTCGACAGCGTCTACCAGCTCAACGTCGCGCGCCTTGGCCTCGCGCGCAACCTCGGCATCATCGACACCCAGTACAAGACCTTCCTCAGCGGCCGGCAGCCCCTCCCCGCGGCTCAGTAGCCCTCCTCGCACTCCACCTGGCGGACGACACCTTCACGAGCCCGGTCGCATCCCCCCGGCGGCCAGCTTGCCGTCTTGTTAATCCACAGGCGACCATGCTTGTTTCGTGCCGTATAATCCCTCACATCTTTCGAAAAGCATCGATTGTGATCCCCATTTTGATCGATGACCACGTACGATTGCGAACTTCGGATTTCCCCATCCCCGCTGGACCGAGAGGAGTTGCCCGTGACCCCACGTCGTTGTTGGACCATAATGCTTTTCATCGCCGCGCTGTGCTTTGCCCCCGTGGCCCTACTGAACCTTGTCCCCATCGCATCGGCACAGACAGCCGTAACCGGCGGCCTCAATGGAGTTGTGCAGGACCCCACAGGCGCGGTAGTTCCAGGCGCTACAGTGACACTGATCGAAATCAATACCGGCGACACCCGCGTCATCACGACGAACGCCCACGGCCTCTACACTGCTCCTTTTCTCAAGCCAGGCAATTACCAGGTTTCCGCCACCGCCAAAGGACTGCAATCCACCACAACCGCGGTTGAGATACTTGTCAGCCAGCAGTCCGTCGTCAACCTCACCGTCTCGCCCACAGCCAGCAGACAGACCGTCACGGTCAGCGCCAACAATGCCCAGCTGATCCAAACCGAGGATTCAACGATCACCACGACCTTCACCACGCAGCAGTTCGAAAACCTGCCCAACCCCGGCGGCGACATTACAACCTTTGCCTTCACCATCCCCGGCGTTGTGATGAACACGGGCACCTACGGCAATGGCAACTTCAGCACCAGCGGACTGCCAGGCATATCGAATCTCATTATCCTCAACGGCGCCGACCAGACGGACTCCTTCTTCAATGACTCCACCACCGGCGCTTCCTCGCTCAGTATCGGTTCGGCGGAAATCGCCCAGGCTTCCTTTGTCCAGAACGGCTACAACCCGGAATGGGGCCGCCAGGCCGGCGGCGTGGAAACCTATGACACAAAAGACGGCACTAACCAGTTCCACGGCCTGCTCCAGTGGACCTATAACAGCTCCGGGTTCAACGCCAACGACTTCTTCTATAACCTGAACGGCATCCCGCGCCAGAAAGCTGTATCCAACCAGTACGCCGCCCAGATCGGCGGCCCCATCATTCCCAATAAGCTCTTCTTCTTCGCCGATACCGAAGGCATTCGCTACATCGAGCCGTCGCTCAGCTACATCAACTTCCCAACCCAGGCATTTCAGGCCAGCACCCTCAGCACGGTGCCGGCCGGCAGCGTGCCGCTCTACACGCAAATGTTCAATTTGCTCGACAGTTCTCCGCTCTTTAAGTCCGCGGTCCCTGTGACTACAGGCAGCGGCCCGCTTCAGGATGCTTCAGGCAATCAGGGCTGCGGCAGCTACGCGGGTACTCCGGTTTCCGGTCAGCCCAACACCTATTTTGGAGCGGTGCCCAGCGGCTCCACCGGATCGGCGCTTCCCTGCATGACGGCGGCGGCAGGCGTCACGGGCGGCGCTTACACGGAACACATGGTCGTTGGCCGAGTCGACTGGAACCTCAGCGACAAGCAGAAGGTTTTCGTTCGCATCAGCGACGATCAGGGAGCGAAGCCGACCTACATCAGCCTCGTCAGTCCGGTTCTCAACGTCCAGAGTAAGCAGCCAATCTGGAATGGCCAGCTGAACCACACTTACTCCTTCAGCCCCTATCTCACCAATCAGTTCATCGCATCCGCGTTCTACTATTCCTGGCCCTACGGCCCCTCTAACCTCCAGCAGACTCTGGCGGCTTCGCCGACGCAATTCAGCAATAACTCCGATGGCGGCACCAACTTTGCCACCGGCATGGGCCAAACAGGCATGGGTCAGAATGGCCTGATCGGTTTCAACTGGGGCGGAAATCCCACCACTACCAATTCCGTCCAGTATCAGTTCGTCGACGATGTTGCCTGGCTCAAGGGCAATCACAACCTGAAATTCGGCATGAATTTCAAACGCTATGACGTCACCGACGGCTACCCTGAGGTGAATACCTACGGTGGCTTCTTCAGCTTCGGTTCCCTGGGAGATTTAGCCGGTGGCACTTTGCCCGGAGCGTCAGGCTCCTACTTCGCCCAGACCTTCGACACCACCAAGGAGATTGCCATCGCCGGTTACAACTACGGCATTTATGCGCAGGATGAATGGCGAGCCACTCCGCGCCTCATGCTGAACTACGGTCTGCGCATTGACCGCGACGGAAACATCTCCTGCAAAACCAACTGCTTCTCGCGTCTGGTCGGCGGCTTTCCCCAGCCCAACGCCACACTGGATACTCCATACAACAAGCTTCTCTCCACCGGCTACCACAACGTCTTCTCCTCACTGGAAGCCGCTGTGATTCAGCCGCGTTTCGGGTTCAACTGGAACCTAAGAGGCAACGGGAAAACCGACATTCGCGGTGGCTTCGGGCTTTTCGCCGACGCATTCCCCGGCGCGCTGATCGAGAACCAGTATCTGACCTTCCCCGATAACTATGGCGCCTTTGTTCAGGCCGGAAACGTGGGCGAAGGAGCAGGAAGCGCGCCGGCCTACGCGCTGGCTTCCTACAATGCTCTCTTCAGCGGATTTGCCAGCGGCGAAAGCGCCAACCAGATCGCGGCATCGCTGCCCCCGGGATCGCCCTTCTTCGCACCCGCTCATTACATTTCGCCGAATCATATGGTCACCGCCAAATATGCGGAGTGGAGCCTGCAGTTACAGCAGCGCCTCAACCCTTCGGATGCGCTGATTCTCGCCTACATCGGGAACCATGGCTACGACGGAATCAGCTACGACTACGGCATCAACGAGAGCCTGGCCGGAAACGCCTATACCGGATCTTCAAACTACTCCCAGTTCGAGTACGTCCCCGTGAATCCGCCCGATCCGGCTTTCGGCCAGATGGGCATTATCAACGACAACGCAGTCTCCAACTATGACGGAGGCTACATCGAATACAAACACATCGACCACCACGGCCTGACAACAGATATCTCCTATACCTATTCCCACGCGCTCGACGATGTCTCCAATCAGGGCCAGGCTGAAGTCTTCAACGGCAACGGGCTCCCCTATCAAATCGTCCCCAACCACACCTCGCTCCTGATGTATTCGAACGCCGATTACGACTTCCGCAACAGCTTTCTCGCCGACCTTACCTGGATCGAGCCTTTTCACTTCCAGAACAAGTTCGCCCAGTACGGAGCGGGAGGGTGGACTATCGCCGGTAAAGCCTACTGGCGCTCCGGCCAGCCGTTCAGTGTCTTCAATAACAATGCCGCGAACGACCTGAATAACGGCACGGGCAACTACTTCGTTCTGGCCGACGTGCTGAACAACCACTTCAACCACACCTGTAACTCATTCAAAAACCCCTGCTTCCAGGGTCACTACTTTAATGGATCCGGTGTTTCTACGCAGGACCCCTATAACGATCCGGCGCAGTCCAACTTCGGCAACATTCCCCGCAATGCCTTCTACGGGCCGCATTACGCCGACGTGGATATGAGCCTGTACAAAAACGTGCTGCAGATGGAGAGACTGCAGTTCAAGATCGGCGCTCAGGCCTACAATCTGCTCAATCACCCGGCCTTTGCCGCGCCGAGCAATGACGCGGGATTGACCAACCTGGGTCAGATCACCAGCGATGTCGTCCAGCCCACCGGCCCCTATGGCTCGTTCGGCTCTTCAAGCTTTGGCCGCATCATCGTGATCAACGGTACCCTCAACTTCTAGCCCAGTGGATCGCCGAGATCCCCTGTCGCCTCTTTCCGGCGACAGGGGATCTCCATTTCACTTTCATCGGACGTCCGCATCTCGGCCACAGCTCCGCTACCCCACAATCGGCAGCCGCAAAAACCTCCGTCACTCCTCCTCGGCCAGCAGCCGCGCCAGCGTCCTCCTGTGTTTCCGGCCGCGCTTCTCCTCCCGCGGTTCACCGGCAAGAACCTGCTCCGGTTTCGGCTGTCCCACGCGCTCGCGCGCATTCGCCTTCACGGCCTTCACCGCGGAGAATGTCTTCTTTTTCACGCGCTTCGTCGCCATTTGCAACCTTCCGCACAAACTACCACTTCTGCGTCCCGCGATTGTGAAATACTTAGTGAGGAGCTTTGGGCCATGGAAGAACGCGAATTTTTCAACGAGAAATCCGAGCAACGGACCCATACGCTCACCTGCCCTCATTGCGGCAACGCCGCGGAGTATCAGGTGCGCTGGCTGGTCAGAACACGCAAGGCGTCGCTGCCCCGCCACGCTGACGAGCGCGATCGCGCCCGTTTCGCCAAGGCCCAGTCGTACATGGTCCGCCAGGACGATATGGTCGCCTGCTCGAATATCCGCTGCCGCAAGCGTTTTGAGGTCACCAGCCTCCAGTCTGTTGCGTTTTTGCAGTCAGCCTAGCGAGCCGGTCTCCTGAGCGCTCGCTGATTGCTGGTTTCTCATGAGCCACGAAGGAATACGTCTGGTCAGCGCCGAAGAGGCGCGCCGCGAACCCGAGTCCGATCTTCCGCGCGACGCGGTCGCGCCCGTTAGAGTCCGCGTGCTGCAATCCACCGGCGAAGGCCTCGATATCGAATGGAAAGACGGCCATCGCAGCCGCTGGAGCTTCGCCTGGCTCCGCCTCGCATGCCCCTGCGCGACATGCCATGAGGAGCGCGAAGCCCAAGGCCGTGCACCCGGTGAGCCCAGGGCCAAATCCGCCGCCCTGCTTCCAATGTATCAAGCCCCGCCGCGGCCCGAGTCCGCAACCCCCGTCGGCAACTACGCCATGTCCTTCAAATGGAACGACGGCCACGCCAGCGGCATCTACTCCTGGGATTACCTGCGCCGCCACTGCCAGTGCGAGGCGTGCCGCTCCGGGCGCGGTTAGCCCTGCGCCTTCCCCTCGAGCGCCCCGGCCACCTTCGCGTAGAACGCCCCCAGGCTCTCGTTCGGGCCCATCGTCAGCCGCCGAAATACCTTCAACAGCGGATAGATCTGCGATCCCCCGATCTCCAGCGCCGGCATCGCAAATTCCCCGCCCGGATACACCGCCATAATCCACTCGGCCGGCCAGCGCCGCCGGAAGACTTCTCCGAAATAGCCGCCCCACAGGCGCGTCGCTTCCTCCTGTTGCGCCGGGGGTACCGGGATGCGCGCCGCCAGCACCGTCTCCAGCCGCGCGATCGACTCCGGCGAATAGTCCAGCGTCATGCCGTGATCGTCCGCCGCCAGGCGGACCGCCCTCCTGGCGTAGCTCTGCATCATCTCTTCGAGCGACCCGAAATCGCGGGCCGCCTCATGGGTCGTCTTCTTCACGATTCCCAGAGTACAGCAGACGCGCCGCGTGCGGAACCCGCCGTTCACGCGGCGTCTGCTGCCGTCTGCCCCTTACGTGGGACAGAATGCGCTCCGGTGCTGTATCCTGGAACTTCGCTTAACATTTTTTGGACGACGGCTCGTTGCCTGAACCGTTCGGAGGTTGCGTCTGTTGAAGGGAAAGCGTAGTTCCTGGCTGGGCAGGACGGCTTTGGCCGCCCTGATCGCGATTGCGGC
Source organism: Acidobacterium sp. (assembly GCA_027315385.1). Classification (GTDB taxonomy): domain Bacteria; phylum Acidobacteriota; class Terriglobia; order Terriglobales; family Acidobacteriaceae; genus Palsa-343. The sequence continues at coordinate 12,541 of DAHUYD010000094.1, forward strand.
AATCGGTTCCATGGGCCTTTTCAGCGCGGCAGCGTATGCCCAGGTCGTGAGTCCCCCACCTCATCCCAATCTGCCCCCGCCGGAACCGCTCGCTGGCGTCAAATACAACTTCCCCTGGGAAATCTACGGTGGCATCGGCTACGCGGCCACCGACGCGGGTCCGCACGTGCTCCAGCAGGCCCTTCTCGGCGGCTTCAATGCTGAGGCCGTGCGCGAGTTCTCCCAGCGCTGGGGAGTCGGCGCCAACGTTCGCGGCTATTTCGGCACCAGCGGCGTCGGCGCAACCGTCGCGGGTCCTGCGGGCCAGATTCACGGCCCCTTCGTCGCGGAGTACTTTCTGCTGGGCGGACCTGAGTATCGCGTCCTCTTCAATCAGCATGCCGCCATGCTTCTCCACACCTTTGTCGGCGGCGTCTACGGCGATTTCCAGCACGACCTCGGCAACGTGCCTCCCTCGACCCTCGACATGTTTTCCAATCAAATGGCCCTGGGCATGGCTCTCGGTGGATCGCTCGACCTCAACCGCTCGCCCCGCCTCGTCTTCCGTATCGCGCCGGACGCCCTGATGAGCGACTTCGGCGGCAACGGCCTCGCCGAACACATGTCCGTTTCCATTGGCGTCGTCTACCGCCTTGGACACCAGTTCCGGGTGAAGTAGCCCGCTGCACAAGAACAGGGCGAAGGGAGGAGCATGGGCTCCTCCCTTCGCTTTTGGATCGGCGGCAAGACCGGGTTGACCGGTCGCCGAGCACTGGTCGCTGATCTCCCGCTACCCCTTCACCAGCGACGCCATATCGATCACGAACCGGTATTTCACGTCCGCCTTCACCACTCGTTCGAACGCTTCATTGATCCGCTGAATCGGAATTACCTCCACATCGGCGGTGATCCCCTTCTCCGCGCAGAAATCCAGCATCTCCTGCGTCTCCGCCATGCCGCCGATGATCGAGCCTGACCAGCTCCGCCGTTTGAAAATCAGATGACCCGGAAAAATGACGGGCGGCTTGTCCGGCAACCCCACCTGGCAGTATGTCGCGTCTCGTTTCAGTGCTTCCAGATAGGGATTCACATCGTGCGGCGCGGAAACCGTATCCACGATGAAGTCAAACGAGCTCGCCTGCTTCTTCATCGCCGCCGCATCCTTTGAGATCACCACCTCATCCGCCCCCAGCCGCTTCGCGTCCGCCACCTTCGACTCCGACGTAGTGAACTGCACGACATGGGCGCCGAAGGCATGCGCAAACTTCAGGGCCATGTGTCCCAGCCCTCCCAGGCCCACCACGCCAACTTTCTTGTTCGGACCCGCATTCCAGTGCCGCAGCGGCGAATAGGTTGTGATCCCCGCGCACAGCAAAGGAGCCACCCCTGCCGGGTCCAGCTTCGGCGAAATGCTGTGCACAAAATGTTCGGGCGCCACGATGTTGTTCGCGTACCCGCCCTGCGTCAGGTCCCCATAGCGATCCTTCACCCCATAGGTGAGGGTCGCGCCCACTTCGCAATACTGCTCCTCGCCCGCGCGACAGCTCGCACAGCTCCGGCACGAGTCGATAATGACCCCCACTCCAACCAGATCGCCGGCCTTAAATCGCCTTACTCCCTTGCCGACCTCCGAGACGCGGCCGATAATCTCGTGACCGGGCACCATCGGGTACACGGCGTTGTTCCACTCATCGCGGACCGAATGAATATCGGAATGACAGACACCGCAGAACTGAACCTCCACCAGCACGTCCTGCTCTTTCAGTTCGCGGCGAAAAAAATTGAACGGCGCCAGCGGCACAACAGCGCTCTGCGCCGCCCAGCCATGAGACACAATCATGAATTACCTCCGTTTTCCAGATGTTGCAGCGGCGCCACGCGATTCAGGTTCGCATCCGGCAATCTTCAGAAAGAGACCAGAATCCCGTCCAGGAATCTCATCGCCGGGTTCACTAGATGGCCGATGATCGGATATCCCCAGAAGAGGAATACGATGAGGCCGAAAATCCCCAGCGAATCATAGACGCGCAACGCCTTGTACGGCAGCATGTGCCGGAAGACGTGCGACCCATCCAGGGGCGGCAGCGGCAGCAGATTGAATACCGCCAGAATCAAATTCAGCGTGACTCCGATATACAGAATCAGCGCCAGCGGCAAAAGCATCGAACCCATGAGCGCGGGATCCACGACGCCTGTGGCCGCCAGCTGATGCACAATCGCCGCCCCCGTCGAACTGGCCTTCGACAAAACCACCAGCAACGCCGTCGCACCAAACGCGGCAAGGATATTGCTCACAGGTCCCGCGACCGTTGTCAGAATGTCGTCGCGCGTCACATTCTTAAAATTCCGCGGCGTCACCGGCGTCGGCTTCGCCCACCCGATCAGGAAATTCCCAAATCCCGGCAGCAGCAGCATCGCCAGCGGAATGACCAGCGTCCCAACAGGGTCTATATGCTTAATCGGATTCAGCGTCACGCGGCCCAGCATCTTCGCTGTCGGGTCGCCCAGCCGGTTCGCCATCCACCCGTGCGCCGCCTCGTGAATGCTCAGCGAGAACACCAGCACCACGAACTCGAAGATCCCTAATACCAGACGTGTCTCACTCATGGGAACGCTTCATGGTATCAGGGAAGGGCTTGCGAGCCGGGCTGCAGAGCGCTTGAGCACCAGAGCACAATCACCGATTCGGCGGCAGCTCGCGGCACGGAGCTTCCCCGCTCTCGCCGAGCCGCCCCGCGTCCTGTTTGGTCTTGATCTTCCGCGCCGGTACTCCCCCCGCAATCGCGTGCGGCGGCAGATCGTGTGTCGCCACGCCCTGCGCCCCGAGCATTGCATCCTCGCCCACGCGCACGCCGGGCATCACCAGCGAGCGATAGGTCACCCGCGCCCCCGGGCCCACCTCCGTCCGCCGGTGCTCGATGATGCACGCCTCCACCGGATCGTGCGCGTGGGAAAACACCGCGGCATGCTCTGAAATCGATGTTCCCTTCCGCACGATCAGCTCTCCGCGATCGTCGAGCAGGACGTGGTTGTGAACGATCACGTCGTCTTCCAGTGTCAGGTTGTAGCCGAACGTAAACTCAACGCCGTGGTAGATCTTCACATTGCGTCCAATGCTCTTGAAGATATGCCTTCCCAGCATCGATCGCAGCCGGAATCCCAGCCAGTGATTCAGCGCCACCGGCGACCGGTCGAACATCCGCCAGAACCACACCAGCGGCTTGATCAGCGCGTACCGCTCCGCGTCGATGTCGCCGTAGTATTCCGGCTCCAGTGTCACGTTCGCCGGATCCAGGGACAGTTCCAGCACGTTGAAAGGCAGTTCTGTCGTCAGCGTAAAGTTCAGAGCTCCTCCGCGAGGCCGCCCCAGCAGCAGTTGGTGCAGGTTGTCGCGCACGATCTCGCCTCGCAGCACGGCGTTCCTGTGCCGCGAGAATTCGTCGTCCAGCGAGTCAATCCAGCGCTGGAACACTTCTCTTGCTTCGCGGGTGGGCTCCAGTTCACGATACGGATAACGGGGCATATCTCACAGATTACCCTTCGCGCGCCAGGTTGCGTCATTTACGCTGCGCAGCCGTCAAAACCCGTTCCCTCGAGCACATCCCGTTCCGGGGCGGAAGGAGCGCCGGCCGCCTCCACACTGGATGATTCCGCCACTTCCGTTATTTGCAGCGCTTCGTCAAACACGATAGCCTTCTTCCGCTGGAGGAAAGAGGAACCCGCATGAGCGAAACCACAAGCGAAGTACCCGTCGCCGGTGAGCAACGAACCTATTCCGGACTCCTGATCGGGCTTCTGCTGATCGCCGTCCTCGCGGCGTTCGCCGGTCTGGTGTGGAGCTACTCCCTCGCCGGCCGTCTCACCAACGCCGAGGCGCAGGTCGCTTCCGCACAAGCGCAGAATCAGAAGCTCGCCGCGGCCCTGGATCAAACCAACGCCCGGCTGCGCGTCACCAGCGAGACTCTCGGTCACTCTCTCGGCCTCACTCAAAAGCAGCTCGATCAGCGCGCGCAGGATCTGCTGCGCCGTCAGCAGGCCCAGGCGCAGCAGCTTGCCAGCGAGCACGCCGCCGTCCAGCAGCAAATCGGCGCCGTCTCCACCGACGTCAACGGCGTTAAGACCGACGTCGGGGGCGTCAAGACCGATCTCAGCGCCACCAAAACCCAGCTGGCCGCCGCTCAGGCCCAGCTTCAATCCATGAAAGGCGATCTCGGCATCCAGAGCGGCCTCATCGCCACCAACGGGAATGAACTCAACATCCTGAAGCACATGGGCGACCGCAACTATTACGAGTTCACCCTTGCTAAGCACCGCCGAAAGGCGGTCGCCACCGTCGCCCTGGAACTGAAGAAGGCCGACCCCAGGCACAGCCGCTTCACGGTCGTCGTATTCTCGAACGATCACCAGATCCTAAAAAAGGACCGCAGCCTCGACGAGCCAATCCAGTTCTATACCGGCAAGAACCACCTGCTGTACGAGTTGGTCGTGAACCGCATTCCCAACAAAAACACGATCCAGGGCTACATCGCCACGCCGAAGAACGCACCCGTGCCGGTGACGCCCTCGGCGGAGTAGCGAGTGCTGCAACTCGAAACATCCAGCCCCGAACTAATGAAGAACCGGGCGCGCTTTGTATCAGGGCCTGACTTTAGTCGAGCGGTACCACGCCTCCAAAGATCGGGGCTTTAGCCGCTGTGCCCTCCCGCAACGCGACGCGAATCTCTGAATATCCGCATCTTCAACGCCATCGCCATCTGGAATTCAAGCCGTGAACGACCGCTTCACTCCCGGCCAGCGCCTCGCGCTCTTCGCCATCCCAAAACTCACGGCCATCGTCCTCGCAGCCATTGGCGTCACTCTCCGCTTTGAGACCATCGCCGAGCCCGGCACCGTGCCCGCCACCCCGCCCGCGCGCGGCATCTTCTGCTTCTGGCACCGCTGCACCCTGCCCGCCGGATGGTATTTCCGCAAGTTCCGCTGCTCCATCCTCATCAGCCAGAGCTTCGACGGCGAGCTGATCGCCCGCACCCTCGCCCTCCTTGGCTACGGCAGCGTCCGTGGCTCCAGTTCCCGCGGCGGAGCTGCCGCCCTCATGGCCCTCCGCGACGTGCTCGCCCGGAACCAGCCCGTCGTCTTCACCGCCGACGGCCCACGCGGCCCCATCTACGAGACCAAAATCGGCCCGGTGAAGCTGGCGGAGATGACCGGAGAGGTGATCGGCAGCTTCTACCTGCATCCGCAGCACGCCTGGACCATCCGCTCCTGGGACCGCTTCCTCATCCCTAAACCTTTCTCGCGCGTCGTCGTCAGTTGGTCGCGCCCCGTCGCGCCGCCCCTGCCCGACGCTGATCCCGAAGCGCTCGAATCGAGGCGCGAGGAGCTCAACGCCGCCCTCGAACGCGCCCGCCTCGCCGCCGAACGTTACTTCGCCCAAAAGCGCTGATCGTCCGCACAATCGGGACGCCCCCCCTTGCTGTTGACCGATCACTGGTCACTCGCCTCCGTGTCCTCTGTGGTGAATCGCACCATACAATCGCAACGTGCTCGTCTCCGACTTCGACTACCACCTCCCCGAAGACCTCATCGCGCAGGAGCCGCTCGCGGACCGCGCCGGCGCCCGCATGTTGACCCTCGACCGCCGGACAGGCGCCTTCCAGGACCGCATGTTCCGCGACCTGCC
>DAHUYD010000109.1 GCA_027315385.1 Acidobacterium sp.
CTCGCCGCCGCTACCGCCTCGCAGATTCATCTCGAAGGCGCGGGCCGCTTCTACTTCACCGGCCGCGACATCCAGCGGCTCGATCTGTCCCGCCTCAAAAACCACCTCTACGACATGATCAAGATGTCCCCGCTCCAGAGCTACACAGTCGAGATCCTTCCCGAAGACCCCACCCTCTCCGCCATCGGCGCCGGCGTCGCTGCCCTCATCAACCACCGCTGCTGATTTGCCAGGCCACCGCGCTGCACCGAATGCGTGAACGGTGTAAGGCTATGTATCAGGGCACGACATTGCAGCTTGCCGAAAACACCGGCAGGGCGAGGTTTTGTAAGGACATGGCTTTGCAATTTATGAATATCTTTACGTCCAAAAATTCTGTTTTACCACCGTCTTAATGACCACTGTATTGATGCTGAATGCCTAAACCGGAGGAGCAAGGTCACATGCGCCGTTATAATCATGGCACTCAAATCCGCCGTTTGGAAAATTAACAATCCCTGCTGCCGAACCGTCGGAGTTAAAAACGCGCACTTGAAAATTATCGCCCCATTTATCCTGCTGCAGCAGCTCAACCTTTTCACCCTTGCTGACGTCGGGAGTGTCCGAAGGACCACACATCATGAACAGGTTCCGCACGCAGACATCGGATTGAGATGTATAGATTCCCCCAACGTGGCCATGATCTGCTAACTCCGCTTCACGCACGTTTTCCTTGGCCACGGCAGGGGTTAGAACATTCAGGATTTCCTGTTTGGGGCAGGATTTTGATTTGTTGTTCCATTCCGTGCAGACCAGATCGACCGCGGTCGCGCCGGAGTTATTCTTTTCGGTAGTTTCTGAACCAATGCCGAGGTCGAGCAGAAGCTTGACTATACCTGCATGACCCGCGGCGGCAGCCCGCATCAGGGGCGTATAGCCGCCATTGTCCGGAATTCCAAGAACAGCATTCCCGTGGGAGGTGCCATGCATGATTGAAATTACTTTGGCGGCATTGCCCCTGCCGCAATACGCCGCCCATTCCAAAGCCGTTTGGCCCTCTGCGCTCTGGGCAAGAACATCGGCCCCATGAGCCAATAGCAATTCAACGACTCGAGCATGCCCGCTGCACGCCGCCCGCATGAGGGCGGTTAGGCCTCGAATGCCGTAGTAGTTATCAAAACGATGGTTAACATCCGCGCCTTTATTCAGCGCGTCCAGCACTCCTTGAACGTCGCCCGCTTTCGACGAACTCCACAGGTCTTCATTCGCATCGGCCCAGGAATTCTGGGAACTGGCGACGAGCAGCGTTCCCAGGACAGCTAGCACAATGGCCTTGTGGCTTGGCAGGTTTCTCATCATTTGCTTACTACCTCGCCCAAAATAAGAGAAAGAGCAACCCCTCGCGGATCTTACTATCCGTTCGTAGGTCTCGCGGCCTGAAAAACAAAAGGGGAATCCGGTCCTGCACCTATCGCTTTCGCCCCGCTTACCGCCCTCGCGCCTTCTCCCGCTGCAGCTCCCGCCACAGCTCGCTCTTCGCCACGCCGCGCTCCCGAGCCAGCCGCTTCAGTGCGTCCTTTTCCGTCAAACCTTCTGACTTTTCCAGCTCCGCCAGCCTCTCCCGCACGCTCCCTGCTCCACGCCCGGCGTCATCCGCGGTGGGCTGCGCCTCGATCATCAGCACCATCTCGCCGCGCACCGTCCCGCGCGCCTCCATTTCTTCGCGCACCTCGCGTACCGTGCCTCGAAGAAATTCTTCGTGCACCTTCGTCAGCTCGCGCGCCACGGCAATCCGGCATTCCGCGCCCCACACCGCGCTCACATCCTCCAGCGTGTCCAGAATCCGATGTGGCGCTTCGTACAGCACCAGCGTTGTTGCCCGCGGCAGCGATCCCGCCAGCTCCTCCAGCGCCGTCTTTCGCTCGCCTTTCCGCGGGGGAAGAAAGCCGGCGAAGAAGAAGCGCTCTGTGTCGAGTCCTGACGCCACCAGCGCCGCCAGCAGCGCGCTCGCCCCCGGAATCGCGTACACTGCCACGTTCTCCGCAATCGCCGCCTTCGCCAGTACCATCCCCGGGTCGGAAATCCCCGGCGTTCCCGCATCCGTCACCACTGCGATGCGCGCGCCTCCACGCAGTTCGTCCAGCAACTCGCGGCTCCGCTCCGCCTCGTTGTGCTCGTGGCTGCTGATCACCGGCGTCGCGATGCCGTACCGGTCCAGCAGTTTCCGTGTCTGCCGGGTGTCTTCGCACGCAATGCGATCCGCGTCGCGCAGCACCCGCAGCGCGCGCAGCGTAATGTCCTCCAGGTTTCCAATTGGCGTGGCGACGAGATAAACTCCAGGCGCGAGCGGCCCTTCAGTCGCGCTCATGGCCGTTGCGCTCCAGGCGGCGGTATTCCGCCAGCAGACCCATGCTGCTGCTCAGGTTCTGCCACGTCACAATCCCCACCACCCGCCCGCTTTCCGCTACCGGGATCAGCGACAGCCGCCCGCTGCCGATGCGCCGGATCAGCGCCCCCAGGGAGTCGTCCGGCTGCGCCACCTGGAACGCCCTCGACATAATCGACTGGATGTATCCGTTCCCATCGTTCCGCAGCGCCTGCACAATCCCCTGCCGCGACACCACGCCCACCAGATTCGGCCCGCGCACCACCGGAAAATCGTCCTGCAGGCTGTGTATCGCCTTGCACAAAGCGTCAGACAGCGTGTCCGACGGCGACAGCGTATCGAAGACCGTCAGCATCACGTCCTTCATCCGCACCGTCTCCACCACGCTCTGGAACAGCACCCCCTGATCCTCCAGTTGCGCGCCGATAAAGATGAAAAACCCGCCCATGATCAGCCACGGGCTCACGCTCGCCGCAACGTGTGTATTCGGAAGCGCCAGCAGCGCCAGCCCCGCCACCACCGCGGCAATCCCCGCCATCTGCCCAATTCCCGACACCGCCCTTGTTGCCTGCGCCATCCCTTTCGTCTTCGCGATCCAGCTGCGCATCAGCCGCCCCGCATCCAGCGGATACGCCGGGATCATGTGCAGCGCCGCCAGCACCACATTCAGCCATACCGTCGAGCGCATCAGGTGCGATGGCGTAATCAGCGGCATCGCCGCAATCGGCACCTGCGCCGACGCTCCCGCGATCAGCGCCGCCACCAGTCCCGCGAACACCAGATTCGCCAGCGGCCCCGCCGCCGTCAGCGCCGCCTGCGTCGCCCCCGTGTTCGCCTGCTCCGCCATCTCCGGGCTCGCGTACGAGAACAGCCCTCCGATCGGCAGCAGCAGTATGCTCCGTACCGCCAGCCCCTGATACGCCGCTGTCAGCGCCCGCGCCCCTTCCCGCCCCAGCACGGCTCCCAGCAGCAGCACCCACAGCATCGCGCCCCGCCAGCCTGATACCCCGGCCAGATTCGTCGATACCGCGCAGAAAAACAGCAGCAGCACAAAGAAATAGTGGATGCGCAGATGCACACCGAACCAGCGTCCCAGAGGTAATGACCACGCGCGCATCTCGCTTCTCCGCTACCTTCCCGATATTGTAGAGGTTCGGCCGGAATTGGCCACGGGGTCTCCTGCCCGCCATGCGCATCATCGCCGGACAATTTCGCTCTCGCGTACTCCACGCGCCCCAGGGCCTCGACGTTCGCCCCACCACCGATCGTCTCCGCGAGACCCTCTTCAACGTGCTCGCGCCCCGCATGGCCGGGTCCGTCTTTCTCGACCTCTACGCAGGCTCCGGCGCCGTCGGCATCGAGGCTCTCAGCCGCGGCGCCGGCGAATCCATCTTCGTCGAACAGGCCCAGCCTTCGCTGCGCGCCATCCGCGCCAACCTCGCCTCGCTCGGCATCCGCGGCGGTTACGCCCTCGAACCCCGCTGCGTCGCCGCCGCTCTCCCGCGCCTCCTTGAAGCCCGCCGCTCAGTCGATATCGTCTTCCTCGACCCGCCTTACTCCGCTGCGGACCAGTACACTCTCGCGCTCGCCCTGCTCGGTGGCAACTGCCGCGCCCTCCTGTCGCCCGGTGCGCTCGTCATCGCCGAACACGACAAGCGCCATGCCCTCGACGACCGCCACGGCGCGCTCCTCCGCACCCGCCTCCTCCAGCAGGGCGACGCCGCGTTGAGCTTCTACCGCATCTCGGAAGAGGGATAAGGCGGATAATGGATCTGCAATGAACAGCGCAAAGGACCGATCCGACTGGAACCGCGTGTGATCGACTCGCGAGGGAGGCCCGATCCCGTTCGATCCGGAAGACGGACCCTACGATCCGAACGATCAGGCCGCGACCGAAGCATGGCTTTCCACAGCAAAGGTGACCGTCAGGCGCGCTCCCCCGTCCTCAGATCCACCGTGAACGGCACTTCCTTATCCGTCAGCAAATCCCATCCGAACCCGAGCAGCACATCCCCGCGAATCTCCTCCATCCGCACCCCTTCCGCCGAAAGCCGCGCCGTCTGCCACGCCTGTCCCTGTGCGCCCCATGCCAGCAGCGCGTAGTGTCCTGCAAACAGAAGCAGCCTCTGCTCCTCCACCGCCCTCGCCTCCAGCACCGGACGAAACGGCAGATGCGTGAACCGCTCCGGCTCCCGCGTGTTCACCACGTACGCATAGCCGCCCGCCACCGCGCACAGTTCCTCGCAATGCGGACAGCTCCACAATCCCGTTGGCGCCAGCGGGTCGGCGAACCCCAGCGCAAACGTCGCCAGAAACGGCGCGCCCTCCGCGGGCCGCACCCTCACCTCCAGCGCTCCGCGCTCCACCTCCTCTGCCTCGCGGGGGTACACAAACCTCCGCGGCGGCAGAATCAGCGGCCGCTCCGCAAGAATCTCCGCCTCCCAGGAATGAGGAAAGGTGTAATCGACCGTCGGCGTCATTCCGCCGGAAACCGCTCCACGCGCTCGCGCACGCTCGGCACGTGCGCCGGCAGTGCCAGCCCGCTGCCTTCCTCGAAGATCGGGATCAGCTTGTCGAACTCCGGCCCCGAGTGCGACCCCGTCAGCGCGATTCGCACCGGATGAAACAGATCCTTCCCCTTCGCGTCCGTCTCCGCCTTCACTTCGTTCATCCACACCTTAAATTGCTCCGGCGTCACTGGCGCATCCGTCGCCCGCACCTTCGCCGCAAACGCAGCCAGTACCTTCTGCGCGCTCTCGCTCCTGAGCACCGCCGCATTCTCTTCGTTCTCTCGCGCCGCAGCCAGATCGAACCCGAACACAAATCCCGTCTTCTTCGGCAGCTCATCCAGTTGGCTCACCGCCGGCAGAAACAGCGCCAGCAGCTTCGCAAACCACGCCTTCGTCTCTGAATTCGCTGCCTCAAACCCCGGCAGCAGTCCCGCGCCGGCAAAATGCGGCCAGGCCAGCTCCTCCACGCGCGCTGCGTCCGCCTGTTTCAGATAATGCCGGTTCAGCCAGTGCAGCTTCTCCCAGTCAAAGACCGCCGGCGACGCCGTCACCCGTTCCAGCCGAAACTCCCGCGTCAGTTCCTCCAGCGAGAAAATCTCCCGCGTTCCGCCCTCCGCGCCCCATCCCAGCAGCGCCAGATAATTCACCAGCGCCTCCGGCAAAATCCCCATCTCGCGGAAGCTCCCCACCGCCGTCGCGCCGTGCCGCTTCGACAGCTTCTCGCGGTCGCTGCCCAGGATCGTCGACAAATGCGCGAACTCCGGCAGCTTCCACCCGAACGCCTCGTAGATCGCCACCTGCTTCGGCGTGTTCGAAATGTGGTCGTCGCCGCGAATCACATGCGTGATCTCCATCAGCGCGTCGTCCACCGTTACCACGTAGTTGTAGACGGGCATGCCCGACGACCGCACCAGAATCGGATCGCTTACTGTCTCATTCGGAAACTCCACGGCGCCGCGCACCAGATCGTGAAATCGCAGCGGATGATCCGGGATCCGCAGCCGCACCGCAAACGCTTCGCCCGCCTCTGCTCGCCGCGCCGATTCCGCCGCCCCAATCCCGCGGCATCGCCCCGAATACACCTGCGCCCGATGCTCCGCCGCCGCCGCCCCCCGCTCCGCCTCCAGTTGCTCCGCCGTGCAGAAGCACCGGTACGCCTGCCCCTCGCGCAGCAGCCGCTCCGTGTGCTCTCGATAGATCCCCAGCCGCTCCGACTGCCGGTACGGCGCGTGCGGACCCTCCACCCCCGGCCCCTCGTCCCACTCCAGACCCAGCCACACCAGATCCTCGATCAGCGCCCTCTCGTGGCGAGCCTCGCTGCGGTCCACATCGGTGTCCTCGATCCGCAGCACGAATTTTCCGCCCAAATGCCGCGCAAACAGCCAGTTATACAGGGCGGTACGCGCCCCGCCCACGTGCAGGTAGCCGGTGGGAGAAGGCGCAAAACGGACGCGAGGTTTTTCTGACATGCTCAAAAATTGATCTTATGCGCCGTGCGCCAGGGCCACAACTTCCGCCTGCCTTGCCGTTAAAATGTCTGTCACCCATGAAAAAGATTCGCGTCGGAATCCTCTTCGGCGGGCGCAGCGGTGAGCACGAAGTCTCGCTCCTCTCAGCTGCCTCTGTGCTCCACGCCATCGATCGTAAAAAGTACGATGTCATTCCTATCGGCATCACCAAAGAGGGCCGCTGGGTCACCGCATCGCATGCCGAGCGTCTCCTCGCCGGAGAAGAATCCCATCCGAAGCACCTGCGAGCCGGCGACCCCCAGGCCACTTCGGCCGCCGCCGTCCTTCGCCGCGGCGAATCGGTCCTCGTCCCCCCCGTGCCTTCGCAGGCTCTGGTGCCTTTCGAGCGCGAGGCGTCGGCCATCGCGTCCTCGGCTCCGGATCACGTGCTCAGCGTCGACGTCATCTTTCCCGTCCTTCACGGCACCTTTGGCGAGGACGGCACCATCCAGGGCCTCTTCGAACTTGCCGGACTCGCCTACGTCGGCTCCGGCGTCCTTGGCTCCGCCACGGGCATGGATAAGGATGTGATGAAGCGCCTCTTCGCCTCCGCGAAGCTCCCCATCGTTCGCCACGTCACCTTCCTTCGCGGCGAGTGGGAGCAGGCGCCCAGGAAAGTCCGCGACCGCATCGAGTCTGCGCTGCGCTATCCCGTCTTCGTCAAGCCCGCCAACCTCGGCTCCTCGGTCGGCATCAGCAAGGCTCACAGCAGCAAGGAACTGGGCACCGCCATCGAAACCGCCGCGCAGTTCGATCGCAAAATCGTCGTCGAGGAGGGCGTAGGCGGCAAACGCGGCAAGGCCCGCGAACTCGAAGTGGCCGTCCTCGGCAACGATTCGCCTGAGGCTTCTGTCGTCGGCGAAGTCACTCCCGTCAGGGAGTTCTACGATTACGAGGCGAAATACCTCAGCGAAGGTTCCGGCCTCACCGTCCCCGCCCGGCTCACCCGCGCCCAAACCACTCAGGTCCGCCAGATGGCCATCGCCGCGTTTCGCGCCTGCGACTGCGCCGGCCTCGCCCGCGTTGACTTCCTCATGGACCCCGGACCCCGCGCCCGTATCTTCGTCAACGAGATCAACACACTCCCCGGATTCACCTCCATCAGCATGTACCCACGCCTCTGGGCCGCCTCCGGCGTCTCCTATCCGAAGCTCATCGATCGCCTGATCCGCCTGGCTCTCGAACGCCGCGCCGAACAGGACCGGAATCGCTATTCGCTCTGATTCTCGCCGACTCCCGCCCAACCCTGGCACCGCCAGGGCCTCGGCGGTGTCAGAATAGATGGCAGGGCTGGTTTTTGTGGCATCCTGCCCGACCAAAAGGAGTCGCTCGGAATGACCCTGCTGGATGCTCCCTCCTACGATGCGCGAAGGGCGCGCCTCATTCATCGCCTCTCCATCGCCGCCTTGGTTATTGTTGTTGTGGCCGCCATCGGCTCCTGGCTCTGGTTCCTTCAGATCCCCTGGCAGCTCTGGCACTGGCCCTCCGACCACAAAGTCAACGTCTTCCTCGACACCGTGGAAAGCGGCAATCTCCAGAAGGCCTATGGCATCTGGAACAACAATCCCAACTGGCAGCGGAATCCCCAGCAGTACGCGCCCTATACTTTCGACGCCTTCTCAAAGGACTGGGGTCCGTCCAGCGACTACGGCGTCATCAGGAGCCACAAAATCATCGTCGCTCACCACTCCGGCAACGGCGTCGTCGTCGGCGTCGACATCAACGGCGGCAAAACGCCCATCTTCCTTTTCGTCGACGACCGCAACGGCACCATCGGCTTCTCACCGGTCGAACTCTACAGCGGCCCTTAGCCAGCCCGGCGAGCTGCCGGCCGCTCGCCGCTGACCTTCTCCGCGATCTCCCGGTCCTGCGCCGCAAACGCCGCAATATCCAGATACGGCGTCGCGATCCCCCCCGGAAACTGCCTCACCAGGTCGCCCAGCCCCTGATCCAGCGGGAGCGCATCCATCCACCGCCCGTTGTGGTCCCACGCAATCACCCACTCGTATCCGCACTCCCGCAGATACCCCAGCAATTGCTCCGCGCTGTTGCCCTGCGCCCGCAGCATCGTGTCGTCCAGCTCCGCGAATACCACCGGATGCTGCCTCTCCAGCAGCTTCCTCGCGCCCAACAGCACGCGCGCGTCGAACCCGTCCGTGTCCGTCTTCAGTACCGCTACCGGACCGCCTCCTCGCTCCGCAAGAACCTCGTCCAGCGAGACGATTGCCGCATCCGTTCCTCCCGGAACCAGCCTGCCTGATCCTTTTTCCACCGCGAGCGTCTGTCGCCGGTTCTCTCCGTCCCCAAGCAGCGCCTTTTGCGTGCTCACCCCCGCCAGCGAAGCTGTATTCCGTTGCAGCAGTTCGAACCAGGCATCGGCTCCCTCGATCGCCAGAATCGGCGCGTCGATTCCCGCGCTCCGCAGCAGCGCCACACCGTCGCCGATGTTCGCACCCACGTCGATCACCAGCCCGCTCCGCCGCTCCAGCGTTCCCCGCACCACCTGCACGTAGTTCTGGTTGAATCCGCGCGGCAGATACCGCCAGTACACCGCCGGGTGGTCCAGCGGCGCTTCGATGACGAGTGCGCCGAATTGAATACGCGTGTTGCGCGGCTTCCTCCGCGCTGGCGCGGCCCACGCCCACTTCAGCAGGATCACGCTCCACGCATCCACCGGCGCCGGAAACCGCTGCGTCAGACGCAGTAACCGATCGGGAAAGGTGCTTATCTGTTCGCTCAAAGCTTCAGTTCGCCTGCGCCGGAATCAGATGGTTCTGCCGCGCCCCTGGTTGCCGCCACGGCCCGGCTGCTGCTTTCCGCTGGCCGCCGCCGGCTGGCTTCGTCCGTGGCTCCCGGCTACTCACGGCTGGCGGCCGCCTCCACGCTTTTCTCGTCTTCCGCATTCATGCACAGTTGCCCGCGATCGATCTGCCGCATCAGCCCGCTCAGCACCTTCCCCGGCCCCACCTCCACAAAGGCGGCCGGACCCTCCCCGATCAGTACCCGCACCGACTCCACCCACCTCACCGCCCCGGTTACCTGCCGGATCAGCGCTTCCCGCAGCGCGCTCCCGTCCGTCACCAGCGCCGCATCCACGTTCACCGCCACCGGCACGCGCGCCGCCGCAAACTCTGTCTCCCGCAGCAACTCCGCAAGACGGTCCTGCGCCGGCTGCATCAGCGCGCAATGGAACGGCGCGCTTACCTGCAGCATCACCACCCGCTTCGCTCCTCGCTCTTTGCAGACCTGCGCCGCCCTCTCTACCGCCGCCGCTTCCCCTGAAATCACCGTCTGCTCCGGCGAGTTGAAGTTTGCCGCCGCAATCACCCCCTGCGTCTCCGCCGCGGCATCCCTGCACGCTTTCGCCGTCTCTTCCGAGCTCAGCCCCAGCACCGCGGCCATCGCTCCCTTGCCCGCCGGCACCGCCTCCTGCATGAACTTTCCCCGCTGCCGCACCGTTCGCACCGCGTCCGCAAACCGCAGCGACCCCGCCGCCACGTTCGCCGCATACTCCCCCAGCGAATGCCCAGCCACCACCGCCGGAGTTACACCTTTTTCCGCGAGAACCCGCAGCGCCGCCACGCTCACCGTGCAGATCGCCGGCTGCTGATACTCCGTCAGCTTCAGTTGCTCTTCGGGGCCCTCAAAGCAGAGCTTCGAGATCGAGAACCCCAGCGCATCGTCGGCTTCCTCGAACGTCTCGCGCGCCACGCCGAACCTTTCCGCAAGATCGCGCCCCATGCCGGCATACTGCGAGTTTTGTCCGGGGAACAAAAAGGCAAGCTTTGTCATATCCCTGCCATCATAACTGCGCTGGTCTCATGCCGCCCCGCCCCTCCCGGTTCCTCCTGGCTTCGGAATCCACAACCCCATCTTTCCTGTGCATGACCTTCCGCAAAACCGCGCGTCTATAGGGCAGAGGCGCGCGGGGACGCGTGCTGAACCGCCAGCGTCCCTTGCCGCCCTCAATGAAAGCCCCGGTGGTTCGTGGGTCCGCCGGGGCTTCTCTTTCTTCGGCCGGCCACCGGCAACCCAGGCTTCATCCCGCTCTTGCCAAAAAAGCAGACCCGCCTCTTGAGGCGGGTCTCTCCACATCGCCAAAATTTGATTTCTACGCCGATGCCGCAAGGCTCGCTACAGGCCGCGTTGTCACCGCCGCCGCCGGCGCCGTATGATGCGTCAGCCGGTGTACAAAGTGATACGGCGGCCACGGTCCCGAAAGCTGCATCTGGCAGTCTTTCATCTGCACGGTCGCGCTCGCGTACTTGTTCTGGTACCGCTCCACCCCCCCCGAATCGATCAGGTGGGCGATATCCAGCAGCATCTTGCCCGTCTCCAGCCTCCGGCAGCTCACCTCTTCCGCCAGCGGCAGGAACATCCGGTGCATCTGCACCGTTACTGCCCGCGCTTTCGTTTGCCGCTCCCGCTGCAGTGCCGCGTTCTCCCGCAGATTCGTCAGATACGCCCGCCCCGTCGACGACAACGGCAACGGCGGCGCGCTGTACCGCTTCACCTGGTCCCGGCAGCAGTCTTCCAGCGCCACCTTCAGATGCATCTCCGCTTTCCCGCGAACCCGTTCGATGTTGGTCACAAATTGCCGCTGGTTCGACCGGATCGACCGGCGCAAGGCTTCGTCGTCCGAAAAAACCGTGCCGAACCGGAACGGCAGAACCGTGGACGTCTTGAAACAGTCCGAAATCACCCGCGCATGCTCCACGCCTGCCTGCTGGGTGAAGGTTTCTGTTGAAGAATATTCGCTGACGATAACTGCTAAATCACTGGCTGGATAAAGGAATACCTGATTGCCCTGTACTCCGGTAACGGCTTCCATTGGAATCGGTTTCCGGTGCCGTAGCAGCTCCGGAAACGCCTGTCTTTCTGTTATGCAGTAGGCATACCACGCCATATAAAGTCGCTCCGCATGCTGGTTTGTGGGTGGGTTAGGAACGGCAGCTTTTCGGGGGTATACATGGCTTCTTCGGCTCGGGTAAGCGCCCAACTGCGCAGGAGCCTCCCTGAACTGCCACGTATCCTATTCTTTGCGGACAAGACCTGGCAACAACCCAGCACGCCTGCCAAATAAAGGTTAGCGGCAAATCACAAATTTGATTGCTTTTTGTGAATATTTTGTTGATCAGATGAATTATCGGTAAAACTGGCCGCTCACGCCCCCCGGACCGCCGCCAGATCCTCCGGCTCGTCCACATCCTGCGCCCCCTCCGGCCACAGAACCGTACTCACCGCCTCAGGATGCCGCCGAATCGCCGCTCGCGCACCCCGATCTCCTTTGATTGCCAGCAATTCCGGGAAAAAATCCCGCCCGAAGGCGGCCGGGACGCCGCTCTTGCCGCCGTACCCCGACGCCGCAATCCGCGACTCCTTCCCGCCCTGCTCCGCCAGTAGCTTCCGCAGGTGTTCCGGCGTCACCTTCGGCTGATCGCAAACCATCAGCAGCACGCCCGCCGGCAGGGATTCCTGGGCGCACACCGCCTCCATCCCCCGTCGCAGCGACGAGCCCATTCCGTCAGCCCATCGCTCGTTGACCACGGCAGCCGCCGCCAGACCCTCCAGCTCCCGCCGCATCCGCTCGGCCTCACAGCCCAGCACCGCAAACAGCGGCGCGCACCCGGCCTCAATCGCCGCCCGCACGGTTCGCCGCAGCAGCGACTCCCCCTCAATTTCGATCAGTTGCTTTGCTCTTCCCAGCCGCGTGGATGCGCCCGCCGCGAGTACAACCGCTGCGATACCGCTGTTCCTCTCGTTCATCGCCTCACGCCGGCGCGGAAGACACCGTCTTCCCGGCGCCCATACCCGAGAACACTGCCTGCACCTCGGCTGCAATCGACAGCGCAATCGCCCCCGGCGCATGCCCGCCGAGGTCCAGGCCCACGGGTGCGTGAAGCCGCGCCAGGCACTCCTCCGCGCTCCATCCCAGCTCCGGCGCAATCGCCTGCACCAGATGCTCCGTCCGCCGCCGCGGCCCCAGAACCCCCAGGTACCGCAGCTCGCGCCCCAGCAGCGCCCGCAGAATCTCGCGGTCCTGTTCGTAGCTGTGCGTCATAATGACCGCCGCATCCTGCGTTCCCGGCTCGGTCACTGCCTCCGCCATCCCCTTGACCGCGGCGGCCTGCGGAAACCGTTCCGCCCGCGCCAGATGCGAGCGCCCGTCCGCCACCGTCACATGCCAGTCAAGCTCCCACGCCAGTTGCACCAGCGGCTGCGCGTCGTCCCCCGCTCCAAACACAAACAGCGCGGGCGGAGGAGCCATGTACTCCGCGAAATAGTCCGGCTGCCCCTGTGAAGCCTGCCGGCTCAGCGCCTTCGCCGCCAGCGCCCTCGCCGTGCCGCTCGCTGCATGCGACCAGACTTCGCGCCCCCGTTCATCCACGATCAGTTCCGTGCCCGGCTTCCCGTCCACCCTCGCCACCGCCACCTGCGCCGTGCGCGCTTCCACGCTGCGCCGCAGCGCCTCCATCGCCTGCTGCGCCCCCGCGCCCTTCTCCAGCAGCACCCGGATCGCGCCCCCGCACCCCAGCCCGTACGGCATATCCCCTTCATCGTCGAAAAAGCTGCTGTACCGCTGCACCGCCGCGCCGCGCTCGGTCAGCCACCACGCCTTCTTCGCGACCTCCGCCTCCAGGCACCCGCCGCTGATCGTCCCCGCACGCTGCCCGCCCGCCGTCAGCACCATCCGCGCGCCCGGCCGCCGGTACGACGAGCCCTCAACCGCCGCCACGGTCGCAACGCACACCTCCTCGCCCGCCGCGCTCGCGCGCTTCCACAGCTCGAGGATCTTTCGCAGCTCTGCCATAGAACCTTTACAGCAGCTCCGGGACAATTAAACGCCGGGACAATTAAACGATCGTCGCCCTCTCGCCTCCGATCGCGTCCTCGACGCGAAACGGCAGCGTCCGCACCCTCACGCCCGTCGCATGATAGATCGCCATCGTCAGCGCCGGAGCCACCCCTGCCAGCCCGATCTCGCCGATCCCGCGCGCCCCGTATTCGTTCAAATAATAGTCCGGATACTCGATGAAGTCGCATTCCAGCCTGGGAACGTCCGCGTTCGTCGCCACCAGATAATCCGCGAAGTTGTTGTTGATCGGCTTGCCCGTCCGCGGATCGTATATCGCCTCCTCGAACATCGCCATCCCAATCCCCATCGCCACCGCGCCCAGAATCTGGTTCGTCCCCGCCTTTTTGTTGATGATCTTTCCGGCATCGATCACCGTCAGCGCGCGCGTCACCCGCAGCCTCGCGATCCCCGGATCCCACGCCACTTCCATGAACTGCGCCCCGAACGAGTGGAACGAGTAATGCTCCTGGGCCGCGCGATCGGGCTCCGTCGTCGCCTCGCCATCCAGCGCCGCCAGCCGCCGCGCAATCAGAATCTCGTCGAACGGCACCCCGCTGTTGTACGGCTTATCCGCCTCATGCACCCATCCGCTCGTCATTGCCAGCTTGGGCGCGTTCGCCCGGTCTTCGGTAAAGAACGGCGACCCCGGCGTCATCGCCGCCGCTTCCAGCAGCCGCTGCACCGCCTGGTCCGCCGCCTTCGCAATCGCCGGCAGCACCGTCGCCGTTACCGTCGATCCGCCCGACATCGGCCCCGGCGGCAGCGTGCTGTCCCCCAGCACTACCTGAATCTTGTCCAGCACAATTCCCGTCTTCTCTGAAACCACCTGCGCGAAGATCGTGTAGGTTCCCGTCCCGATATCCTGCGTCGCGCAGCTCGCCCGTGCCGTTCCATCCGCGTTCAGCCGCACCCGCACCGTCGCTCCGCCGCGCCCCGCGTGCCATGTCGACGTCGACATCCCCCAGCCCAGGATCTCGTCTCCCTGCCGCATCGATCCCGCCTTCGGATTCCGCTTAGCCCATCCGAACTTTTCCGCTCCCCTCTGGTAGCACTCCCGCAAATGCTTGCTCGACCATGGAAGATTCGCGCTCGGATCCGTCTCCGCATAGTTCTTCAGCCGCAGCGCAATCGGGTCCATGTTCAGCTTCACCGCCAGCTCATCCATCGCCGACTCCAGCGGAAACATCCCCGGCACAATGCCCGGTCCCCGCATCGGCGTGGGCGTCCCCACATTCAGCCGCACCAGATCCTGCCGCGTCTCCACGTTCGCGCAGTCGTACAGCATCGTCGTCACGCCCGTGCAGTACTCCACATACTCGTCCACCATCGATGTCGGCTGCTCCACGTCGTGCTGGATCGAAACCAGCTTCCCATCCGTGGTCGCTCCCAGCCGCATCCGCTGCTTCGTCAGCGGACGGTGCCCCACCGTCGTGAACATCATGCTCCGCGGTACCTGCACCCGCACCGGCCGCTTCACATGCTGCGCGCCCAGCGCCGCCAGCATCGACTCCGGCCACGGAAACAGCTTCCCTCCGAATCCCGACCCGCAGAAAGGTGAAATCACCCGCACGTCTTCCAGCGGAACCCCCATCACCTCCGCCAGCACCTTCCGGTAGTTCAGGACCCCCTGCGTTGTTGCATACAGCGTCAGCTTTTCGCCTTCCCACTGCGCGATCGCCGCGTGCATCTCCATCGGATTATGCACTTCGACGGGAATCGTGTACGTCTCGTCGATCTTCACCGCCGCGCTCTCGTACGCTCCCCCCGCGTCCCCGCGGCTCGAGTGTACCCGCGGCGGACCCTCCGGCTTCCCCGCCTCCGAAAGCAAAACCGCCGGCTTCCGCACCTCGTACTGCACCTTCACCTTCTCCGCGGCGGCCGTCGCCTGCTCCAGCGTCTTCGCGATCGCCAGCGCGACATATTGCCCGTAGTAGTAAACCTGATCGTCTTCGAACGGCGGCCGAATCTCTCCTGCCCGGCTGTGCTCCAGCCGTTCCGCCGGACGATAGAGCGGCGGCGTGTTCCCGTGATACAGCACCGCCAGCACACCCGGCATGCGCTCTGCTTCGCTAGCGTCCACGCGCACCACACGCGCGTTCCCCACAGAACTCGCCACGCCCACGCCATACGCCAGGTTCTCCAGCGTGTGATCCACCGCGTACTGCGCCTTTCCGCTGACCTTCAGCGGCCCGTCGACGCGGTTCACCGCCGCCCCAATAATCGATGTGCTCATCCCCTCTGCTCCGTCTGGGCTGCCGTTTCCAGCGCCCGTACCAGCGCCTTCTTCGCCAGCTCAACCTTGAACGAGTTGTACTTCAGCGGTTTCGCGTCCTTCATCGCCGCGTCCGCCGCCTTGCGGAAGTTCTCCGCCGTCGCCTCGCGTCCTTCCAGCGACCGCTCCGCCTCCGCTGAACGCCACGGCCGCGTGCCCACACCCCCCAGCGCGATCCGCACCCGCTCCATACGCCGTCCGTGCAGCCGCACCACCACGGCCGCCGACGCCAGCGCAAACTCATACTGCGCGCGATCCCGCAATTTCAGGTAATGCGACCGCGTTCCGCTCTCCGGTGCCGGCAGCGTCACATGCGTGATCAGTTCCCCCGGCTCCAGCACATTCTCTTTCTCCGGAGTCGTCCCGGGCAGCAGATAAAAATCCTTCAGCGCAATCGCCCGCTCGCCGCCTGGCCCCTGCGTATGCACCGTCGCCTCCAGCGCCATCATTGCCACAGCCATGTCTGAGGGATGCGTCGCCACGCACTCCGCGCTCCCACCCAGCACCGCGTGAATACGGTTGAATCCATCGATGGCCGGGCATCCGGATCCGGGCTGGCGCTTGTTGCACGCGTAATTGGTGTCGCGATAGTAGTAGCACCGCGTCTTCTGCAGCAGATTCCCGCCCGTCGTCGCCATGTTCCGCAGTTGCGGCGACGCCCCTGAAAGCAGCGCCTCCGACAGCACGGTATAGTTCTGCTTCACCGCCGGATGATTTGCCAGATCGCTGTTCCGCACCATCGCCCCAATTCGCAGCCCGCCCTTCAGTTCGCCGCCGGGCAGCGCTTCCACCTGCGCCAGCGGCAGCGGATTCACATCCACCACCAGCGCCGGCTGCAGCACGTTCAGCTTCATCAGGTCCACCAGCGTCGTCCCGCCCGCCAGATAAGTCCCGTTCGCGCGCAGCGCGCTCTCGACCGTCTTCGCCTGCCTGTAGCGAAATTCCTGCATCGTCGGATCCTCAGCTTGTCCTCGGGTGCCCCACCCTTGTTACCACGTTTGTCGCAGGCTGGGCTCAGCCCGCTGAACTCCGCCCACTCGGGTGCCCCGGCTCTGCCCGGTTCTGTCCGGTTTAGCCAAATGCCGGTAAACCACCCTGCCAAATAGCCTGCTTTAAAGGAGCACGACTACGTTCTCGTGCTCGCCTTCCTGGCTTCCTGCACCGCTGTCACAATGTTGGTATAGGCCCCGCACCGGCAGATGTTTCCGCTCATCGCCGCGCGCACGTCGTCGTCGCTCGGCCCAATCGGCTCCGTCATCAGCGCCGTCGCCGACATGATCTGTCCGGGCGTGCAATACCCGCACTGGAACCCGTCATTGACCACAAACGCCTGCTGCATCACGCTCAGTTCGCCGTGATGCGCCAGCCCTTCGATGGTCGTGATCCTGTCGCCCTGGTGCATCGCCGCGAAGCTCAGGCAGCTGTTCACGCGCCGCCCGTTCACGTGTACCGTGCATGCGCCGCACTGCCCGTGGTCGCATCCTTTTTTCGTGCCGTACAGATGAAGCCGCTCGCGCAGCGCGTCCAGCAGCGTCACGCGCGGCTCCAGCTTCAGGTGGTATTCCTGTCCGTTCACCAGCAGGGTCACCGGGATTGCTCCCGCTTCCTCACTCGCCTCTTCCGGCGGCTCAGCCGCGCCGCTCGCCGCGGCATGCAGCGTTCCGGCCGTCGCGGCCACGCCGGCCGCGCCCAGCTGCGTCAGAAATGCTCGCCGGGAGAATCGGCCCAGCAGCGGCTCCTGTTCGGTTTTTCCTGGTTCTGGGGAACCTGTATCGCGTTCTGCGTCTTCAGGGAGAGGGGGTCGCTCAGCCTGGTCCATGCATGCTCCTCATGCGTTCGATGTCGGCGGATCGGCGCCGGCTGCGAAATTTCTGCCCTTGGGGAAAATTCAGCGCGGACGACTTCCGCCCTGCGCCTCTGCTTTTACTTTTAGACCTGGCTCTTACAATTGCGTCGCGTTGTGCGCCGCCGGCACCGTCTTTTTCCGCCTGCTCAATACCAGATCATTATCCGTGCGCCGCCGTGTCGCCGTCGCCCGTTCGATCTTCCGCCAGAATGCCACAAAATAATCCGCACCCGACAAAATCGAAATCCCCGCCATGTAGTAAACCCCCACCACCGCGAACAAATGCACCGGCACGATGAACCATCCCCAGTGCCACACGGCCCAGCCCCGATCCAGCGTCGCCGCCACCACCGTCACAATCTGGATCACCGTCTTCAGCTTGCCCACATCGCTGGCTTCAATCGTGAATCCCTCGGTGGACGCGATCGACCGCAGCCCGCTCACCAGAAACTCGCGCCCCACCACTACCACCACAATCCACGGCTTCACGACCTGTGGGTTGAACTCCACCAGCGCCACCAGCGCCGAC
This sequence comes from Acidobacterium sp., assembly GCA_027315385.1. Lineage (GTDB taxonomy): Bacteria > Acidobacteriota > Terriglobia > Terriglobales > Acidobacteriaceae > Palsa-343. Next base: position 17,887 of record DAHUYD010000109.1, read on the forward strand.
GTGATCAGCAGCTTGTCCGCTATCGGGTCCAGCAGCATCCCCATCGTCGTGATTTGCCCCCGGGCCCGCGCCAGATACCCGTCGATCCCGTCCGAGATTGACACCAGCACGAAAAACACTGAGGCCACCAGCTCCTGCTCCCCATGAAAGCCGCCATGCGGAAAATGCGGCGACAGCATCCAGATGAGGACGGGAATGCAGAATATCCGGCTTAACGTGATGGAGTTCGGCAGGTTCACGAAGGTGGCCCAGCGGCCGGACGGCCCCCGCGAGCCCGCCTCGCCGGGGGAATGCCGCCTACTGCCATTATGCACCACTCCATTGGGCCGTTCGGCGCCCCGCGCGTTGCCTCACATTGGCACGATTTTCATATTGTCCATCCGGTGCCCAACCCTGTCGCGCGTCCTTTGCGCGACAGGGTTGGAATCCTCCTTACTTCTGCCCCAAGCTCTTCACATACGCGACAATCTGCCACCGCTCCGGCGCCGGCAGATTGCTCCACGACGGCATGCCGTGCCGCTGATAGCCGTTCTTCAGCAGCCAGAACAACTCGCCATCCGTCGCTCCCTGCACCACCGGCGTCCGCAGCGACGGTTTCCCGTGCCGCCCCAGCAGATCTTTTCCGTGGCACGCGGCGCAGTGATCTTCGAACAGCCGCTGCCCCGCCGCGATCGCTTCCGCCTGTCCGCGGTACGGATTCACCGCCGCGCGATCCGCCGCCGGCACCTTCGCCAGCCACTTCTGGTTCACCGCTCCGCCCGCGCCCAGCGTCATCAGCGCGAGTCCCGCAACACGCAGCACTCGGCGCATCACCGTCCCTCCCCACGCCGGAACCGGCTGAAAAACTGCTGAAACTCCCACGACACGCTGGCTCGCAGCAGCACACCCATGCTGTTGCCGTTTAATCCAAAATTCGGCGAAAAGCGCAGGCTCGGCCCGTTCGGCACATTCAGCCCGATCACCGGACCAAAATAGTGCGACGTGTCGTGCAGCCCGAAACTATCCGTTGTCCCCAGCCCGCCGTAGATCTCCGCTCCGGCCACCATGTTCTCCCTGCACAGCACGCAGGCCCGCGCCCCGGCTCGCTCCGCCAGCGCGCGGCTGGCTCCCAGCGCATACCCAAACTCCCACGGATCCGGGCCCATCATGTTCTTCTCGCTGAAGAAATTCTCCGAGAGGTCCCACCCCTTCGCCTCGCTCGACAGGATCAGCTTCAGCTCCATCTCCCGCTCCACGTCGTGCCGCGCCGCGTCGTTCTTCACCGCCAGGTCGCCCACACCGTCGTTGCCGGACACCTCCAGAAAGCTCCGGTCCGCTCCGTTCTGGTCCTCGTATTCCGCATAGAGCACCGGATTGATCCAGTGCTGCTCCGCCAGCGGACGCACCCGGTTCTCCCAGCGGAAGCCCGTGAACACCGTGCTGTCTCCCGCGCTGCTCTGCCCGCTCAGGTAGAACTCCGTCGTCCACCAGGCCTTCGCGCCGTACTCGAACTCCACCGTCTCGCCCGCAAACCCCTCGGCTCCCTTCGGCGAGGCGCCCGTTGTGCGCAGGTCCACTTCCAGGTTTCCCGGCTCCTCCAGCACCTGCGAATACGTAACGAAATACGGCGGTTCCTGCGCTTCGGCCTTCTGGCCGACACATGCCGTCAGGGCGGCAAGCCCTCCCAGCAGGACACTCCAGCGGCGCACCCGACGCGCCGCACCACTTGATCTCATCTCCGACCTCATTAGTCCGATTTAATTGCGGACAAAGTTCTCCGTCCCGTGATCGAAACCACAGTTCGGATCTCAGGTTTCAGCCGGATTTCCCCAGGCGCGCTTCACTCCGGGACTGCGCTACAGTGAAGACACGTCGGCGGCCTTCCGGCCACTGACTGTGGGGTTCCCGCGCACTCTGCCACGAGCCAACGCGGGGACCCTCTCATTCTGGAAGCCTGCCGGACAAAATGACAGCCTTGTCATCTGCCCCTCTGCAATATACGACACATTTAGTCCTTATTTCATCCACAGTTCCCAGCCTTTCCAGGCGGTCTGCCGTACACTCGCTGATCGACCTGCGGTGAGGAATCGCGGCCCCGTCCTAAAATTGTCAAGCCTCCGCGGCCCGCGCTCAGGTAACGAATATTGATTCCACAGGACTTCTCGCCCGAGGCTGGCGGAAATATTTGGCCCTCCAATTCTTCAAGCCTGCTATTCTGAATTTAGATAGAGACAAACAAAAAGCCCGCCGTGTGCGGGCTTTTTTGTTTGTCTCCTGGAGACGGGCTCTAATTCCCTCTCAACCAAGTCCGCCGGCTGCCTGGTCACCGGCTCCTTGCGGCCTGAGGCCTGTCTCTGATAACGGTCTTGTCACCTGTTGTCGATTCCGTCAATATCGCTAAACCCTGCGGATTCAGCGCTAAGAGCTGTCTCCCGTCAGAGAGTTTACCCATTTCATGCCGTTGGCGTTCCAATCAAGTATCGGATCGGTACTCGCCCGCCGCGCCACGGCCTCGTGCAATTTCCCCGCGATGGGACGGTACGTGGGGCTCTGGTTCCACACCGCGTCCAGCGCCTCCGTGGTCAGATCGCGCAGAAACCCGGGAAACCAGGGCTGATCGTGAATCTCGAACCACCGCTGCCGCCGCACATCCGAATCTTAAAGCCTGGTCCAGGCAGCCGCTCTCCATGCCCCGAGAGGCCTCGCGTCCCGGGGCGTGGTTGGTCAGAATTCGTAATGCATTCCAATCGTCGTCAGGTTGGTGTGAAATGCCCGTGGCAGGGTGGGCCCCACAGGGCCGTCCTCGCCGTAATTGTAAAAGTCCCAGTTTCCGTTGAAGCCCGGAGCTGCGGTCCAGGTGACGTGAGCGAACGGAGTTTGATAGGCGGACTGCAGAGATCCAGGAACTTCGCGAGGGTTAAGGGTTTCAATGGCGCCGTGAACAGCGTTCACTCGATAGCCGACCGTGGACCGCAGACGCTTGTTCGGTGTCAGCGTGAAGGCGGCAGATCCGTACTGCGCGATGAATGTCCTGGCCCCCGGAATCCTTGCGGCCTGAACTCTGCGGGCTAAGAGGTCGTCGACATCGACGACAGCGGGTACGTTCTCGTTGTCCTGATCGGTACCATCGCGTGGGCACGTCGTTATCGTGGGTGGGCGTGGCGCGGCCCTTGATCCACAAGGGCAACTCCGAATCGTGGATCATGCGGCCGGGAGCCGAGGGCGACGAAAGCAGCTCCCACGCCGGGGATGGCGCGCACGGTAATCAGGAAAACTACCACCCACTTTTCGCGGCACGCGGGGAGCGGCAGCTGGGCGTTCGAGGCTATGGAAGCGTCTCTGCTGGCCGCAACCGCTGCCCGTGGGCGCGCCTCCCTATGCCGCGGAGTGATGACTAACCTATTTGTATTCAAAGCTTTATTAGAATTTCAAAATATGACAGTCATACGCTAAGATTTTATGCCTTTATTGTGCTATAGTGTTGTCAGTGCACAGGCGAGTGGCCGGTCCTTGTGATCGCCCTCCCTGACAAAATCTCTTTGACGGTATGGAGGATGAATACTATGGCGATTACTCGTTGGGATCCATTTCGTGACGTGCTGGCGCTGCAGAATCGCATGAACTCGCTGTTCCAGGAGTACAACCGGGGGCAGGGAGAGGGCGACGCGCTCACGACGGCCGCGTTTGTGCCGCCGGTGGACATCTACGAGGACGAACACAAGATCGTCCTGAAGCTGGAAGCTCCGGGGATGAAGGAGAGCGACCTCGACATCCAGATGGAGAACAATGTGCTGACGGTAAGAGGCGAGCGCAAATTCGAGAAGGAAGAGAAGGAAGAGAACTTCCATCGAATCGAGCGGCGCTACGGCAGCTTCTACCGGTCGTTCACGGTGCCGAACACCGTGAATCCGGAGAGCGTCAAGGCCAACTATGAGGCCGGGGTGCTGAAACTGGAGCTGGAGAAGAGGCCTGAAGCCAAGCCGAAGCAGATCAAGGTGCAGGTGGGCAAGGGCGCGATCGAGGGCGGTAGAGCGGCTTGAGGGCAGCCACAGACGGCGGCTGGAAGGCGGCTGGCTGAAAGATGGCCCGCTCAAAGGCGGTCAGCGGTAGGTGTATACCTGGCCGCTGGCCGCTTTCCTTTCGGGCTGAAAGCGATTGCCTCGATTGTTTTTGCGGGCGCAGGAAGCAAAGATCGGAGCTGCGTTCGCTAACGGTTTCAGGCCGATCGGATTTTGACCGCAACTCATCTGGTGGGCACTTCGCTGCATCGAGGTTTTTATGGCGATTCGTTGGGACAAATTTACGGTGAAGTCGCAGGAGGCGGTGCAGAGCGCGAGCCAGCTTGCGGGGGAGAACGGCAATCCGGAGATTCTGCCGCTGCATTTGCTGGCGGTGCTGCTGGCGGATAAAGAAGGCGTCATCCCAGCGGTGCTGGAGAAGATCGGCGTGGCGACCGATCGGCTGGAAGCGCGGGCGCAGGAAGCCGTGAACCAGTTGCCGAAGGTAAGCGGCGGGGCGGCGCAGCCGGGAGCTTCGAATGCGCTGAACCAGGTCTTCGACCAGGCGTTCAAAGAGGCGGAGCAGTTTAAGGACGACTACGTTTCGACGGAACATCTGCTGCTGGCTCTTACGCGGCAGAAAAGCGATGGGGCGCAGCTGCTGCTCGCATCGATGGGCGCGACCCATGACGCGGTGCTGAAGTCGCTGGCCAGCGTCCGTGGCAGCCAGCGGGTGACGGATCAGAATCCCGAGGCGAAGTACCAGGCGCTGGAAAAGTACGCGAAGGACCTGACGGAACTGGCGCGGCGCGGGAAGCTGGACCCGGTGATCGGGCGCGACGAGGAGATCCGGCGGGTGATCCAGGTGCTGTCGCGGCGGACGAAAAACAACCCCGTGCTGATTGGCGAGCCGGGCGTGGGCAAGACCGCGATTGTTGAAGGCCTGGCGCGGAGAATCGTGCATGGGGACGTGCCGGATGTGCTGCGCGATAAGCGGGTGATCGCCCTGGATCTCGGGTCGATGCTGGCAGGTGCAAAGTATCGCGGCGAGTTTGAGGATCGGCTGAAGGCCGTGCTGAAGGAGATCGAGGAGTCGAACGGGCAGATCGTTCTGTTTATTGACGAGTTGCACACGCTCGTTGGCGCGGGCGCGGCCGAAGGCGCGATTGACGCGAGCAACATGCTGAAGCCGGCGCTGGCGCGCGGCGAGCTGCGGGCGATCGGCGCAACGACACTGAACGAATACAAGAAGTACATCGAAAAGGACGCGGCTCTGGAGCGCCGTTTCCAGATCGTGTACGTGGGCGAGCCAAACGTGGAGGACACGATTGCGATTCTGCGCGGGCTCAAAGAGCGGTACGAGTCGCACCATAAAGTCAGAATTCGCGACTCGGCGATTGTGGCGGCGGCGACCCTGTCGCACCGCTATATCTCGGATCGGTTCCTGCCGGACAAGGCGATCGATCTGGTGGATGAGGCGGCCGCCTCGCTGGCTATCCAGATCGGAAGCGTGCCGACCGAGATCGATGAGCTGGAGCGCGAGGCGACCTCGCTTGAAATTGAGCGGACGGCGCTGAAGCGGGAGAGCGATCCCAACTCGAAAGAGCGGCTGGAGCACGTAGAGCGGGAAGTGGCGCAACTGCGCGAAAAGTCCACCGCTCTGCGGGCGCGCTGGCAGAAGGAGCGGGAAGCGATCACGCGCCTGAGCGACCTGAAGAAGCAGATTGAGACGCTGCGCTTTGAGGCGGACGAGCAGACGCGCCGCGGGAATCTGGAAAGGGCGGCACAGATCCAATATGGCGAGTTGCCGAAGATGGAGGCCGAGCTGAAACAGCTGAACGCGGCGCAGGACGGCAGCAGCGGCACTCCGCGGATGCTGAAAGAGGAAGTGGACGAGGAGGACATCGCGCGGATTGTGAGCAAATGGACCGGCATTCCGGTGTCGCGGATGCTGGAGGGCGAGGTGAAAAAGCTGGTGCAGATGGAGGAGCGTCTGCGCGAACGGGTGATCGGGCAGGATGCTGCGCTGAGCACGGTGGCGAATGCCATTCGGCGGTCGCGCGCGGGGCTGAGCGATCCGAAGAAGCCGATTGGGTCGTTTATTTTCCTGGGCCCGACAGGCGTGGGCAAGACGGAGACGGCGCGGGCGCTGGCGGAGTTCCTTTTCGACGACGAGCAGGCGATGGTGCGGCTGGACATGTCGGAGTACATGGAGAAGCACGCGGTGGCGCGGATGATCGGCGCGCCTCCGGGATACGTGGGCTATGACGAGGGCGGACAACTGACGGAGGCGGTGCGGCGCCGGCCCTATTCGGTGATCCTGCTCGACGAGATCGAGAAGGCGCATCCGGATGTCTTCAACGTGCTGCTGCAGGTGCTGGACGACGGGCGGCTGACGGACGCGAAGGGGCGCACGGTGGACTTCAAGAACACGGTGCTGATCATGACGTCGAACCTCGGCGCGGGGTTCCTGCAGGGGGAATCGCTGAAAGACGAGACGACATTTGCTCATGCGACGGAAAGCGTGATGAAGATGCTGCGGGAGCATTTCCGGCCGGAGTTCCTGAACCGCGTGGACGACATTGTGATCTTCCGTCCGCTGGGCGAGGAGCAGCTGACGCAGATTGTCGAGCTGCGGCTGAAGGATCTGGAGAAGCTTCTGGCCGACCGGCACATCACGATCGATCTGACGGATGCCGCGCGGAAGCAGATATTCACAGCAGGCTACGACCAGGCGTATGGCGCGCGTCCGCTGAAGCGGGCGATCCAGCGGTTGATTCAGGACCCGCTGGCGATGAAGATCCTGGACGGAGAGGTGCTGCACGGGGACCACGTGCGGATCGATGGGGACCGCAAAGCGGGGATCCTGCAGTTCGAGGTGGTGAGCCGGGCGGGGATTCCGCTGGAGCACAGGGCGATCGGGAAAGCCTGAAGACGCCTTTACACCCTTCTGTTATTCACTTTCCCGCGGGCGGCGCTGGGAGCCAATTTTTCTCAGTTCGAGGAGCGAGGAGCGACGAGGAAATGAGGGAAATTGGCCCCAGACCTTCGGGTTGCGGCACGCGCGATAGTGAATAACAGGCTCCAGGACCAGGCTGCGGGTACAGCGCCCGCGGAAGAGATTCCGCGGGCTTATCTCTTTCCAGAGTTCTTTTTATCGGTTGAGGAGACGGAAATTTGGCTGGGCGCATCGATGAAAGAGGGCCAGGAACCGGGTGACAACGCCGGGGCGGGTGGCTCCGGCTCGCAAATAATTTGCATGGACAACGTCGGGACTTTCAATCTCGAGTGGAGGAAATGGATATGAAACGCATGATTGCCGGCGTTTGCTGCCTGGCGCTATGCTGCCTGCCGCTGATGGCTCAGAAGCATTCGGCGAAGATGGCCGGAACTGGGATGACGGATCAGCAGTTCGTCAATTTCGCCGCACAAACAGACATGGTGGAAGCGAACCTGGGACAACTGGCCCAGACGAATTCCGACTCGCAGGCGGTGAAGGATTACGGGCAGATGCTGACGACCGACCACACACAGGACTACAACAACCTGTACGCGGCGGCGCAGCAGGCCAGCCTGACGGTGCCGAATGCGATCGACACCATGCACAACAAGACGATGATCGGGCCCTTTCAGAAGCTGAAGGGGAAGGCGTTCGACCGGAAGTACATCGAGGAGATGATCGCGGGGCACAACAAGGCGATCGCAGTGTACAAGAAGGAAGCGACGGCCGCGACGAACCCGCAGATCCAGCAGTATGCGCAGAGCGCGATCCCCGTGCTGCAGAAGCATCTGGACGCGGCGAAGGCGCTGATGAAGAAGGGGAAATAGGAGATACGGTATACGGGTTAAAGGATAGGGCCCGCGGGAGACATTCCGCGGGCCTTTTGTTTTGGGTTGGAGTTCTGGCGACCCGTGCTCCCGGGCTATAGTGGGAGACAGGTTTTTCGCAACTCTATGGCCACGAATGCTGCTCCCGCGAGTGCCGACGGACCGCCGGCGACGCTGATTTATAACGACTGGTATCCGGCGATGCGCAGTGCAGGGTTGCGGGGCAATCAGCTCAGAACCGCGCTGCTGATGGGGATCCCCATGGTGCTGGGGCGGCGGGCGGACGGGCGCCTGTTCGCGATGCGGGACAATTGCCCGCATCGGGGGATTCCGCTGTCATGCGGGTGGTTCGACGGGAAGGCGCTGACCTGCAAGTATCACGGATGGGCATTCGAGCCGGTGAGCGGCCAGTGCGTGGAGATTCCGTCGCTCACCAGCCAGGACACGCTCGATCCGGCAAAGGTTTACGCGGGGGCGTATGCCTGCGAAGAGCGCGACGGCTATGCGTGGGTGTATGTGCCCCAGCCGGGCAGGGGGTGGCCGCGGGCCGCCGACCCGAGCCTCCCCCCAGTGCCGGAGTTGCCGAAATTCAGCGACAAGTTCCGTGGCGCACATTTGACGGCGGACCTGCCCTGCAACGTGGATCACGGGATCATCGGGCTGATGGACCCGGCACACGGGCCGTTTGTGCACCAGTCGTGGTGGTGGCGGCAACGGGCCAGCATTCACGAGAAGGAGAAGCGCTTCGAGCCGATTCAGCAGGGCTTCCGGATGGCCAGCCACGCGCCCTCGGCGAACAGCGCGCCGTACAAGCTGCTGGGCGTGTACGGCGAGCCGATCACCACGACCATTGACTTTGTGCTGCCGAACCGGCGGATTGAGACGATCCGGTGCGGAACGAAGTGGTTTTCGAGCCTGACGACGGTGACGCCGGTGACGGCGACGACATGCCGGATCGACGTGCTGGGGGCGTGGAACGTGCTTTACGGCGTGCCCTTCCTGACGCAGGTGCTGAAGTTTTTCGGGAACATGTTCGTGCGCCAGGATCAGGTGACCATGATTCAGCAGGCGCAGGGGCTGCGGTACGATCCGGCGCTGATGCTGATCGACGACGCGGACCGTCCGGCGAAATGGTACTTCGCGCTCAAGCAGGCTCGTCTGGAGTCGGCTCGCACCGGCGAGCCGATGCGGCACCCGATGGAGGGCCCGGTGACGCTCAGGTGGAGAAGCTGACGCGGAGCGCGGACAGCTCCGCATTGTTGTCACGTTTTGCGCTTGGTAACCTTGCGTAGTTCCCCCATCAAATGTGGTTCAACGAGGTGCTCGTCGTTGGTTTCCGTTTTCCCGAAGCGAACGATAATCTCATCTGTCACGCCATGTTCCTCATCGAACCTGCGAACGATAAGCTCTGTTGGTTCTTCGGGGAGCCCCTGTCTCTTATGAGTCTGGGATCTGGCCACGATGATCGCCGTGATGAGGCCGATTACGGCAGCGGCTAGATTGGTCCCCGCAGCCATGTAAGCCATCAGCTCAGGACCGCTTTCGTGCTTCTCAAACTCGAAATCCTTATCCGCCGGTCCCAGGTTTTCGAGATACCGGTCGATGATGGCGTGTTCCGGCATCGTGGGGTCGATCCGAATCTTTATCCAGACTGGCACATCGCCGCGATGATGTGGGCGGCGTGCCTGAAGGCGAAGCAGCATGTTGTGTGAGTTCAACCACCCGTCGTCCATTTTTGCTCCCTGAACCGGCTTTGCGACTCCAGACGGCTCTACTCGCCAACAGTCCAGAGCCAGGCCAGCAAAGGCCGACTAACAGATAGCAGCCTCGATTCCTCATCATCGGACCCCAACAGTATCCTGCTGGCGCTCCGGGCTGCGATGGCGGACGGGCGAGAGCAGCTTCGGGTCGCAGGCGGCGAAGCGTGCCAGCTTCTCGGCGTCGTTGCGGTCGTTCTTGCTCTCGCTGGAGGTGATGGCTCGGATCTGGCGCGGGTTGGCGACCAGAACCTCATGGCCGAAACTCTCGAGCAAACGGCTGACCCAGGGTGAGTGAGTGCCGGCTTCGAGCGCAATCCGCATGCGAGGCTCGTTGGCAAACTGCTTGCGCAGGCTGGCTTCGGTGCTCTGCAGCCGGCCCTCTTCGACCAGTTCTCCGTCGCCGGTGAGAACGCAATAATGGCTGTAACGATCACCCAGATCCAGGCCCGCGACACGCTCGGGCTTGTGGTTGGCGGTACGCGGCTGCTTCTTGATAAGCTGCTTCATGGCTGGTCTCCTTTTGCACCTCGAGTGCGTACGGAAAGCCTAACTTCCTATGAGGCCAGCCGTCTCATCCCATCTGGTATTCACT
>DAHUYD010000127.1 GCA_027315385.1 Acidobacterium sp.
GAGACCGGTGGACGCGAGTGCTCCCGAAAAGGAAAAGCTCTGCCGCGAGGACAGAGCTTTCCTGTTTCTTCAGACTAGGCGGATGGGGGAGGGAGAGCAAGAAGAATCGGAGGCGGGGACGGTACGGAGGTAACGGGTGGGAATCCGAGGGGCTCTCGCTAGCAGTTTCGGGAATTCGCCCCAGGAGATTTCGCGAAATCCGGACAATCGAGTGACCGTCTTTCCGATAATCCTATTGCTATGGTACGCAGGTCATTCACCGCTATGGTGAATTGTGGTGTACGCTTGTGCACAGTCATGGCACGGGCAGCAAATATGACGGGGGCAAAGGTCGCCGAAAACTCGTCGGTTCGCGCCTCAATCAGTTTCCCGAGCGAGTTATATCGCACGCTTGAGGAAGTGGCCAGGAAAAAAAAGGTTTCGCTTGCATGGGTCGTGCGCGAAGCCGCTGAGCAATACGTAGCTGACCGCTGGCCGCTGTTCAAAAGGCGTACTTAATGTTTCGCATTTTTCGCATTTTCGGAGGAAAGCACTGATGAGCGCCCTCAGCACCGCCGAATTCCAACTGGGAACGCATGCCTTTACGAATTACTACGCGTGTCCGAACGAAGGCTGGATGTGGGCGAACGATTCAAGTCGCCCGGCGAGCGATAAGTGTCCACGCTGTGGGTACGACATTGAGCCTGTTGCAGCTCGGACCAACTGGGGCGGCCAGGTTACGGTCTATGACCCTTCGGAGTAGGAGAGAATGAAGGCGGCCGATTTCGGGTGCTCGCTCGAATGAACAGGGTCGATGTGTTTCAGGTCGGCGAAACATACACAAACGACCAGATTCGCTTTTCGCTCGACCTTGAAAACTTGGGCGGCATCCGGCCGGCGCTGGACGGAAAGCGGGCTGTGCGGCACGTCGCGATCATGACCGCTGAGGAGGCGTCGGGAAGGCTCCAGGCTGAAAATCCGTATCGTGATCGGATTGAAGCCGGGGTGCTTATCTATACGGCCCAAGGGCGGGAGGGCGACCAGGCGCTTTCTGGCCGCAACAAGCGGCTCGTTGAGCAGTACACGATTCCGACCCCTTTCTTCGGATTTGCAAACATTGGTCGTCAAACATACAGATTCCTTGGCTTACTTGAGCTGCTGCGCCACTACCAAGAAAACCAAACCGACATGCGTGGCAACTTGCGTAAAGTTTGGGTATTCGAATTTCGTATCCACAATCTCCCGCCGGAGATCCCAATTGATCAGGCTGCTGCAATTATGGCGACGATCCTCGCCGACTCCCGGCGCAATGACGCACAAGGCAGCCTGGAACGTGAGGTCAGTTCGTTACCTGCGGAACCGGCACGGACAGACCCAGCCTTGATAGTGAACATTGAGGCTATCCGCGCTCGAATCCTGCAGTTTAGTCCCTGGCAGTTCGAAGGGTTCGTAAAGGCTGTTCTTGAGAACAACGGATTCGTCGATGTTTCCGTCACGCCGGCCTCGGGCGACGGAGGGATCGACGTCGATGCGTACGTGGACGAACGCAATGACTTTTTTCACGGCACACATGTGCAGGCCCAAGTCAAGCGGTGGCGGCACGCCGTTGGCAGCCCTGAGATCAACAGTTTTAGGGGTGCTCTCAGCACGACGGCAAAGGGGATTTTCGTAACGACCAGCCATTACACGCGCGCAGCAATGGCGGAGGCACGCCATCCCGCTATTAAAGCCTCCGGCTACCTTTGCGCATATCGCCAACTCAACGAACTCCCGAAGTACATGAACGATTTTCTGCCCGGTCTGGTGGACAGCGCAAAATCGATTTCGCCGCTGTACACTGGCTATGATTTTCCGCAGCTCCTGGGTTGACGATCTGTGTAGGAGGCGCAATGCGCAAATGGTCCCTTGCGGTGAACGCCGGTCTGCTGGTTTTTCTGCTTGCGGGGTTGACCGGCTGCGGAGGATCCAAATTCACCGGATACATTCCACCCGGGGGTGGTCAGCCACCGGTACCGAGCCTCGGCGGCCTCAGCCCGGATGCCGTGATCGCGGGCAGCCCGGCATTTACGCTGACCGTGTCGGGAGGCTACCTCACATCCGGCATGACCGTGAACTGGAATGGCAGCGCCCTGTCCACAACCTGGGATGCCACCACCAGCCAGCTGCAGGCCCAGGTGCCGGCGTCCGACATCGCCAATGCGGGCACAGCGACCATTACCGTGAGCAGCGTTACCGGCCAGGAGACTTTCACGATCCTCTCGGGCACCGGATTCAGCTTCTCCAGCGTTCCAATCGATGCCAATGACATGGCAGTCGATTCAGCTTCGGGGCAGATTTATCTTTCGATGCAGAGCGGCAGTCCGGCCAATCCCGACACAATCACCGTGCTGGATCCTTCCACCGGCCAACTGGGCGCATCGGTGGCCGTGGGAGCGGAAGCGGATCACCTGGCTGTCAGCGACGACGGATCGTTTCTGTACGCCGGCGTGGACCAGTCGTCGTTGGTGCAGCGATTCGCGCTTCCCAACCTAAGCAAGGACATCGCGATCTCTCTTGGTTCGTGGTATGCGATTGACGTGGAGGTAGCGCCAGGCGCCGCTCATACCATAGCTGTACTGCGCGGCACGCTGGGGATTTCCCCACCAGACCAGGGCGGCGTCGCAATCTACGATGATAGCGTTCAGCGGCCGACGACTGTTGCCGGGCAGGAAAGCTCGCCATACGCGGAGATTGATTCGCTGCAATGGGGCGCAGACACGACTGCTTTGTACGGAGAAAACGACGGCGGCACGTCGGATTTGGATGTGATGACGGTCGACTCCGGCGGAGTTAAGCTTGCGAACGATTACTCGCAGGCCTTTGCGACCTCGCTGGGCGAAAATCCGTTTGTGTTGAATGCCAAACTGCATTACGCCGCGACAACCGGTTATGTGTACAGCGACGATGGGCAAGTGGTGAATCCGTCCGACGGCACTGTGGTGGGCTCTTTCGGCACCAGCGGTCTCATGGTGCCGGATTCCACGCTTGGCCTTGCCTTCTTCCTGGGCCAGACCTCCGCGCAGCAGGGCGGCCCGGACTACACCCTGTCCGCCTACAACCTGACGACCTTTGCCAACGTTGGATCGATCATTCTTCCCGGCATCGCGGGCAATCCTGTGCGGCTGCTGCGCTGGGGATCGAACGGCCTCGCCTTCCTGACCAACGACGACGACTCGACACCGCGGACGCCGGTGGCAGGGATGGGGGTGTATCTCGTCAGCGGCTCGTTCGTAACCTCAGGGTCGCAGTAGACCGGAGAGAGTAATCGGAGGCGCCAGGCTGATCGCACAGACGCCCCTGGCACTCATCAGCAAGCCGTCGCGAGGAACCATCATGTCGCCTGCGCAGGAAGCTGCCCCATGGCCAGACATTCCCATCATGCTGGTGATTCTGGGTTGCCGATTGCGGCAACGGCTCCTGCTCCTCGCGCCTCTGGCCGTCGCAGCCCTTGCGGGGCGCAGGCGGCTCAGCGGGCAGTCCACTCAGGTCTACACCACCGCCACAACCCTCGCAGCCGACGGGTACTTCATCAGCGCCTTCGGAGGTAACGATGCCGACGGATACATCATCGTCGGCATGCGCGTGAAGGGGGACACGTTGCCGCGCCCGATGAGCATCAACGGCGTCCTCGCGCCCAATCCGGACTCGTCCATTTACTTCACCCCGGTCTTAATCTTTGGGGACAACTCTGCCAACGCCGGTGACCAGGCCTGGGAGCAGTGAGGGGGGCTCTCTCCACCTGCGCTTGGCGGGTCCCCGCCACGTGGCCCCTCCTCAAGCACGAGCATTCAAATGGGGTGTCGATCATGTTCACTCGTTCCTCGATAGCCGGCTGGCTGCGCACTCCCGGCGGTCTGACGGGTGCTTGTGCAAGCATCAGGAACGGGATCGCACTACTGGCCGGGGTGACATGGGCGCTTGGCGGATGTGGGGGCAGTTCCGCCGCGCGCACGCCCCCGCCGCCGCCGAGCCAGGCTGTGGTAATCACGACCCAGCCGACGAGCCAAACCACCCCGATCGGGGACGCTGCGACCTTCACCGTGGCGGCGACCGGAACCGCACCGCTCGACTACCAGTGGAGCGAGAACGGTTCCGAGATTCCCGGCGCAACTTCCGCTTCCTACACAACCCCGCCCGTCGCCTTGCCGGCGAGCGGCTCGACTGCGGTCGGCTCGTTCCAGGTGTCGGTGAGTAATTCCGTGAACTCAGTGCCCAGTGACGCCGTTACCCTGACGGCGGGAGCTCGGGCGCCAAAGCCCGGCGACATCAGGTATCTGCCTTTTCAGCAGGTCAACCTTCCGGGCTTTCTTCCCTCCATCTATGGAGGAGGGTCCGGCAACCTGCAAGACAGTCAGTGGTCGTTCGCGAACAGTCTGGGAACGCCGCTCTTCCTGGGCAACAGCGGGGACTCGCCCATGTGCGGCTGGCACTTCGGCTGGTACGCACTTCCCCCGCCGATGGACAATATGGCCATGTATTATCAGGAGGCGTTCTCACATGTCATGACGGCCGCCGCATATCTGCAGTCGGTGGCTGCTCCTTATCTGGTGATCACCTCAATGGATATCGAGCCCCAGGCCTGTGGCGCGACAGGCGTCGCGTGGATCGAGACGGCGCAGGGCGGATTCGATCAGCGGCTGGAAACGATATCGCCCTCCCAGCTCCAGGCGCAGGCAACCATCGATGGCCAGGCCAGCCGGATCGTGACGGCAGCCTCCTTCGACGGTTCGGGGAACATCGATCTGCTTTCGTACGGATGGACCGGCGACACCACGACCGTCTATGAGGCAAAAACCTACCTGGTGCCGTCCACGCAGGTCTACACCACCGTCACAACCCTCGCAGCCGACGGGTACTTCATCAGCGCCTTTGGTGGCAACGACACCAGCGGTTACATCCTCGCCGGGATGCGCGTGAAGGGGGACACGTTGCCGCGCCCGATGAACATCAACGGCGTCCTCGCGCCCAATCCGGACTCGTCCATTTACTTCACGCCGGTCTTAATCTTTGGGGACAGCTCTGCCAACGTGGCTGTGGAGGCCTGGGAGCAGTGAGGGGGAGCCTTGCACAGTACCTTGCGCACCCCGTCTCCACCTGAATTCCCTTGCACGCGATTCCCAGGCTCTGCGTCGCAGCCAGAACGAAAGATTCGCGTTGGCGCATGATGGCGTTGCCGATCGCGCCGGGGGAGATTGCTTCGACCAGTCTTTGCGCGGGAAAATCGAGGAAAGCCGAGTTTTGCCTGCGCGCACGGCGTATCGAACGGCTCGCGGCCTGGGGGACGGGAGATTTCGCCTGGTGTGGGCGTACCGACTCCGTGACACTCGTCACATCTTCCCGGTCCGGGAAACGGTCACGATGATTCATCTCGCAGTGAAGGATGGGTTCCTCTGGCCGCAGACTCCGACGACATGCAAACGCTATTGATCCGGCTTGTTCGCGAACTGGTGAGCAACCCCGATGCGGTGAGCGTTGAGGCGTCTGAAGCGCCGGGAGGCGTTCGGCTGCTGCTGCGCGTGGACCCCGCGGATATGAAAAAGGTCAGCGGGGCGACGGGGCGGACAGCGGACTCGATCAGAAGGATATTGAACGGGCTGGGTGAGCGGGAGGGGCGGAAATACTTCCTCGACATCGAGGAGGGGCCCGCCGCGGAATGAGC
Organism: Acidobacterium sp.; assembly: GCA_027315385.1. GTDB lineage: Bacteria > Acidobacteriota > Terriglobia > Terriglobales > Acidobacteriaceae > Palsa-343. The sequence continues at coordinate 5,678 of DAHUYD010000127.1, forward strand.
GTGGGCCGCCGGCAGCGTGAGATGAGAGGCAGGGCCTGCTGTTTTCAGGAATCTGGTGGCGGCGGGCAGGATCGAACTGCCGACCTTGGGGTTATGAATCCCACGCTCTAACCATCTGAGCTACGCCGCCTTTGGGGAGCAGGTTTCATCATACGAATGGCGAGTGCGGGCGGTCAATGCGGCGCGCGGGAGTTGCGCTCGAACAGGGATTCGGTTGATGAGCGCGGCCCGTCCGGGGATCCGGGATTTGTTTGGTCCGCGCTCCCAGCGCGGCAGGGCCGGACTAATCTGCGTTGCGCCTCGGGCGTGTGGGGCCGTGGCGTGCTTTGGAGTCATGCCCCGATGCAAAGCCCCGCGCCTAAAGGCCGAACTCTTCGTGCGGGCCTGGTCCCCAGCCTAAAGGCTGGGGCTTCTACCGTCGTCGCGCTACGCGCGCCCGCTTCGCTGCAGATGTGAACCCGTCAGTGCAACTGGCGCCGTCCCGACGCTGCCAGCAACCACAATCCGCCCGGCTTTTGTTCCGGACTGGATGACAACAAGCTCCTGATACACCACAACTCCGGCGCGCACATCAAGGCTCCGCACTTCGGTCAAAGAACGTTCAGACCGTGCGTGAACTCGCCCTGTGGGCAACAATGGCGGGCCACAGGGTGGGGACCCGGGGCGATGCACCGGGCGGTCAACCCGCCGCGCCGCGGAGCGCGAGCCAAAACGATTCACTCGCGCTCGCGCAGGATTGGTCATTTGTCCCGCCGCGTTCAACGGACGTAGACTGCCAACGGCGCTACCTGGCCAATTTCTTTGGAAGAGAACCCTCGCCATGATTCGGAATCCCTCTGGTTTTGCCCGCAGGCTGCCGGTCTTCGCTGGAATTATTTTTGTCGCGCTCGCCGCGGCGGCGCAAAAGCAGGTGGTGCTGCAGCGGCGGAACGCGACGGTGACGCTCCAGTCCTACGCGCCGAACGTTCTTCGCGTGACAATCAGCCTGAGCCATGCGGCCGCGCTGGCTGCTCCGGGGTACGGAATTACCGCCGAGCCTGCCGAGTCGGGCTGGACGTATACGCACACGGCGTCGATGGACACGTACTCGTCGGGGGCGATGACGGTGAAGATGCCGGTTCCGCAATACGGCAGCGGGGGACCGCCCGCCGACTGCCAGGCCTGCCGGTATTTCTCAGGGAACGTGCCGTGGATTCCGCTGACTGTGGATGCGAAGAGCGGGGAGAATCTGCTGCGGATGGAAGGCTGGTCGATGACGGTGCCGAACCATAAGGACGAGAACGCGGAGACTCTGGCGGAGACGAAGCCGGACGAGGCGTACGACGAGTTTGCGCCACGGCCCGCGGATGCGATCTACGACCGGGTATCGGCGACATTTTTCTCGCCGGGCGACGAGCATTACTACGGGCTGGGGGAGAACCAGCAGGGGTATTTCGATCATCGCGATCACCAGATCCAGTGCTGGAACGACTACACGGCGGCGGCGGGACCGACCTTTTGCGTGCCGCTGCTGGTGACGAACCGGCACTACGCGGTGCTGTGGGATAACCCGTCGAAGACGACGATCGATGCGGGATTCAACGAGCGGACGGAGTGGAGTTCGCAGGTGGGGGACCGGGTTTCATTCTTCGTGATCTATGGGAAGACGACGGATGAGCTTTACGAGGGCTATCGGCTGCTGACGGGGGCGACGCCGATGCTGCCGAAGACGGCGTACGGGTACATCCAGTGCAAGAACCGGTATTCGAGCCAGGCGGAAGTGATGACGGTGGCGGATGGATACCAGGAGCGGCATCTGCCGGTATCGATGATTGTGGTGGACTGGTTCTACTACACGAACATGGGGCAGATGGACTTCAACGCGAAGTACTGGCCGGATCCATCGGCGATGAATGCGAAGCTGCACGAGATGGGCATCGACACGATGATCAGCGTGTGGCCGCGATTTGTGCCGACGGACCGGTTCTACGGGACGCTGGAGAGCCACGGCTGGTTTGAGCACCTGGCGGACGGCACGCCGACCAATGGCGAGCCGTACGATCACGCGGGATCGGACATCGATACGACGAATCCAGCGGCGGCGAAATGGTACTGGAAGACGATTCAGGAGAACATCCTGAGCAAGGGATTCAACTACATCTGGGCGGATGAGACGGAACCGGATTTGCCGCCGGATGGAAGCTACTTCCATATCGGGCCGGGGATCGAATATTTCAACGTGTATCCGCTGTTTCATACGGCGGCGCTTTACGACGGCTATCGGGCGAGCGGCGACAGGCGGGGGCTGATCCTGTCGCGGGATGGATACACGGGGATTCAGCGGAACAGCACGATTGTGTGGTCGTCGGATATCTATCCGACGTGGGACACGTTCCGGCGGCAGATTCCGACGGGGCTGGATGTGGCTGCGTCAGGGCTGAATTACTGGAGCAACGACACCGGGGGATGGCAGCCGCTGCCCCCGGTGCATCATCCTGAGCATCCGCCGCTGCTGAGCGCGGCGGGCGCGGAGGCGAATGTCGGAGGGTATGCGGATTACCCGGAGCTGTACACGCGGTGGTTCGAGTACGCGTCGTTTTTGCCGGTGTTCCGGACGCATGGAACGCGGAAGTACAACGAGGTGTGGTCGTATGGGGCCGCGGCGGAGCCGATTCTGGAGAAGTACGTACGGCTGCGCTACAGGCTGATGCCTTATATCTACTCGCTGGGGTGGTTTACGCATGAGACGGGAGCGCCGTATATGCGTGCTCTGTTCATGGACTTCCCGAACGATGCGAAGGTGGCCGAGATTGGGGACGAGTATATGTTCGGGCCGGCGTTCCTGGTGGCTCCGGTGACGGCGCAGGGCGAGACCAGCAAGAAGGTGTACTTACCGGCGGGGGCGGACTGGTATGACTACTGGACGCACAGGAAGTACACGGGGGGACAAAGCGTGACCGTTGCGGCGCCGATGGATCAGATGCCGCTGTTCGTGAGGGCAGGGTCGATTATTCCGGTCGGAAGCCGGATCGAGAGCGCCAGCCAGAAGCAGAGTATTGCGCGGGTGGAGGTGTGGCCGGGAGCGGACGCGAGCTTCACTCTGTACCGCGACGACGGCAGGACCTACGCCTACGAAAAGGGCGATTACCAACTGACGCATCTGCATTGGGACGATGCGACGAAGCAACTGACGCACACGGGCGCGGCTGCCTGGACGGTAGCCGACGATCAGATCGTCAAAGTGATCGAGTAGATCGGGCGCGCCGGCAAGGTGAGAAGACGAAGGGAACCACCTGCCGATGACGAAGTGGGCAAGGCTGCTCGTGGCGGGCATGATGGCCGGTAATTCGTGCGGGGCGGCGACGGCTGCACTGCATTTCAGCAGGAAGCGCGCGGAGGCTGCGGCCTGGGACCGCGTATCGCGCCGCGGTGCGGAATTCGTAATCGTACTGCGGCAGGGTCCGCAGTCCTGCGGGAACCGGTGCGGCGGACTGGGCAGGCCGGGGCCGGCCCGGGCTGCAGCGCGGAAGGCGGAGGCTGGGATTTCGAGTCAGTCCCCGCCGGCAAATTTATTGATGAGGGATACAGAAACGATGACGATGACAGCGGCTGCGATCAGCCCTCCGATGGCCAGGGTCGTAAGGTTCATGGCACCTCCTACCTTGTTCATCGACTCGCCCCCAGGAGAAATGAGGATCACGAAACGGTGAACTTCTCAAGATAGGAGTGCGGGGCGAGCCGGCTCAGTGATGGCTGTCACTTGCCAGGGCGGAGAAAGAGCCAGGGCACTATTATCCAGCATGCGTGGTGAAGAAACGGTTCCGCTGTTCCCTATCCTTTGAGCCTGCTGAGGTGACGGAACCAGTCCGTCTGATAGAGGAGCGCGGAAAAGAGCAGGAAGTTGTAGGAGGCGTGCACGACCACTCCGGCGGCGACGGAACTGGTGCGAAGGCGCACGATGCAAAGGACCACACTCACGAGTCCGATGAGGAGTACCGGGCCCCAGGCGTGAGAAACCTGAGCGGAGTGGACGATGGCGAACAAGGCGGAGGTGATGACGATGGAGAGCGGAATGCCAAGGACGCGGACGGTGCCTTCGCCGATCATGCCGCGGCGCTGCATCCCGCGGAAGGCGTTGATGAGGCTGGGCAGCAGGAAACCGCGGAAGGCGAGTTCCTCAGTGAGCGGAGCGAGAGTGACGCCGAAGGCCATGAGGACCCAAGCGCTGGCGGTGGAGGCCTGGATGTCCTTGAGGATGGGGGTGGCGTGGGGGATAGGGACAAAGTTGCCTGCGAGGGTGATGAGGGCGCCGGTGGCAAGGCCGACGGCGGCGAGGCGGAAGAACCAGCGGCCGGCATTGACGCCGTTCCAGGAGATGCCGTTGAAGAGCGATCGGCCCCACCACAGGGCGAAGACGAGCGCGGCGACGGCCCACAGTTCGACATACCAGACGGCCTGGGCGGCGATGGCCCAGGCGACGCTGTGCATCATGTGGGCCTGGAAGGTGTGGAGCGAGACGTGCTCGACGGCCATGAGCGCGAGGAAGGTGGTGAGTGCGCCGGTGATCAGGGTGAATCCGGCGATGATGCCGAAGATGATGGTGTGTCCGAGATTAGGCAGCAGACGCGGCGGAGGGGGAACAGGCGGGGGCTGCATGGCGACGAGCGAATCGTGGGGGGGAGGCCAGGTATAGAGAGGCAGCTCAGTGGGTTGGAGCGCGTGGGAAGGCGGCTGGAGCGCGGGCGCGGAATTCGGGCCGGCGCCTGGCCCCTGGTTCGGGTCCGGCGGAGGGTATTCGGCGTCCAGGCGGGCGGGTTCGCCGGACTCGGGATTCGTGGGATCGTTGAGGGTCATTGCAGCGTCTCTTTCCTGGAATTGGTTTTCGGCTGCGATTTTTTCGAGCTGGTTCGAGATTTGGCGGAGGAAAGGCTGGGCAATTCGATTGTCTCGCCTCCTCCGGAGGCCGCGTAATAGCGGCGCAGATACTGGCCGGTCCACGATTGCGCGACAGCGGCGACCCGTTCGGGAGGGCCTTCGGCGATGAGGCGGCCGCCGCCTTCGCCGCCTTCAGGACCGAGATCGATGAGCCAGTCGGCATTGCGGATGACGTCGAGGTTGTGCTCGATGATGATGACGGTGTTGCCGAGGTCGGTGAGGCGGTGGAGGACTTCGAGGAGCTTGCGGACGTCGTCGAAGTGCAGGCCGGTGGTGGGCTCGTCGAGGAGATAGAGAGTGCGGCCAGTTTGGCGCCTGGAGAGCTCGCGGGCGAGCTTCATGCGCTGGGCTTCGCCCCCGCTGAGGGTGGTGGCGGCCTGGCCGAGATGGATGTAGCCGAGGCCGACATCGACGAGGGTTTGCAGCTTTTGGCGAGCCAGGGGAATATCGGCGAGAAGGGGCAGCGCGTCTTCGATGGCGAGATCGAGGATGTCGGCGATGGAATAGCCGTTGAATTTGACCGCGAGGGTTTCCTGATTGTAACGGCGGCCATTACAGATTTCGCAGTGGACGTAGACGTCGGGCAGGAAACTCATTTCGATACGGCGCTGTCCTTCACCCTGGCAGGCCTCGCAGCGGCCACCCTGGACATTAAAAGAGAAGCGGCCGGCCTTGTAGCCGCGCTCGCGGGATTCGGGGAGCATGGCGAAGAGGTCGCGGATGGCGGTGAAGACGCCGGTGTAGGTGGCGGGATTGGAGCGCGGGGTGCGGCCGATGGGGGACTGATCGATGCGGACAGCTTTGTCGAGCTGGTCGAAGCCGCGGATGCGGGAGTGCTCGCCGGGAGATTCGCGGGAGCCATAGAGCTCGCGGGCGAGGGCGCGGTAGAGAATATCGTTGACGAGGGTACTTTTGCCTGAGCCGGAGACGCCGGTGATGACGGTCATGACACCGATGGGAAAGCGGACGGTGAGGTTCTGCAGGTTGTGGCTGCGCGCGCCTTCGACGGTGATCCATTTGCCGGTGAGGGGGCGTGGAACGAGGCGGTGCAGGGTTGGGATATCTCCGGAAAGATAGCGGCCCGTGAGGGAAGCGGGAGCGCTCATGATGGCGGCTGGGGGGCCTTCGGCAACGACGTGGCCGCCGAGGCGGCCGGCGCCGGGGCCGAGATCGACGACATAGTCGGCGTGGCGGATGGTGTCCTCGTCGTGCTCGACGACGAGGACGGTATTGCCCAGGTCGCGCAGATTTTCGAGGGCGTGGATGAGCCGCTGGTTGTCGCGCTGATGCAGGCCGATGGAAGGCTCATCGAGGACGTAGAGGACGCCGCGAAGGCGGGAGCCGATCTGGGTGGCGAGGCGAATGCGCTGGCCTTCTCCGCCGGAGAGAGTGGCAGCGTTGCGATCGAGGGACAGGTAGCCGAGGCCGACGGCGTTGAGGAACTGGAGGCGCTCGACGATTTCGCGGCGGAGGCGTTCGGCGACGAGGGCTTCGCGGGCGGAGAAGGAGATGGATTCGGCGCGGGCCAGAGCGCGGTCGATGGGGAGCGCGGCGAAATCGGCGATGGACATGCCGTCGACCTGGACGGCAAGGGATTCGGGACGGATGCGGCGGCCGTGACAGGCAGGGCATTCGGAGGCGGACATGTACTGCATCATCCACTCGCGATAGGCGTCGGATTTGGCATCGTCGAGGGCGTCGCGAAGCCAGGCGAGGATGCCATGGAAGCCGGTGCGCGGCGCTTCAGCCTGAGCGGGGCCGTGGAGGAGGAGGTCCTGATGCTTTTGCGAAAGCTGATCGAAGGGGCGCTTGAGGTCGATTTTGTAGCGTTGCGCGGCAAGCTGGATGAGACGCAGGAGGTATTGCGAGGCGGAGCCGGGGCCGAGAGCGCCGTCCAGGAGCGGGCGCGACCAGTCGGTGATGACCTTCGCGGGGTCGAAGTCGTAGATGCTGCCGAGGCCGTGGCAATCGGGGCAGGCGCCGTAGCTGCTGTTGAAGGAAAAGCTGCGGGGCTCGAGCTTCGGGACGTCGAGGCCGCAGTCAGGGCAAGCCATGCTGGAGGAGTAGAGCTGCTCGTCGACCTGACCCGACCTGGGAGCCGCGACGAGGACGAGGCCGTTGGCCATCTGGAGGGCGCGTTCGACTGATTCGGTGAGGGCTCTCTCGATTCCGGGCTTGAGGATGGCGCGGTAAACGATGGCTTCGATGGTGTGATTTTTGCGTTTATCGAGATTGAGCGGGTCGGCGAGATCGCGGATTTCGCCGTCGACGCGGGCGCGGAATCCCTGCTGGTCGAGCTTGTCGAGGAGGTCTTTGAATTCGCCCTTGCGGCCGCGGACGACGGGGGCGTAAACGATGATGCGCTCGCCGTGGCCGAGTGCGAGGATGCGCTCAACGATCTGCTCGGCGGACTGGCGGGAGATTGGGCGGCCGCAGTTGGGGCAGTGCGGGACACCGACAGAGGCATAGAGCAGACGGAGGTAGTCGTAGATCTCGGTGATGGTGCCGACGGTGGAGCGGGGGCTGCGGCTGGTGGTCTTCTGTTCGATGGAGATGGCGGGAGAGAGGCCTTCGATGGAGTCGACATCAGGCCGCTCGATCTGGTCGAGGAACTGACGGGCGTAGGCGGAGAGGGTTTCGACGTAGCGGCGCTGGCCTTCGGCGTAGATGGTGTCGAAGGCAAGGGAGGACTTGCCAGAGCCGGAGAGACCAGTTACTACGGTAAGGGTGTTGCGGGGGATGCGTACGCCGATGTCGCGCAGATTGTGCTGCCGGGCGCCCCGCACGGTGATGTGGGAAATGGCCATGAATCAGGAAGGATACGGGTTGGTGGCTGGCAGCAGTACAACAAAAGTCGCAGTCGCCTGCAAGTCTCTGATGCAAAAGGGTACGGCGCGATTCAAAATGGAACCAGGCCACAGCGGTATCTTAGTCATCAACAAAAATCACAGTCAAACTGGGCGTATTTCTGCTAACAATAGCATCGTACGAGGACGAAGGGGCGTGCCACGGGGCTGGTAGCGGGTGAGCGGCCGTTCGACCGGGAGACGATCGGGGAATGCAGAACGCGGTTGATGTGCTGATGTTAATTTCCGCCACGCTGGCAGCGCTGGCCTTTGGGGTTCTGGCGGCGTACGGAGTATGCCGCGGCGCGTTTGTGATCTTCCGGATTCATGCGCTGCAGGTGGCGGAACGGGGTAAGCCTCGCATCGCTTCCACCTCGCAGCCGTAGCCTTCGTCATCGATGCCGGCATGGGTTGAGCGCATGCGAGTTCCCTTCCCCTAAATTCGGGAACCTTCGCGGTGCAGCGGTGCTCATGAAAAGCAGATCCTCAGCATCGGAAGGCGGACGCCCGGCAGCATCGCCCCTCCGAGACTCTACTCGTTTCCGCCACGTTCCGGGCACTGAAGTGCTGGGCTGATCAGCGTCGCGCCTCCGGCGCGAGTTCGCCGGCAGAGTTATTCGCTGCGCAGAGCCTCGACGGGATCGACCTGGGCGGCACGGCGGGCGGGCAGATAGCTGGCGGCGACACCGCAGGACCCGAGGACAAGCAGGACGAGGAGGACGGTGGCGGCATCCCATCCGCGCGCGCCATAGAGGTAGGCGCGCATGAGGCCGCCGGCAGCCCAGGCGATCGCGAGGCCGATGCCGCCGCCGAGCGCGAGCAGGATGAGGGCGTGGCGGAGGACGAGCCAGACGATGTCCTCGCGCTGGGCGCCGAGGGCGATGCGGACGCCGAGCTCGCGCGTGCGCTGGCTGACGGAGTACGCGAGCAATCCATAGATGCCAGCAACAGCGATGAGGAGGGCGGCCAGGGAGAAGATGGCGAGGAGACGCGCGGCCAGCGTCTGGCTGCCCAGCGAGTCATCGACGACCTGCTGCATGGGCTCCAGATCTTCGACCGCGGTCTCCGGCGAGAGCGCGTGGACGTCGCGGCGAATCGTGTTTTGGATCAGGGTGGGGGCCATGCGCGCTCGAACGGCAAGGTCCATGTGGAACGTGGCCAGGATGGAATAGAACGGATCGGCGGGCTGAAGCTGCTCCAGATCGACGTCCATTTGCGGGAGCGACGGCCGACCGGGCGTGTCCTGCCTGACATCGGAAACGACGCCGACGATGGTGCCCCACCGGCGCGGCTTGCCCTCGTCGCCGACTTCGATCTGCTGGCCGAGGGGATTCCGGTGCGGGAACTGCGCCCTGACGAAGGCCTGGTTGACGATGATGGCGATGGGAGCATTGGGACCATCCAGATCGCCGAAGAAGCGGCCGGAAAGCAGACGAACGCCCAGGGCCTGGAAATAACCGGTGGTGGTGGCGCGAACCTGAGCATGAACTTCGTGCCCGGGCGCCGGCGCGGGCTCATTCTTCACCTTGACGGTGTCGTCGAACTTCCAATTGGGCTCGAGGGGGCGCACGGTGGTGAAACCAGCGGCGATCGCGCCGGGGATGCGGAGGAACTTCCGCTCCAGCGGATCGTAGAGGGTCTGGACGACGCCGGAAGCGTTGGGCTTTCCCTGGAAGGTCCACCACATGCCGTGGGTGGGGAGATAGAGGGAGCCGGTGACGACGTTGCCGGTGGTGAAGCCGAGGTTGGCGCGGCGCAGGCTGAGAAGCGTGTGGATCATGAGGCCGGCGGCGACGAGCAGCGCCAGCGTGAGAGAGATTTCGGAGACGACCAGGGCATCGCGCCACAAGGCCTGGCGGCGGCTAACGCCGGCGGCGGCGGTGCCCTCTCGCAAGCCCTCCTGCGCGGGAACGCCGGAGGCATGCCAGGCGGGGGCGAGGCCGAAGATAAGCGCCGAGAGGCAGGCGGCGAGGAGCAGGAAGGCGAGGACGCCGAGGTTGATGTGGATATCCTGGCCGAAGAGCACTTTACCGGAGAGGTAGCGATGCAGCAGACGGAGGGCGAGGGCGGCAATTCCGAGGCCGAGAACCGATCCGGCGACGGCGAGCAGCAGACTCTCGGTGAGGAACTGCAGCGTGATACGACGGCGGGGAGCGCCGAGCGCGCCGCGGATGGCGATTTCGCGACGGCGGCCGTTGGTGCGGGTGAGCATGAGGCCGGCCACATTGGCGCAGGCGATGAGCCAGACGGCGAGGACGGCCCAGTCGAGGGCGAAGAGCGCTGCCCGGGAATCGTGGGTGACCGACTGGTGGTAGTCGATCAGAGTGACCGAGCCGGCATCCTCGTCCTTCGGGTCATCGTGCATCAACTGGGCATGAATGCCGTTGAGTTCCCTGGCCGCCTGCGCGGCGGTCACGCCGGGACGGAGCAGGGCGATGGGTTGCAGGACGTCGTTGCTGCGATCCTGGAAGGTCTTGTCATCGAGATTGAGAGGGCTGAGCATCTCCTCGCCCACGCCCATGGGGAAAAGCACTCCCGGCGGCAAAACGCCAATGACCGTGAAAGGGTCGCCGTCGATGGGAACGGTGCGGCCGATGATGGAAGGATCGCCATGGTAGAACTTCTTCCACACCGAGTCGCCAAGGATGAGGACGCTGGTGTGGCCCGCCTTGCTGTCGAGCGGCGTAAAGTCGCGGCCAAGGAGCGGACGGATGCCGAGAACCTGCAGGAGATTGGGCGTCGTCATCAGCTCCGGAACCAACCGCGGGTTCTCCGTGCCGCCAAGGGTGGGAAGCTGGAAGGTATAGGCGGCAATCCCCGCGAGAGAGTGGCTGCGGGCCGCGTAGGCCTGTAGGTCGGGCCAGGAAAACGGGCCCGTGCCGTTGACCTTTCCGCTGCGGTTCATGGCCACGAGGCGGTTTTGATTGGCGTAGGGCAACGGGCGCAGGATGACCTGCTCGATGACGGAGAACATGGCGGCGCAGACGCCGATGCCGAGGCCGAGCGTGACGATGGCGGTGAAAGCGAAGGCAGGCGACTTGCGGAGCTGCCGCAGCGCGAAGGGAAAGTCGTGGCCCCACATGTTCACTCAGTTCTCCTGCAACGGCATTGCGCCATTTTAAAGCAATGGATGGGCGGCCGAAGGGGCGAGGCGGGTATGGCATACGGTTATCGGAGAGAAAGCAATTGCTGATAGGGCTTGCGCTTTGGCGCGAGGCAAAGCGAGAATGACGTATCGCGCCTGTGAGCCTGGCGCCGGCGGAAAGCCCTCCAAAGACGCAGGGTTTCGCCTCCTTCCCTGTCGAAGAACCCAGAATTTGTTACGAACGCTCGGCGCGCGTTTGCGCGGCGTTGCGCGCATGGGCTGCGAGCTGCGAGCCGCGAGCGGAGTTGCGTTTCAACAAGTTGAATCCTCCCGAAAGCCCGTGGCTTTGTCTCCCGCCACGGGCCTCTTTTTTGGGAGCTCTCTTCCCTTCTGACGGAAATGAAAAGCCCCGGTTGTGGACCGGGGCTTCGCGCGGCTGCGCAGGTTTAATGCCGTCAGAACTGGTTCCAGAGGAACTGGTTGTAGACCTCGTGGTGGAACTGTACTTCCTGCGGTTTGACGAAAGTGCCGAGGAGCCGCGGGCAGCGGTCGGCGGACGCCTGCTTCAGGTCGGCATAGCGGCCTTTCACATCGGCGCCGAGGAGCTTCGTGGTCCATGGGGCGTTGCGGAAATTCTCGATCGCGGTGTAGATGTTGTCGGGGAGATAGCGCTCGGCCTGGCGAAGGTTTTTGGTCTTCGAGGTTTCGCCTTCGATGCCCGTCTTGAAGACCGAAAGCATCACGAGGTACGGGTTCGAATCCGGCGCGACGGAGCGGACCTCGACGCGCATGGAGCGCTCGTTGCCGATGGGGATACGGATCATGGAACCGCGGTCAACGGCGGAGGCCTTGATCTGGTTAGGCGCTTCGAAGTGGGGATCGAGGCGGCGGTAGGCATTGACGCTGGAGTTGAGCATGAGGCAGATGTCGTTACCGTGGGTGAGAATACGATCGACGAATGCCCAGCCGGTGGAGGAGAGTTTCTCTTCGCCTTTCGGATCCCAGAAGAGGTTTTTGCCGTCTTTGCTGATGGAGACGTTGGTATGCATGCCGCTGCCGTTGACACCGACGACCGGCTTGGGCAGGAAGGAGGCGGTCATGCCGAGGCGCGTGGCGACCTGGCGGCACACCAGTTTGTAGAGCTGAATCTGGTCGGCGGCGGCGACGACTTCGCCGTAGCCGTAGTTAATCTCAAACTGGGAGGGCGCGACCTCGGGGTGATCCTTTTCGTTCTCGAAGCCCATGGCGCGCTGCACCTCGGCAACTGTGTCGATGAAGGTGCGGAGCGGGTCGCCGGGAAGCGAGTGGTAGTAGCCGCCGGTGTTGACATAGTCGAACTTGCAGGTGGCGCCGAAAGTGCGCTCCGCGTCGACGCCGGCGAACAGGAAGCCCTCGATCTCGTTGGCGGCGTTCAGGGTGAATTTGTTCTTCGCAAACTGCTCTTTGGCGAAAGTCTTGAGCAGGCCGCGGGTATCGCCGCCGTAGGGGGTGCCGTCCTTGTCGATGACATCGCCGAAGACGAGGACTTTGCCGGCGCCGAAGATGTCGGCGGGAGCATAGTAGAAGGCGCTCCAGTCGATACCGAGACGCAGATCGCTTTCCTTCTGCGCAGTGAAACCGCGGATGGAGGAGCCGTCGAAGGTGAGGTTCTCGTAGGCCTTCAGCAGAAACTTTTTATCGTAGTCGAGCATGTGAAGGCGGCCTTCGAGATCGCAGAAGAGCACCGTAACGGCCTTGACGCCCTTGCTGTCAGTCAGATATTTGAGCCGTTCTTCCTGGATCTTGTCCGGAGCCACACGCTTTCTGCGCTGCTCCTTGGCTTTCAGGTTGAACTCCTCCAGCTCGTCATAACTCAGTGCCTGGAAACTCCGGTAATCAGTGGACATACGTCTCCTCGTCGATGAAATAGCTCCCGAACCCGCCCCACCAAGATGGGACCTGGGGCAGCCGGGACGACGAGGTGCCGACGGCGCACAGGCGATCGCGGGTGGGAGCTTCCCTTTCAGGGTATCGCCCTGGATATAAAGATCTTGCTCTAAAAAGGCGCGCAATTGTGGAAATCGAGGACGTGAGCGGCGGCCGGACGGTAGCACGGCGCTCGAAAGACGGTCAAAGCGGCGGGAAACGGCCCGTTCCTGAAAGCCGCTCCCGCAGAGTCCGTTGGGGGGCGACTTGCGTGCGCCGAGTCTCCGGTGAAGCGGCGGGCAGATGCCGGGTTCACTGCCCGCTGGCGGGATTCTCACTGCGTAGTGAAGGTGGCGACAACGCCGGTGCTGGAGTAGACATTTCCGGCGATGTCGGTGAGGTACCAGTTGGGACTCGCGGTAACGATGTCGTAGATGGTGGCAGGGGCAAGCGCAGTGACCGGGGCGAGGGTCACCGTCTTGTCGTCGGGTGAGATGGTGAAGGTGGTACCCACAGTGACCTGGGTGTTGTGCACCCGCAGGTAAACATGGGCCGAGTCGATGAGCACAGGGTTCATAGCCTCGCTGAAAGTGACTGACAGGGCGGATATGTTGTCAGGCACGGCTGTGGCGTTGTTGGCGGGGCTGGTGGAGGCGACCGTGGGCGGCGTCCAGTCGAAGTTCGCGCCGGTAGTGAAGGTGGTGGTGACCGGCGCGATGGCGTTGCCTTCGTAGTCGGTGACGCCCGAGACGCTGAAGGTGTAGGTGGTATTCGGCAGGAGCGCGGAGGGCAACTGGGCCATGATGCCGGTGTCGCCGATCTCGGGCACGAGATTGATGGCCAGCGGACTGCCTCCCTGTGGAGTGAGGGTAATGCCGGAGAGGGAGTTGACGGAGAGCGGCTCGCTGAAGAGCAGACCGAGGCTGGTGCCGAGGCCGAATGGGCCGTTGTTGGAATTGAGAGGCACGCCCGTAAAGCCGTTCGGCGGATTGGTCTGCAGCAGGGACGGTCCTGTAGTGTCAGGGCCCGCGCCGGTGTAGAAGGTGTACGAGCCGCCGTTGTTCTGGGCGTTGCCGGTGAGATCGAGGGCGTTGTTGCAGGTGTAGTTGTACTCCGCGCCGGCGGTCAGCGGCTTTTGCGGCGTCATGGTGACGGACATCAGATCCGAGGAATAGCTATAAGTAACCTGGACCTGCGAGCTGGTGGCATAACTCCACACGTAAGTGCCGCCCGGAGCAATGCTGGCTGGATCCATGGGTTCCGTGTAACGGCATGTGAAGCCGGCATTGGTGCCGATGCCGGTAGTGCTGTTCGGGAAGTCGAAGGAGACGTTGGGGTTGGTGTAGTCGGGCGCCTGAGCGGTGGTGAACTGCGAGGAAGCCGAACTGAAGGTGTTTCCGGCGTAGTCGAGCAGACCGGAGGTCGTGACAGAGATGGAGGTGGACGGCGGCAACGGGTTGAGCGGATAGAAATTCGCGCCCATGAGATCGCTGCCGTTGTAGTTGTAGGACCAGGTTCCGGGGATGGCGTTGGCGCCGTTCATCACCAGAACATTGGTGGAGTTGACGGTGGTGCGGTCGGCCGGTTTGGAGAACTGAACGCGAATATAGGCGTTGGTTCCGACGTTGACGACACCGTTCGGCGGTCCGAGCGTGATGGTTCCGGGGGTGGTGTCGCCGGCAGCGGTGGTAGTGAAATAGGTTGTCCAGCAGCCGCCGGGCGTGGCGACGCCGTTGGTGCCCTTGACGCCGCTGGTGGCGCAGAAATAATACTGCGTGCTCGCGCTGAGGGGAGATACAGGGGTGATACGCACCAGATATGGAGTAACGGCGGCGATGTTAACGGGAGTGCCGCTATTGAAGTACAGGTTGGCAGCCGTAAGAGTAGTTGGATCGATGGGCTGGCTGTACTGAATGTCGATCCCGGCATTAGTGGGCACATTATTCGAACCATACCCCGGGCTAACCGCGACGATGGTGGGCTGGGCGGTGGAGGGATCGACGGACGCAACGGTGGTGAAGGAATTGCTGGTGCTGCTGAAGGTGTCTCCACCGGTGTCCTGCACATTGGAGAAGAACCACTGGACGACGGCGCCGTTCGGGAAGGCGCTGCCGGGTGTGAACTGGACCTCGTAGCCGTTGGCCGCAGAAGTGACGGTTCCGGCAACGAGCTGACCGTTTACGGTGACATTGACGTTGCCCGGGAGAGTGGACGCATTCACCTGACGGTTGAGGTAGAGAGTGAGCAGGGTATTTGTGGGGACGCCGGTGGCATTGTTGGCCGGAGCGTTACCGATGACACTGCCGCCGCTGCTGGAAGGATCGACGAGAGTGCTGAAGGTGCTGATGAAGTCGGTCTGGAGACTGTTGCCGGACATGTCGGCGATACCGCCGGCGGGCAGAGCGATGGTGTAGCTGGTGCCGTTATAGAGGGCGCCGGGGTTGAAGGTCATGGTGCGGTTGTCGGCCGACCAGGTGACGCTGCCATTAGTCTGGAGGCTCTGGCCCGCGAAGAGCATGGAGTTGTAATTCGCCGCGCTGCCTGGCGAGACGGACTTGTTGAAGGTGACGGAGACAGGCTGATTGAGGCCGACATTCGCAGCGCCGTCGACCGGCTGGACGCCAGTGACCTGCAGGGCTGAGGTGTCTGGCGAGCTGGTGCTAACGGTGAAATAGACGAGCTGCTGGCTGTAGCAGGCACCGGCCAGGAAGACTTCGTCGAGGACGTCGGTGGGGCCACCGCACTCGCCCACGTAGATAGTGGAACCCGCGGGATAGGGGCTGGTGGGGGTGAAGGTGACCTGGTCGCCGACGACGGAGTAGGATCCGGCGATGCCGAGGGCGCTATTCCAGGTGTTCATGACCTTCAGCGTGCCGGCGTTGACCGTGGTGGGATCGAGGATCTGGCTGAAGGTGAGGACGATGGGCTGCGTGGCTGAGACTCCGCTGGCGCCACTCGGGATGTTGGTGCTGGAGAGCGCGAGTCCGGAGGTGGAGGCTGTGCCGGAGGTGGTGAAGGCGGAAGATGCAGGTGTGACAGGATTGCCGCTGGTATCGGTAAAGCCGGAGACCTTAGCGGTATAGGTGGCGCTGGGAGAGAGATTGGCGGGCTCCACATTGGGCTGGGCGGTGTAGACATTGTTGGCATAGCTGCCGCCGCAGGTTTCGCCGGAATTTCCGCCGCAAGTACTCGTGCAGGCGGTGCTGGCACCGAGAGTGGAGTAGACGCCGTTGCCGCAGAAGCACTGGGTGCCGCTCTGAACTCCGGCATAGGTGTAGCCCTGCGATCCGCAGGCGGTCACGCAGCCTTCGACGGTCATGGAATTGCTGCTGTAGCTATAGCCGTTCAGGACGCGGTTGCCGTTGTCCGCATAGCAACCGAGGGAGGTTCCGACGGGCGAAGCGGTGGTGGGAGTGAAGGAAAGCGTCTGGCCATCGATCTGGCTGACGAAGCCCGGAATGGGATTGCTGAGGCTGTCGAAGAGCTGGAGGGAGTTTTGGCTCCAGCTGGTGACGTCGATGGGCGAACTGGAGGCAGCAATCAGCCTTGAATTCAGCGGTACTCCGGTGGATCCGTTGACGGGGCTGATGGCGACGGTGGGAGCGGTGGTGACTGCGGCCGTGCCGGTGTAGAAGTAGAGATCGATCTGGTTGCCGCTATTGCCGTTCTGGTCCTGATAGTTGCAGCAGGCCTGGTAATGGTAGAGGGTGTCGGGCAGCAGAGCAATCTGCGGCTGGAGGGTGACGCTGAGGCCGTCGGCGGACGGGGTGGCGGTAAGCGGAACCCACTGGCCACTCTGGTTCACGTACATGCGGAACGTGTTGTTGGTGACGGTAATGGGATTGAGCGGCTTGTTGAAGACAAGCTTCGGGATGACGTTGGTGCCGACGGTCGCATAGTTGGGCGGGTCGTAACTGATGACAGAGGGTGGATTGATGTCATAGGTGGAGCCGGTGGTGAAGGAACTGGTTGCAGTTGGCACACCATTGCCGGCGGGATCCTTTACGCCGGCGACGGTGATGGTATAGGTAGTGCCGGCGGCGAGCGGCGTTTGCGGGACAAGCTCCACAACTGTGTTGCCGGCGCTCATGACCGGACTGGTGGGCACGGTTACGCCTCCAGTGCCGAGGGTGACGCCGGAGAGGGTGGTGGGATCGACGGCGCCGCTGAATTCGGCCTGGATGACAGCGTTGGCACCGATGTTTTTGGCTCCTCCGAGGGGATTGAAGAGGATGACCGCAGGGGCAGTGGAGGCAGAACCGAACTCGGCGTAGAAGCTCTGGGAATAGCCATTCACCTGATTGCCAGCCAGATCTGTACCGGTGTTCACGTTCAGGGTGTACTGGCGTCCCGCCGCAAGCGGCGAGGATGGGGCAAGATAGGCAGCTGACTGGTCACTGCTCCAGCTGAGGGTGGCGGGGATGGTGACGTTCAGCAGATTGTCGCGGATGTAGAAGCTGCTGGACGAGCTGAAGGTGGTGACATCCATCGACTCGCTGAACTGGACGGCGATGCTGGAGTTGGTGGGCACACTGCCACTGGTGGGAACGCTGGTCCAGACCACCGAAGGGGCGGTGAAGTCGGGGCCGGAGCCGGTCTGGAAGCTGGAGCTGTAGGCGATGGGATGGCCTTCGCGATCGATGATGCCATTGAGGTTCATGGTGAGGGTGGTGGAAGGCGGCAACGGCGCATTAGGGACAAACTCGATGCGTGTGTCGCTGGAGCTGATCCAGTAAGTGCCGGCGAGGGGCGTGGTTCCCTGCAGCACCTGGAAAGTATTGGCGTTGAGGCTTACCGGGTCAACGGGCTTGCTGAGGACGACACCGGGCGAGATATTGACGCCGACATTGTGAGCTCCGTTGTATGGAACGGCGCTGGCGATGACGGGCAGCGATGTGTCATCGGGCGAGCCGGTGTACACATACCAGTTTGCGGCAGTGGCGGGCACGCTGGTGGCGCTTTGCAGGCCAGTTGCGACGTAGACATAGATGTAGTGGTTGGCCGGCAGATCCGACTGCGGGACCATGAGCACCTCGTTCGGCTGAGGCTGGCTGTAGGTGACGGGCACATTGAGGGAGGTGCTGGAATCGTAGACGTAGATGTTACTGGAGTTCACCGTTGCCGCATTGAGCGGCGTGTTGAACTGCACGTCGAAGACCGTGTTTTGAGGAACGGGATTGGAGTACTGCGGCGGTGAAGTTACCTGCACGGCGGGCACGAGAGTGCCTGTGCTTGCCGCCGTGTAGAAGTAGCCGGAGGCACCGTTGACGGGCGTGTTGTAGGTGCTGTCGGCCAGGCTGCCGGTGGTCCACCATTGAATGAGCGCGCCGTTGGCGAACGGCGAGGTGGGCGTGAACTGAAGCGTGTAGCCGCCATCGAGCACCTGGACCGAGCCTGGGACTGCTACGTTATTCTGCGCCACCTGGATGCCGCCGTTCGCGGTGCCGGAGTTAATAGGCAGATTGAAGTACAGGACGATGGGCTGGCTGGGATTGACACCGCCGGCGCCGTTGCCTGGACGCGAAGTGATGAGAGAGCCATTGGTGTTCGAGTCGTAGGGCGCGGTGTTGAATACGCTGGTGAAATTCGTAAGCGAATTGCCCTGCCAATCCTGGAGGTTGCTGTTGAGCATGGCGGTCATCGGTGTGCTGGAGGGGAGCGGATAGCAGTTGAACTGGAGAGTGGTGTTGTCCTGAGACTTCATGTAGCTGCTGCCGGCGCACCAGGGCTGCTGCGAATCGCCGGAGAAGAGGGCGAAGTCCGAAGCTCCGGATGGATTGACGGTGTTGGGGTTGAAAGAGCGGTTGAAGGTAGCCACGACGGGCGCGCGGAGGCCGACGTTAACGGCATTGGAGGCCGGCGCGAAGGCCGTGACCTGGAAGGCCGAGCCGGCCACGGTGGCAGTGGCGCCGGTGGTGAAATTGGTGAGCTGCGTGTAGCAACCGCCGGCGCTGTCTCCCGCGAGATCCAGCGGGCCGTTGCAGGCGCCCACCCAAATATTGGTGTCGACGGGGAACGGGGTGTCGGGAGTGAAGGTGACGATGTTGCCATTGACCTGATAGTTGCCAGCGATCTGCTGGTTACTGTTCCAGCCGACCATGACAGGGAGGGTGGCGGCGTTGACGGTGAGGGGATCGACCGGATTATTGAAGGTCAGGGTTATGTCCGTTGCGGTGGAGACGCCGGCGGCGTTGTTGGCCGGAGCCGCGCTGGTCAGCGACAGTGCCGAGGCGACACTGGCGCCGCAGGTTTCAACGGTGCCTGTGAGGCGGAGCCCTTCAATGTTGTTATCGGTGGAGCCGAATCCGAAGATGAGGTAATTGGTTCCGGGCGTAACAAAGCCAGTGATATCGATATTGAGGGGCACCAGGGCGGTGTTGGCGGTGCTCTGGTCGGACATGATGGGCGTGCCGTTTATCGCGAGGATGCCATTGTCGTCGTGGCCCCACGCGCCAGCCAGACACAGGTGTCCGGAGGGCAGCGGACTGGGCAGCGTGAAGCTGGTGGAATAGAAGCCATAGCTGTTGCCGGTGGCGCTGCCGGGATTAATGGCGATCCAGGAAGAGCTGGGGCCATTGGGAACCCAGGCACTGTAGAAATCGGGCTGACCAGGAGCCACAACTTTGAGCGGCTGCGTCCCGGGGTACTGGAATCCGGCCTCGCCGGAGGGTCCCGTGGTCGGGACATAGGTCCAGTGTGGATCGACGGTATCGCCGGTGGTGATGAGGTTGCCGGAAACATCGATGCCGGTGGACACATTAATATCCAGGGCAGTGGAAGTAGTCGTGAAGGTGCTGGTGAAGGTAGTTCCGGAATTTCCGATGACGTCGGAGTATCCGCTGACCTGAACCGTGTACACGGTGTTGCTTTGCAGGGCAGCCGTGGGCGTGAAGGTTAGGGTGACGAGGTCGCTGGAGAGCGACGGCGTGCCCGGGATCGGCGATCCGCCGGAAGGGGTGACCTGAATGACGTCGATGTTATTCGAGTTAATGGGAGCGCTGAACTTAACGACGATCTGAGTGTTGAGCGGTATCGAACTGGCGCTGTCAGCCGGGGAGACGTAGGTCACCTGCGGCGGCGTTGTGTCAGAGCCTGCTCCGGTTGTGAAGTAGGCGTCGATGCCGTTGAGGTAATTGCCGTCGACGTCGTAGTAACCCGAGCTTTGGTGCAGATGGTAATATGTGTCTGGCAGCAGCGGCACCGATGGGGTTAAGGTGGCGCTGAGTCCGTTGGGAGCCGGGGCGACCGTGGCCTGGATGTACTTGCCGCTGTCGTCGTTGTAGAGGAGCAGCGTACCTGTATTGATGTCGATGGGGTTCACGGGCTTAGCGAACGCGACGGCGGGGGCAAAGTTGGTGCCGACGTTGCCCTGGCCGTTGAAGTTGACACTGGTGTGGTTCTGCACGGTATCCGGGCCGCTGCCGGTGGTGAAGGTGAAGGAACCGGGCGTGAGGGCATTGCCGGCGAGATCGGTCAGCGTGCTGCTGTAAGTGACTGTGTAAGTGGCGCCGGCAGCGAGGGGTGCGGAAGGGGTAAAGGTAACGATGGTCCCCGAGCCAATGGAGCTGGTGGGGCTGCTGTTCCAGCTATAGGCGCCAGCCACCGGGTTGCCGCCCGCTGTGAGGGTGAGCCCGGCTTGTGTGGATTGGTTCATGTCGGCGCTGAATTGAAGCTGGACGGAGACGTTCGTGCCGACTGCAGCGTTGGCGGGTGGATTGGCGGCGACAACCGTGGGGGCGGTGGTGGCGGCGGCATCCGCTGTATTTAGATACGCGCCGTAGCTGTTGAATGTGTTTCCAGTCGCGTCCTTGATGCCGCTGGCGAGCTGGAACAGATACTGCGAGTTGACTGCCAGCGGCGCATTGGGCGTGAAGGTGAGGACGCGTCCGGTGGCGTCGACGGTGATGGTACCGGGCACGGAAACATAGCCACCCGGATTGCTGGTAAGGGTGAGCAGGACGGTGCTGGAGGTGAAGGTGGTGCGGTTCATCGGCTGGCTGAAGACCGCGATGATACTGGCGTTGACGGGCATGCCTGTGGCGCTGTTGCCCGGGCTAAGCGAGAGGAGCGACGGAGCCGGAATGGTGACGGCTTGAATGGTAAAGCCACCCGCGACAGTCTCGACCTCGCTGTTGGTCGTGGTCGTTACGTCCGCTGGTCCGAGGGGAGCGGCAGCGGAGACGGTGATGTTGGCCGTGAGGCTGGTTGCGCTGTTGACGGTGGTGGAATTGGTGGTAATGTTCGGCCCGAACGTGGCGTTGGTGGTGCCGTTGACCCAGTTGGTGTACAGACCGGCGATCGTGACATTGAGGGTCTGACCTGGGTTGCCGATGTTGGGGTTGATCTGCGTAATGACAGGGGTTCCCGGCGTGACGGAGAAGCCGCTGCTGAGAGTTTCAGTCTGGGAATTGGTGGTGACGACGATATCGCGGGCGCCCGCAGTGGCAGTCGAGGAGATGGTGACGTTGGCCGTGAGCTGCGTGGCATTGGCTACCGTGACGAAGTTGGTTGTGGTGCCGGAGCCGAGGCTGACAGTGGTGACGCCCTGCTGGAAGCTGGTGAAGGCGCCATCGATGACGACGTTGACCGTCGATCCGGCCTGACCGGTGCCGGGCGACGCTGAGTTGATGGCCGGAACTCCGGCAAGGACGGTGAAGCCGCCGGTAAGGGAGGCAACCTCGGAATTGGTGGTGACCGTAACCGTGTGCGAGGTGAGCGCGGCGGTGTTGCTGATGTTGATGTTGGCGACCGCGGTAGCCGGGCTGGTGACGGTGGTGCTGTTCACTGTGATATCGGTGCCGGCGCCGAAACTGGCGATGCTGACGCCGTTCACAAAGTTGGTGAACTGCCCAGTGAGCGTGACGTTGAGGCTGGACGCGCCCTGATTGCCGGTTGGAGGGTTAATGCCGATGAGCTTAGCGTTGCCATTGGTGACACTGAATCCGCCGAGGATGGTGGCAACTTCTCCTCCGGTGGTCATGGTGACGTCGTAGGCGCCGACCGCGACGGTCGATGGAATCGAGACGGTGACATTGGCGTGAGTCAGGTCAACGACGCTGATGCCGGTGACCTTGATGGCGCCTTCGCCAAAGGAAGCTGTGGTAACTCCGCTGGTGAAGTTCGTCTGGCTGCCGGTGACGAGCACGGTGACGGAGTTGCCCTGGCCGCCGCTGGCGGGACTGAGGCCGGCAATGGCAGCCGGTCCCGCGACGACCTGGAAGAGGGTGGAACTGCCGATGGCCTGGGTTCCGGAGGGCGTGCCCGTTGTGGTGACGGAGACGGGGCGATAGCCGAGCGTGGTGGTGGGCTGTACGGTGATGTTGGCCTGCAACTGCGTGGCGCTGATGGGCGTGACGGTATTCACTGCGACGCCAGTGCCGAAGAGAGCCGAGGTGGTGGTGCCGGATCCGCCGAAGACGGTGTTGAGGGCCGTGATGGTGACGTTCCCGGTCTGGCCGAGCATGGCGGTGGGCGGGTTGATGTAGATCATCTCCGGCTGGGTCTGGGTGATCTCGAAGGCATTGGATTTGGCGGCAACCTCACCGAGAGTGGTCATGGTGATGTTGACCAGGCCGGGCGTGGCGTACTGCGAGACGGTGATGTTCGCGGTGGCCGTGGTGGGCGAATCGATGGTGAATGTATTGATCTGAACACCGGGGAAGGTGAGCTGAGTGGTTCCCTGCTGCCAGTGGGTGTTGATACCGGCGATGGTGACGGTGAGAGTGGAGTTTTGACCGGCCGTGGAAGGAACGATGCTATTGACGACAGCGGGCCCCGGCGCGACGTATACGGCATTGGCGATACCGAGGACCTGCGTGCCGGTGCTTACGGTGAGATTGCGGGAGCCGGTCGGAGTAAGCGGTTCGACGGCAGCCTGCACGGTGAGCGAGGTGGGAGAGGTGACGGTGACGGAGCCAATGTCGATGCCGGCACCGTAGCTGACGACAGGGGGAGTGGCCTGAGTCCAGGTAGTTGCCTGACCGAGGATGGTGAAGACGGCCGCGCCCTGCTGTTCGACCGAACCGGGGCCGGAGGACAGGAGGACCGGCGTACCGGGCTGGACGACAAAGGCGTGGCTGAGGCTGGCAATTTCGCCGCCAGTGGTGGCCGAAGCGCTGGTGGCGCCGATGGGAGCGAGAGGCGGAATCGCGAGCGTCAGCGTGGCGTCGGTTGGATCGCTGACTACAGAGGTGGTGACGACGATGCCCGAGCCGAACCGGAAGACGGTCGATCCGTTCCAGTGCGTGTTCTGCCCGGCAACGGCAACCGTGATGGTCTGCCCCTGGAGGGCGGTGTTGGGGGTGACTGAGACCATTTGAGCGAGGCTGGGCGTGACGCTAAATCCGGCTCCGCCGACGGTGACGCCGTCAGACGTGGCTGTGACGGAGCGGCCGCCGAGAGTCGCAAGCTGATCGATGGAGATGGTTGCCGTGGCGATGGTCGGGCCAAGGATGTTCACGCTGTTGACCGTGATTCCGGGGCCGAAGCTGAACGCGGTGGTGTTATCGAAGGTGGTGTACTGGCCGAGGATATCGACGGTGATGCTCTGCGCGCCCTGCATACCGCTGCCGGGGTCGACGATGCTGAGGGTGGGCTGCGCCACGACGACGTTGAAATTGACGTCCTCCACCTCGGAATCGGAGGTGGTGGAGAAGCTGATCGGGACGGTCTGGGCGGAGGCCGCGGTGATGGTGATGTTGGCGATGGCGCTGGTCGGGCTGGTCACCTGGAAGGAGTTCATCTGGATGCCGGAGCCAAACGTAGCCGTGGTGGTGCCGTCCCAGTGGGTGGAGGAGCCGCTGAACTGGACGTCAAAGGTCTGCCCTGGGAGTCCCTGACTTGGGGTGAAGTACCAGATGGAGGGTGTGGGCGGAGGCGCGGGCGCGGTGACGAGGAAGTTGGAGGTAAGGAACTGCGCAGTCTGGCCGGTGCCGGTCTGCACAACCACGGTGCGGTAACCGGTTTGTGCGGCGGGGTCGACGTTGACGACGGCGGAGATGTGGGTTGCGTCGTCAACCTGATACGAAGCGACGGTGACGCCGGGACCGAAGGTGGGCTGAGCGGTGTTGGCGGCATTCCACTGGGTGTAGAGGCCGTTGATGGTGACCTGGAGTCCGGTAGTTCCCTGCAGCGCGCTGGCGGGCGAGAGATAGGTGATGACAGGGATGCCGCCTGTAACGACAAAGGCTCCGCTGTCAACGAGGGATTCGCCCGCCGTGATCATGTATACGGAGCGAGTGCCGAGGCCGGCGGTGCTGGAGATGCTCATGTCCACCGTGGCGCTGGTGGGGCTGTTGACGATCACGGAGTGGATGGCGATATCGCTGCCGCCGCCGGCAATGTAGAACTGGGTGATGTTCTGGGCCCAGTGGGTGTTCGAGCCGGTGATGTTGAAGACGACTTCCTGGCCCTGGTTGCCGGTGGCAGGCGCGACCTGGGTAATGATGGCGGGGCCGGTGGCGATGCCGAAGATATTGGCGTTGACGATTTCGTCGCCGGTGCCGCTGGGATTGCCGGGGGTGCATCCGGAATATATAACGCCGCTGGTGCCCGCCGGAGGCTGATAGGCACAGGACACCCCGGGCGAATCAACCGTAACGTTGTTCGTGCCGGTGTAAGCGAGCGGATCGACCGTGATGTTGGCCGTGAGATCGGTGGCGTCGGTGAAGGTGACGCTGTTCACGGTGATACCGGGTCCGAAGGTCGCGGTGCTGTTCGCGTTGAAATGCGAGTACTGGCCGACGAGGTGGACGCTGAGATTCTGCGTGCCCTGCTGGGCCTGGTTCGGAATGGCCTCATTCAGCGTGGCGACGCCGGGCTGCACGGTGAACGAGTATTGCTGCGTGGCAACCTCGCCGTAAGTCTGGACCGTGATGGTTTTGAAGCCGGTGCTCGCGGAAGTGGTGACCGCGACGGAGACCGTGAGCGAAGTGGGGCTGTTGACGGTGACCTGGCCGACCTGGAAGTTGGAGTCGCTGAAGCTGACGGTGGTTACGCCGGCAAGGAAATGGGTGGCGGAACCGGTGATGGTGAGCGCGAGCGTGGAGCCCTGCGGCGTGGAGAGGGGAGAGACCGAGTTGATTTGGGCAGCGCCGGGCTGGACGCAGAAGTTGTCGTTGATGGAGCTTGTGTTGACCTGCTCGGAGCCGGTGGTCACGGTGAGTGCATGGCCGCAGGGCGAGCCGGCATCGACGTACGCCCAGGGACTGACGGTGATGTTGGCGGCAAGAGTGTCGGAGTCGATGACGCTGACGGAGTTGACGGTGATGTCCTGGTTGAATGCGAGCGAGGTGAGCATGGACTGCCAGTTGGTGTAGCGGCCCAGGACCTGGAGATTCAGGGTAGCGCCCTGCTGGGCGGCTCCGGGGGAGATGGCGAGGAGGGCGGGCGATCCTTCTTCGACATCGATGGCCTGCTGGAGAGTGGCGACCTCGCCATCGGTGGACATGGTGAGCGGAACGAAGCCGACGGGTGCCGTGGACAGGACGGTGATCTGGACAGTGGCGGATGTGGGGCTGGTGATGGTGAGGCTGTCCACTCCGATGCTGGAGCCGAAGCTGGCCATGGTATTGCCCTGGAGCCAGTGGGTGCCGATGCCGGTGATATTGAGGGTGGCGGTCTGGAGCTGAGCGATCTGCGGAACGCCGGTGGGCGGGTTACCGGTGGTGCAGTTGAGATCGCCGATGGTTCCTGTGGTGGAGCAGATGAAGCTGGGTTCGACGCTGGCGACGTAGGCCGCGCTGGGAGTGACGCTGAAGCCGGTGCCGCTGACAATCTCGGAGCCGGTTATCATGATGACACTGTTTCCCCCGATGGGGGCGGTAGGCGATATGGCGATCGTCGCTGTGGCCGTAGTTGGGCTGGTGATGTTGAGGTTAGAGACAGTGACGCCGGCGCCAAGAATGGCCTGGGTCTGTCCCTGGACCCAGTTGGTGAGCGAGCCGGTGATGGTGACGGACTCGGTGGATCCCTGCGCGCCGCTGTTGGGGGTGACGCTGACCAGCGTGGGAGTGGCGGGAGAATCGACGCTGAATCCGCCAATGACCTGCTCGGCGCCCGTGTTGACGTAGACGTTCTGGTATCCCGGCGGTGTGGGGGTGGAGGTTGCACCGACGGTGTAGCTGGTGGCAATGCTCACCGAGAGGTGCGTGGCGTCAATCACAGTGACGGTGTTGACGGTGATCTGCGGGCCAAAGAGGACCTGGGTGA
The DNA here is from genome assembly GCA_027315385.1 of Acidobacterium sp. Classification (GTDB taxonomy): domain Bacteria; phylum Acidobacteriota; class Terriglobia; order Terriglobales; family Acidobacteriaceae; genus Palsa-343. Next base: position 31,637 of record DAHUYD010000127.1, read on the forward strand.
CGCCGGACTGGAAGTGCGTATTCAGGCCGACGATCGACACGCTGAGCGTGCTATTTTGCGGAGCGTGCGATGGGTCGATTAGAGAGATGCCGACCGGAGTGCTGGTGACATTGAAGTAGGTCGTGACGATCTCGCCGCCGGTGGTGAAGGTGACGAGGCGGTTTCCGGTGGCTGCGCCGGGAGCGATGGTGAGGGTGGCAGTGGCGCTGACGGGGCTGGTGACTGTGAAATTCGAGAGCGTGACGCCCTGGCCGGCGATGACGGGCAGGGTTACAGGCGCAGCGGTTCCCGAGAAGTGCGTGAACTGGCCGGTGAAGCTGACGCTGAAGCTGTTGGGCGTGCTATTGGTGGGAACGGCGCCGTTGGCCGGGCTCATGGTGAGAGTTGGGGTTTGGGCGTAGACGGTGACGCTGGCGGTGACGACCTGGCCGCCTGTGGCCATGTAGAACGGGTAAGTCCCCGGCGGCGTGCTGACAGGTACAGAGATATTGAGGGTAGCCGTGGTGGGGCTGTCGATGGTGACGACGGGGAAACTGGGGACCGGGACACCCTGCGGGAAGAAAGCAGCGACGGTGGTTCCCTGCACCCAGCTGGTGTTGGAGCCAACCACCGCAAGGGTGAGCTGGCCGCCCTGGGGCACGCTGCCGGGGGTAACGCTGACGATCGACGCACCGGAGGCTGTTACCGAGAAGGTGAACGGGAAGATGGTTGCATTGCCCGCACCGCCGCAGGTGAGACGAGCGGTAATGGCGCCAACGTTGGCGTTGGGACTGACGGTGATGGGCACCGTGACCTGATTCGCACTGTTAACGGCGATGGCGCCGGTGGAGATTTCGCCGGTGAAATCGGCGAGGAGGACTCCGCCAGGGCAGGCATTGAACGCTGTGTAGGCGTTCCCGGTAATGACGACGCTGGCCGACTGACCCTGGGCAGCGGAATTGGGAGCGACCGAAATGAGGCCGGGCGTGGCGCCGGTGACGGTGAAGGAGCCGGGCAAGGTGGCGATCTCGCCGCCGGTGGATACGGTGACGTCATCGACGCCGATTGCCGCGCCGGAAGGAACGGCCACCTGAGCTGTTGCGGTGGTGTCGCTGGTGACCTGGACATCGCCGACGACGACGCCGCCGCTGATGGAGACCTGGGTTGCATTCTGGAGGAAGTGGGTGCCGGAAGCGGTGAGGGTAACCTGGCCGGCGAATCCCTGAGGTTCGCTGTTGGGGCTAATGCTCAGGAGGGTGGCGCTGTTCGGACCGACCTGGAAGATCGGATTCCCGGAAGGCCCGGGGACCGAGGTCGCGAATTCGCCGCCGGTGACCATGGTGATGGTGCGATATCCGACGGGCGTGGTGTTGCTGATTGTGATGTTCGCGGTGGCGTCGGTGCCGTCGGTGATGGTGAGGGAGTTGACGGTGATACCGTCGCCGAAGTTGGCGTAGGTGGTTCCCTGGACGAAGCTGGTTCCGGTGGCGCTGAGCGACACGTTGAGGGTTTGACCCTGGGCGCCAAAGGCGGGCGCGACGCTGACAATACTGTGGGCGTTCGACGGGTCAGCAATGATGAATGCGGAGAGGAGATGAGCGGTTTCCGTTCCGCCGGCGGCGAGGGGCGTCTTCACGTAGAGATCGCGCGCGCCGTAAGTGACGCCCGTGCCGGTTAATTGAAGAGTCGCGTCGATCTGATTCGGACTGACGGCCACCTGGGATCCGGGGACAATCACGATTCCGGAAGGTATGGATCTGCTGTTCGTATCAACGAAGGTGATAACGGAGGAGGAGCTGAAGTGGGTCCAGCCATTGCCGGTGATGACAACGGGGACGAGAGTGCCGGCTGCTCCAGCGCTGGGAGAAATGACAGAAATGGCAGGCGCGGGGTTGGTGCTGATGGCCGAGCCGAAGAGCGGCAAGTTGAGAGGCGAGCCATTGGGAGCAGAGTTCGCGACAGTGAGGGTGCCTGTGATTGTCCCCTGGGGCGCAGAGGCACTGGGCGCGAATACGACTGAGACGAGACAGGTGGACTGAGCGGCGATGACGCCGTTGCCGCAGGTGCTGGTCGCCGTGAAATTGGCTGAAGGCGAGAGGGTGAACGTTTCCGACTGGACTTCATGATTGGTGAGCTTGACCGTAAAGGGCGCGCTGACGGTACCGATGGTTTGGGCGCCGAAGCCCAGAATGCCGGCATTAAATGTAAGAGGGTGAGTGCCGGTTCCGGAGAGATTCACCACCTGGGGACTGGTAGCGGCACTGTCATAAACCAGCAACTGGCCGTCGCGCAAGCCGCCGACGGTTGGCGCAAAACTGGTCGTGACATTGCAGGAGGCTCCGGCGGCGAGGGTGTACGGCGGAGGCGCGGAGGCAGTGGGGCCGCAACTGGTGGAGGTCTGCTGGAAATCGCCGCTGAACTGGAAGGCGGTGATGGTGATCGGGTTCGACGTGTTGTTCTTCAGGGTGACGGTCGCGTAGGAACTGGTGGAGCCTACAGCGGCGCCGAAACCGGTTATCGAAGTGGGCGACACGAGGAGCGGCGCATTCCCTGCCCCGCCGAGGTTCATGGATTGCGGGCTGCCTAAGGCGTTGTCATTGAGGTTGAGGACGGCGTTTCTCCGTCCGGTTGCCGACGGCGAAAAGGTGACCGACAGCGTACAACTGGAAGCCGCGGGAACTGGAGAGGGGCATGAGCTTGCGACTGAGAAGTCTCCGGGGGCTGCTCCCGCGATGGAAGCCGAGGCGATGGTGAGCGGAACATTTTGATTATTTGTAACGGTAACGATGCTGGGCGCACTGGTGGCGCCGAGGAACTGGCTGCCAAACCACAACCCCGATGGACTGAGAAGGACAGGTTGAACGGCATATGCGCTGAGGGGGAGGACCTGAGGGCTGTTGGAGGCACTGTCCGTGATGGTGACTGAGCCGGGTTGCGAGCCGACGCCAGTGGCGTTAAGACTGACGGCGACGATGCAGCTGGCTCCGCCAGCCAGAGTGAGCGGAGAGATTGGGCAGGTGGTGTTCGCTGTGTTCAGCGAATATGAGCCGGTGAAGCCTCCGATGGAGCTGATGGTGAGCGCGGTGGACTGATTGTTTGTGAGCCTGAAGTTCGCGGTCGCGGGCTGCCCAACGACGACGGAGCCAAAGCCAGGAGACAGGGGGATCACGGTGACGGGGGTGATCCCGACACCGTAGAGAGGCACCGACTGGGGGCTGGTGACGGCGTCGTGGGTGATGGTAATCGCGCCAACTGGCGCCGTGCCGAGGGCGGTGGGGGTGAAGGTGGCGGCGATGGCGCAGGTGGCTCCCGCGGCCAGTGTTGCACCGCAGGTGGTCGCTGCCTGGTCAATTGCGTAGGGAGCGCTGGTGGAGATGGAAGCAATATGCAAGACGACGGTCTGATGGTTGATCAGATTGAAGGTTCTGACAGCGCTTGCGGTGTTTTCGACGACGTAGCCGAAGTTGATGACGGCAGGAGAAAGCGAAGTAGCCGGAACGCTGTATCCGCTAATCGTGCTGAACTGGGGGCTGTTCGTCGAGGAGTCAACGACGGTGATCTGTCCGGACGACGGTCCCGTGACGGTGGGCTGAAAGACCACCCCGATGAGACAACTGGTCCCGGCGGCCAAACTGCCGCCGGAAGTGGGACAGGTGGTCGGGTTGCCGGAGCCGGAGGCGAGCGCGAAGGGACCGCCGGGGATGACCGATGAGATGGTCAGGGGGGAGGAGAGACTGTTCGTCAGGGTGAGAACCTGAGCCGTACTGGAGGTATTGAGGATGGCCTGGCCGAAATTCAGGTGGGCCGGAGTCAGGGTAACGGGATTGATACCGAAGCCCCCCAACGCGACCGGCTGGGAGCCGAGGCCACCACCAAACGCAATGGTAAGGGTGCTGGTTTGCTGGCCCGACGAGGTGGGCGTGAAGGTGACAGCGACAATGCAGCTCGCGCCCGCACCGAGCGTTCCCGGATTCGCACAGGTAGTGGACGGATCGAGCGCAAACATGGTTCCGGGCGGCACGGAAATGGAAGATATGGCGGCGCTGACCGGCTGGTTGTTCGTGAGCGTTGTCGTCTGGATTGCGCTGGTGGTGTTGAGGACGACGTTGCCGAAGGAGAGCGACGGCTTTGAAATCGAAATCGGGGGGATTCCGTAGCCCAATAGCGGGATGGAAACCGGACCGGTGGAGGGTGAAGCAGAAATCGACAGAGTGGCTGAGGCAGAACCGGTGGCGGAGGGCGTGAAGGTGACCGCAAGAACGCAGGTGGAATTGGCGGGAAGGGTCCCGCCGGTGACCGCGCAGGTGGTATCGGCCGCGTCCAGGGCAAAGCCGCTCGCGAATCCAGTGACCGAATTGATGGTAAGGGGTGAGCCCTGATTGTTCGCCAGGGTAAATGCTTTGAAGGCGCTGGTCTGATTGTCGACGACCTTGCCGAAATTGAAGGAGGCGGGCGAGACTGTCACCGGAGCCAATCCGATGCCGCGCAGGCCTACGGACACAGGCACGGCGTCAACACTGTCGGGGATGGAGAGCACGCCCTGACGCACTCCGCCAGCCGTCGGGGTGAACGTCATGTAAATCCGGCAACTTGCCGAGGGGCCGAGAGACGATCCGCAGGTGGTGACGCCGGTGAGGGCGAAGTCACCGCTGGTCTGGAGCTTACCAAGCGTGATGGCGGACGACTGGTTATTCGTGAAGGTCACAGCCGTCGCAGTCGAAGACTGGTTGACTAAAACCGGTCCAAAATTGACCTGCGCCGGAGAGACGGAAGTTGCCCCGCCCGTACCATTCCCCTGAAGTGCAACCGTGCTGGGGCTGTTAGAAGCGCTGTCGCCGATGGTGAGCGAGCCAGAGGCAAAGCCGCCTTCGGCTGGGGTGAACGTCACGGAGACGGTACAGCTGAAGCCTGACCCAAGCGTTGAGGGAGACAAAGGGCAATTGGTGCCGCTGACCGCGAAGGGAGCGGAGGTGGCAATGGAGTTGATGGCGATGGGCGCGCCTGACTGATTCGAGAACGTGACGGGAACGGGAGCGGAGGTGACACCGACCTGGACGGCGGGGAAGCTTACGACCGACGGGTTCGCCGTGGTCTGCGCGGACGAAACCGCTGCCGACGCCAGACAGAACAGCGTTAGCGCGGAATGCATTACCAGCGCGGTAACTTTCGACGTTCTCTTGGCAATCGGCTCACTCTGATGGAGCATCATGGAATCCTCCGGGCTCACCCAGGACATACAGCACGATCCGGCGCGGACGCATCGGGATTTGGGGCTACTGCCACACAACGGGTTGTTGGGAATGCGTCAGTTCGCCGGAGGATAAGGAGGCTGCGGAAGGAAGGTCAAGGGATTCTGCCTGACTTGTTTCTGAACTTTGTCTGAACAGAGATCCCATGCATTTCCGGGGAGTTAGCTGAAATTTCGCAAACAACTCTCGCGGAACTGTGCTATTGTTGTGTCACTTTCAGGTCTGATCCGTACTTTCTCCCAGGAATTCGCCTGGTCAGGCGCAACGGTATGGCCACCTCTCCGTCTGTTTCCTGTTATCGCTTTGGTCCCTTCTCGCTACGTGTCCGCTCCGGCGAACTAATCCGCAATGGCCGTCGGATCCGCCTTCAGGAGAAGCCGTACTGCCTGCTGCTGGCGCTGATGGAGCGACCCGGAGAAGTGATCAGCCGAGCGGACCTGCGCGAGCGGCTGTGGCCAAATGACACATTTGTGGATTTCGACGACGGGCTGAACACCGCCATGCGGAAGCTGCGGGAAGCGCTGGGGGACGATCCGCAGATTCCGCGGTACATCGAAACCGTGCGCGGGCGGGGATACCGCCTGCTGGCGGCCGTGGAGCCCGTGGTCGATGAGAGCGCCGGCCCGGAAGATGAGGGGATAAGCGGGCTGCCCACGCAGGCGGGAAATGTCCCCGGAATTGTGGAAGCTGCGCCGGTGACCGTGGCTGCGGTAGCTGCTGCTGAGAGCAGACGCGGTACGCGGCCGATGGGCTGGTTGCTGGCGGCGGGCGCGATTGCCGCGACCGGCGCGGGTTTATGGTACTGGCTCACCCATGCGCGTGCGGTGCTGTCGTACGGCGATCGGAGTCCGGTGCTGGTGGCCGATTTTGCGAACCAGGCCGGCACGCCCGATTACGCCGCAGCGTTGCGAACGGCGCTGGCGGTAAGCCTGGAGCAGTCGGGGCACGTGAACACCTATTCCAGCGCGCAGACTCGCAATGTGCTGCGGCTGATGGAGCGGCCCGCGGACTCGCCGATTACGGGGACCGTGGGGCGGGAGATCTGCCGGCGCGAGGGCATACCGGCTCTGGTGGTGCCGGGCATCGGTTCCTCCGGGCGGGGCCTGGAGGTTACAGCGCAGCTGATCGATCCGGCGACGGGGCTCGCGGTTCGGTCGTACGCCGCGCGAGCTCTGAGCAAAGAACATTTGCTGGATGCGGTAGACGAGATCGCGCTCGATATTCGCCATGACCTGGGTGAATCGCGCCTGGCGATCCGTGGATCGGATGCGCCGCTGCCTCAGGTAACGACGCCTTCGCTGACGGCGCTCGAGGATTATGCTGACGGCGCGAAATTTCTGGGACAGGGGCAGGTAGCCAATGCGGTGCGGCTGTACAAGGCGGCGCTGGCGGCCGATCCGGGATTCGCAATGGCCCATGCCGCGCTTGGATATATGGATTACAGCTTTTTCCTGAACGATCCGGCTCAGGGGGAAGCTGAATACCGAACGGCGCTGGCTCTCTCCTCACGCACGACCCGCCGCGAGCGCGCATGGATTGAAATGCGCTTCGCGGAAAGCCAGGGACGAGTGGCGGACGCGCTGCGGCTGTATGAGACCTATGTGGAGAGATATCCCGGCGACTGGGATGCGCGCTACAGCTACGCAAGGGAGCTGCGCATGAACGGGCAGGTGCGCGAGGCGCTCAACCTGTATCAGCAACTGGCAAGCGAATCGCCGGACGATCCCGGGCTGTGGATTGAGACTGCAACCGCGTATAAGATGCTGGCGTTGTGGCCGCAGTCGATCAAGGCATACGAAAAGGCGTTCTCGCTCGACCCACACGAGCTTTCCGTGACGAACGTCAATGAAGAGTACGGGTTCACCCTGGTGGCAAACGGGCAGGAAGAAAAGGCGAGACAGGTGTTCTCGGCCCAGGCGCGCGATCCCGACCAGTATGCGAATGGAGAGCGTTCTCTGGCTTTCCTGGATTTGTACGATGGGCGCTACAGGAGCGCACGGAACCACCTGATGCTGGCCCTGGAGAGGACCAGCGGCGCATTCTCAGTGGCGCGGATCCGTTACATGCTGGCGGCGGTGGCGAGAGGACAGGGAAACCGGCAGGAGGAGATTGCGCAGCTGGACCGGATTGCGGAGCGTCTGAATGCCATTGGTCCGCGCGTGGAGTATGGTTCACTGGTGGGCCAGGCCTACGCGCGCGCGGGCGAGACGGCGAAGGCGAAGCGGATACTGGCAGAGGTGGCGCCCCTGGTGAACGAGCGCGTGGAAGATCAGGTAGCGTATGCGCAGTTGCTGAAAGCGGAAGTAGCGGCCGCAACGGGCGACTACCAGACAGCGATTGAATTCCTCAACCCTCCTGACGCAAATAGTGCGAAGTCGACGGCCACGCTGACGCGGGAATCGCTCGGCTTTATCTATCAAAAGATGGGAAAGACTGACGAAGCGGTGGAATGGGAGCGGCAGTTTCTGAACGGCCGGAGCTCGGACGCATTGGGTTGGGAACCTCAACAACAGCTCTTTGAAGCGGAGTACGCACTGGCGAGCGACTACGAGAAGAAGGGTGACCTAACCGATGCGCGAACTGAAATCGGGGACCTCCTGGGCCAGTGGAACCACGCCGATCCTGAGCTGGCCCTGCTGAAGCAGGCGCAGCAACTCAAGGGTCAACTGGCGTCCAGTCACTAAAATCTCCCTGGAAAGCCGATGGATGAGGGGGGAGTTGCGCCCTTGCCCGGCCGGGAGCAACGTCGAGAGGAATGACCGGCCATCCATTTGCCCGTGGCAAGTGGCCGGAATATGATTGGGCCTTCAACAGACTTGTCCGGAAAAGAGACGATTTCGATGAGACCTTGGGTTTGTACTCTCTTCGCCCTTGCCGCGCTGACACCTCTTACTGTCGCGGCCGCCACCCCTCCTGGAGCGCAGGGATTGAAATATCCAGTTGCGCACCGGGACGACACGGTCGACACCTACTTCGGCACCAAGGTTCCGGCGCCCTACCAGTGGATGGAAAACCTCACGAGCCCCGCGCTGCATGAGTGGGTGGATGCCGAAAACAAGCTGACCGACAGCTATCTTGCTAACATACCGGTGCGTGGCTGGATCGACCATCGACTTACTCAGCTATGGAACTATGCAAAGGAAACCACACCGGACCAGTTGAGGAACGGTATGCTGTTCTTCCGCAGAAACTCCGGCCTGCAGAACCAGAGCGTGGTGTATGTGCAGCAATCATCGGCGGCCCAGGCGCGAGTGCTGCTGGACCCTAACAAGCTATCTCCGGACGGCTCCATAGCACTGGCCGGAACAGCGCCCTCGCCAGACGGCAAGTATCTGGCCTATGCAATGTCGATTGGCGGTTCCGACTGGGAAACGATCCATGTACTCGAAGTTGCAACCGGCAAACAGCTGTCCGATGTGGTGCAGTGGGTAAAATTCTCGGGGATTTCGTGGACCCACGACGGCAAAGGCTTCTATTACTCGCGATACCCGGAACCGCCGACCGGCGAGAAGCAAATCAGCCATGCGGTGGTCGACCAGAAGCTCTACTATCACACGCTGGGCACTCCGCAATCGCAGGACAAACTAATCTACGCGCGGCCTGACCTTCCGCAGGCGGCGATGGGAGGAGTTGTCAGCGAGGACGGCCGCTATCTATATATCTATTTGGAGAACAACTCCATCAGCAATAACGAGCTGTACTACGCCGATCTGGGCAATCCGGCCAAGCCGAACCCGACGGCGGAGATTAAGCCGCTTTACACGAAGAATGACGCGCAATATGCGCCTATCGGCAATGCGGGGGGCACGATCTACCTGCAGACCACGCTGGATGCGCCGCGAGGGCGCATTGTGGCCGCGAAGTTCAGCGACCCGGATTCCGCGCACTGGAGAACGGTAGTGCCGCAGGCCAGCGGCGTGCTGTCGGGCGCGTCCATGGCAGGAGGAGACATTCTTGCCGACTTCCAGAATGTCGCCGTAAGCCAACTCGAGTTATTCGCGACGGACGGAAAATTGCTGCACACTCTGCCCCTTCCCTCGCTCGGCGCGGTCAATGGAATTTCGGCCAGGAGCGACTCCAGAGTGGTCTATTACGACTTCACTTCGTTCCTGTATCCCACGACTATCTACCGTTACAACGTAGACGACGGAAAGACAGCGGTAAGTTTCAGGCCAAAGGTCGATTTCGATCGCTCCCCTTACGAGACCAGGCAGGTATTCTACGCATCGAAGGATGGCACGAAAGTGCCTATGTTCATCGTGGCAAAGAAAGGCATCAAGCTCGACGGGACGCATCCGACGGTGATGTACGCGTACGGCGGTTTTGACATTACGGTCACTCCGCGCTTCAGCCCGATGCTGCCCGTATGGCTTGAGATGGGCGGCATCTACGCGGTTCCCAGCCTGCGCGGCGGCGGAGAGTACGGGGAGGCATGGCACCACGCCGGGATGCTGGGGAAAAAGCAGAACGTCTTCGACGATTTCGCGTGGGCCGCGAAATACCTTTATCAGAAGGACTACACTTCGCCGAAACATCTGGCAATCCAGGGCTACTCCAACGGCGGCCTGCTCACGGGCGCTTCCATCACGGAGCGGCCGCAGTTATTCGGCGCGGCTTACATCGGACACGGTGTGCTGGATATGCTGCGCTATCAGAAGTTCTCCGGCGGGGCATTTTGGGTTCCGGAGTATGGCAGCGCCGACAAGAGCAAGGAAGCGTTCCAGTGGCTGATGAAATACTCACCGCTGCATAACATACATCCCGGGACCTGTTATCCACCTACGCTCATCACAACCTCGTGGGACGATGATCGCGTGGTGCCCAGCCATGAATTCAAGTTCGCCGCGAAAATTCAGCGTGCGCAGGGATGCGCTAATCCCGTGCTTCTGCTCACCACGGGAAGCACGAGCCATATCTACATGCCGACGGATAAGGAAATCCAACAGGAAGCGGATGTCTGGGCGTTCGAGGCGTGGAACCTCGGTGTCCGCAAGGCACCGTAAACAAGGCACCAGGCCGCTGCATCGGGCCACATCGTGCAGCGGCACCAGAATTGGGGGGGTAATCTGTCGGGCTCAGATCTGGTTTTCAGCTAACGGCCCGGGCCGGACTCGCAGGTGTGGAGCTGAACACGCGTGACGTTTGCGGGAAATCGGCGCTTCGAACTGCGGCGAGAGCTCGGCCGCGGGGGCATGGGTATTGTCTATGAAGCCTTCGATACAGAACGCCAGCAGCCCGTCGCTCTCAAGATGCTCCACGGCAGCGATCCGGAAACGATCCTTCAGCTAAAGCACGAGTTTCGCGCGCTCAGCGAAATTGTCCACCCCAACCTGATCTCCATGTACGAGCTCCTCGGCGACGAGAGGCACTGGTTCTTCACCATGGAGCTCATCCGCAACGGCACCAACTTCATGGGCCACCTCAAATCTCGCCAATGGTTCTTGGGGCCGTCCGGAACCTCTCCACCGCAGCTTGCCTCACACGGTCAATTGCGCGTTCTGTAGCTGGCAAGTTCGCATCTGAAAACGCGTTCTGAAGCCGTGCCATTCTGGGTTCGAGAGCACGCGCCAGAGAAAGGAGGGACGTGCGGTCGGTCATGATAGCAGTGTCCTTCTCGCCCGTAACTCCGGCGAGAACGATGTCCGGGTTGTTCCAGTCCTCAGTGTACCGAGGTGCAATGGAGAATACGAGAAACTCTCTTTCGCGCATCGCCTTCAGGCGAACTTGTCCACACTCGACCTCGACCGTTCCGATTTCGCTGTGCACGATTCGAGCTGCCCAATCGCGAAACATGAATCCCAGATATTTAGTCAGTTCGTTCTCGAGTTCCCGATCAGGTCCACGATCGGAGCGCCGTCTTTTGTAGGCGGGGAGCAACTTTCTCAGAATTCCAAAGAAACCTTGCATCGCCACTTGTGACACTCTAAGCGGACGATCTTGTTTGTGCTCTCTCATGCGCATTTTGCTCAGTGCCAGCCGATCTGGCCAAGGTATTGCAAATCCCACCAGTACCAGCTGTTATAAACAGGGAGTGCAGTTGACGCCTGAAATATCCTGCTACCCTGAAATATTGCTTGGTCAAGGTAACCACGATTGAGGTCTGCCCATACCTAGTGGACCCTTATCGGACCCGGATTTGCTTGTCACTGTAGGTTGCCATAGCTTCTAAGTGCTTTAGAATCTATGGCGGGGACGACGGGGCTCGAACCCGCGACCTCTGCCGTGACAGAAGTGCTTTTGGTCATAACTCATTGAAGCTATGAGCACCCTTGGCTACCAAAAGCACTGTAAGTCATTGATAAAATCCGTAGGCAAAGCCTCAGCACCCTCGCCAGCACCCTCATCGACCTCTGCTTTTTTGTTACAGACCTCTGCCGTGCGGGCAGAAGGTCGTCGTTTTCCCGAGGGTGCGGACGAGGGTGCTGAAAGGGGTGCTGGAGCACCCTTGCGAAAATCTCCGCAGCGTTTTCAGGTAGATAGCGAGCCGACCTCTGCTTTTTTGAGCCTACCTGACCCTGTGACATGGCAAAAGCCGCAATTTCGCCGATTCTATCAAATGGAGTAGGATGGAATAGGATTGAATCCTGTTTAGGATCGGGGGTCTTCCATGCGCTCCACACAACAACTCAGCATTACGCTGCCCAATGAAATGGCCGATCTAGTACGTGCGAAGGTAGCCAAAGGCGAGTACGCCACGGAAAGCGAAGTCATCCGCGACGGTTTGCGGACCCTTCTTGCCCGCGACCGTGCCCTCGAAGACTGGTTGCGCGAAACCGTGGCACCCGCATACGACGCGCTGAAAGCCGATCCCTCTCGTGCCGTATCCGCAGGGCATGTGCGCTCTGCGCTGTCGAGCGCCCATAAGAAGGCGCTCGCGAAGAAGGGGTAATGTCCTATACCGTTGTCTTCACACCGGAGGCCGAAGCGCAGCTTGTTGAGCTGTACGGCTATATTGCAGCGGAAGCGTCCGCCGAGATCGCTGCGCGTTTCACCGATGGCATCGTGACGTACTGTGAGAGCCTGAGTACCTTCCCTGCCCGTGGAAACCGGCGCGACGACATCCGCCCAGGCCTCCGCATCATCAGCTACCGAAAGCGCGTCGCCATCGCCTTCCATGTGGACGAAGACCGGGTCAATATCATTGGAATCTTCTACGGCGGCCAGGATTATGAAGCGGCCCTGCTCGAAGAAGAACGAGATGACGAAATGAACAACTAGCCAGGGCCCCCTCTGGCCCGTCTCGCTCGTCGCTCTCGGAAGCCTTAAATGGATGCGGAGTATCCGAAAAGCAGCGAGCAAAGAAGATTGTGCAACAGCTTGTTGCACAATTTGCGTGCAGCGTCGGAAAGCTCGACTCCCTCCAAGCCTACGAGCTAGAAAACCGCATCAATCCGGGGAGCGTCATTCCATTTTGGAATGACGCTCGCTCAAAAAGTCATTGGACGTTTCCGCCGAGCGCCCTTAGGGTTGCGCCTAGCTGACATCAC
>DAHUYD010000154.1 GCA_027315385.1 Acidobacterium sp.
ACGTCGGCGGAGCTGAAGGCGCAGACGCAGACCGATTCGCTGGAGGGCGCATTTCTGGCGCTGACGGGGATGTCGCTGCGCGATGAGGGGGCCAGTTCGACAGACCAGATGCGGCGGTTCGCGCAGATGTGGCAGAAGAGATAGAGATGAGCGATCTGAACCCACCCTATCGCGATGAAGCCGCGATCAGGGTGAGGCACCCGACAGGGATTCGGGGTTAGGGAGAGGCGATGGGCGCGATCTACATTATGTGGCTGCGGGAACTGAAGCGCTATGTGCGCTCGAAGGCGCAGATTTTGGTGTCGCTGGGACAGCCGGCGCTGTATCTGGTGGCGCTGGGGTATGGGTTCGGGCCGGTGTTTGCCAAGGCGGGCATGGGCAAATACCTACAGTTCATCGCGCCGGGGGTGGTGGGGATGACAGTGCTGTTTTCGTCAGTATTCTCGGGGATGGCGATGCTGTGGGACCGGCAATTCGGGTTCCTGCGGGAGACGCTGGTGGCGCCGGTGCCGCGCATTCACATTATGCTGGGGCGGACGCTGGGCGGGGCGACGGTGGCGGTGATCCAGGGAGTGCTGATTCTGGTGGTGTGCCTGATTGCGGGATTCCGGCCGGAGCATTGGATTGCGGTGCCGGTGTCGTTCATCTTTGTGGCGATGATTGCGATTGTGTTCGCGGCGCTGGGGGCATCGATCGGATCGGTGATCCAGGACATGCAGGGATTTCAGTTCCTGATGAATTTTCTGGTGATGCCGATCTTTTTTCTGTCGGGGGCGCTGTATCCGCTGAAGAACCTGCCAGTAGTGCTGGAATGGATCACCCATGGGGATCCGCTGTCGTATGGAGTGGATGGGCTGCGGGGGGTGCTGGTGGGGAGCTGGCAATTCAGCTTCGCGACGGATTTGGCGGTTCTGATGGGGCTGGCGGCGGTGCTGCTGGGAGTGAGCGCGAGGCTTTTTTCCCGGATACAGCTCTGAAATCGGCATCTAATGGGTACCTGCGCCGGGCGGCGCGAGGAATCCGCTTCTGGTAACGTGATATTCAGGCAATGACACACCTGATTTCCGCAACAACACTTCTCCTCTTTCAGCAGGACGCAAGCCAGGCCGGACCGATTTCCGTGGGAACGGGCGCCGCGGTGGTGGACATGCTGCACAACGCAGGTCCGGTGGCCTGGGTGGTGCTGGCGGCACTGGCGTTTGGCAGCGTCTTCTCGTGGGCGATCATTTTCGGTAAGTGGGGGAGCTTCCGTCGAGCCCGTGGGCAGAGCAAGCGATTCCTGCGCGCGTTCCGGAAGGCGACGCGGCTGCAGGAGATCGCCACGGTGAGCGAGCAGTTTAAGCCGAGCCCGCTGGTGAACGTGTTCGACGAGGTATACGAGACCTACCGGCGGCAGACAGGCGGGTACGGGCCGCCGAAGAACATAACGGCGCTGGAGCGCGCGGCGCAGACGGCGTCGAGCGAGTCGCTGACCGTGATGGAGCAGCGGCTGACGTGGCTGGCGAGCATTGGGGCCATCGCGCCGTTTGTTGGGCTGTTCGGCACGGTGATGGGGATTGTGGACGCCTTTTTGGGACTGGGCAGCGAGGGAACGGCAACGCTGCGCGCGGTGGCTCCGGGCGTGGCGGAAGCGCTGATTACGACGGCGGCCGGGCTGGTGGTGGCAATACCCGCGGTAATCGCCTACAACCAGCTGACGGCGAGCTGCCGCGACTTTGCGGCCCGCATGGATGACTTTGCGCGGGAGCTGCTGAACAGCATGGAAGAGGCGGCGCTGGAGCCACATCAGGATCCTGGCGAAAGGGGCACGGCGCGTGGCGTTCACCACTAGAGGCGGGCATACGCAGACGTCGCTGGCGGAAATCAACATTACGCCGCTGGTGGATGTGGTGCTGGTGCTGCTGGTGATCTTTATGCTGACCGCGCCGGTGCTGCAGTCAGGGATCCAGGTGAACGTGCCGCATACGAAGACGGTGCATGAGATCACGCAACAGCGCACCGTGGTGACGATCGACAAGGACCAGACGGTATACCTGGACGACAAGCCTGTGAATCTGAATGAGCTGCCGAGCCTGCTGCGGGCGCAGAATACAAACACTACGCACACGACAATCTACCTGAGGGCGGACGCGAAGGTCTCCTGGGGCACGATGGCGACGGTGATGGACTCGATCAAGCAGTCGGGGATCACGAATGTGAGCGTGGTGACGCAGCCGACGACGACAAAGCCTTGATCAGCGATCAGTAACCGCTGTGAGTGAACGGGATAGCGAGTCAGCGGGCCAGCGAAGAGACTTCCGCGGGCGCGTGGGCTCCGCGGAGAGAACGTGCGCCGGGATGTAACGGCGATTCAGCCAGCCGACAGCGGGCACGCGGGAGGCTGGAGCGCGGTCGAAGACGAGCAGCGCCGCCCATTCGCCCTTGCGCGACTGTTGCCAGACGACTGAGCCGCCGAGCAGGCGAGCGATGACGGCGGGGGACAGATCGCGGTGGAAATCGAAATAGCGCGTGTTGAGCGCCCGGCCGGTGCGGCCCAGACGGAAGGGCAGCGTGGCGGGATCGTACTTTGTCGAGAAGACGAGCGCCACATTCCACACGGGCGGGAGCTGCGCGGCGCGAAGAATTTGCGGAGCTGAAAAGTTATCGATATCGATCACCGGCATGGGGTGCGCAAGGTAGCCGAGTTCCGGCTTGCGCAGCTCGTCGGTGGCGGGCCATGCGGTGAGCACGGTGGCGTGGGGAAAGTGGGCGACGATCTGTTGAATGGCGGCCTGCTGCAACCGGATGGTGGCGACGTATTCGAGGTTGTCCTCTGGAGCGAAGCGGTAGGGCGGGTTGATGAAGAGGCCGGCGACGAAGGCGGCGGCGCTGAGCGCGACGAGGGCGGTCCACTGGCGGAAACGGCGCCGGAAGGTATTGACGGCCAGGAGCAGCACGAGGGGATAAAGGGGCAGGAGGTAACGGGTGAGGATGGCGCCGCCCAGAATCGAGAACAGGACGATATTGACGGCGATGGTGACGTAGAAGATGGCCTGGTGCGTGGGCGAAATGGCGCGGCGCGGGCAGGGAGGCGAGGCGGAGGGCTGGCGGGCGGGCTCCTGGTCCGAAACCGGAGGCAGGAGCATGCAGCCGAACATGAGCGCGACGGGAACGAAAAGATTCATGTGCACGGCGATGTGCATCATGCGATAGCTGAAGGCGAGGAGGATGCGCTTCGGGGTGAGCGTGGAAATGGCGTTATAGCGGAGGAACCGGGGGTTGCCGAAGACGTAGCCGGTGCGGCTCCAGTGCCAGGCGTACCAGGCGGCGAGGGGAATGACGGGCAAAAGGAGGGCGGCGACGGTGCGAATGCGATGCGGGCGGGAGCGCAACCGCCAGCTTTCCCAGACGGCGAGGGCGACGGGGGTGACGACGGCTGTCTCCTTGGAGAGCGCGGCGAGGATGAAGCAGAGGCAGGCGGGGGGGATGCGATCGTCGAGCAGGAATGCCAGCCCCCACAGCGTGCCGGCGGCGGCGAAGAGATCAGCCTGGGCGAGGGAGCTTTGCGCGAAGAAAACAGGATAGAGGCCGGTGAGGAGCACGGTGGCAGCGGCGACCGAGGCCTTTCCGGTGGCGGCGACGGCGATACGCCAGACGGCGGCGAGGGCCACGGCCGCGATGAAGCACATGGCAGTGCGCGTGACCACGGGCGCGAAGTGGAGGAGCTTCCACCAGATGGCGAGATAGACCGAGGGGAGGGGCGGATGGGCGTTGGAGAGCGTGGAGAACGGGATCAGGGTACCGGTACGGAAGAAGTCATAGGCGGCGGGGATGTAGTAGCCAGCCTCGTCCCAGTAGTAGGGCAGATGCAAGAGGGGGGCGTGGGCGGCCAGCACGCCTGCAAAACTCGCGAGGAGGACAATCCAAAGTGGAATGCGGCGGTCCGGTTGAGCCCGGGTTGCGGTCATGGAGTGCTAGTGGACCGGGCCGCGGGGAACGACCTGCGGCTCCAGCGCCAGGTTGCCGAAGGTCTGCTCGTATTGGGCGAGGTTCTGGCCGAGGATGTTCCACAGCGCCTTGGCCTGCTGCGGACTGAGGTAGATGCCAGTGGAGTTCTCGATATTGACCTGCTCAGGCGTTTCCTGGTGGATACGGCCAAAGACGAGGAAGAAATCCCAGACACTGACGCGAATCTGGACGCTGTTGGAGTAGTTTTCGCGATAGTCGGGCGCCTGGGTGAGGTTCACTTTCGGTTGAGGATGCGAAGGATTCATGATCACCACAAGAGTACCGCATCGGGTGGCGTGGGGAGTAGAATCAGCGACTAAAGGGGCCGGGCATCCGCTGGCCGGCGCGGCCGAATCGAACGGCAAGGAGTGAGCGCATGAAGGCACTGCTTCGGATTCTGACGCTGAGTGCAATCGCGAGCGTGGCGGCGGCTGCGCAGACGGCCCAGCCGGAAAATCCCATTCCGCCTCGGCAACAGAAATTCTTTTACCACTATGAATGGACTCGGGGCGCTGTTGTGAGTTCGCAGGAGTGGAAACGGGGCGCGGCAATCAATCATCCTCGCCATGACGGTCTTCCGGTTGCGCCCCGCGGCGACGAATGGGTGGAGATCGACCGGAACTATGTTCTCGCCTCGAAATCCACGCACGCAATCGTACGCGTGGTGGCGGCGCCTCACCCTACTGTGCCTGGCCGCAGCGGGGGAGAGCCGTGAAGCTATGAGGAAATGCCTGGAAGAAACGCGAGCTGTTGGTGCGAAAGGGGGGACTCGAACCCCCACGGGTTGCCCCGCCAGATCCTAAGTTCGCAGCGAACGAAGAATCAATCGCTTAGACCGAATTGTGCGAACTGATGCCCGATTGCATTCCAAGCCGGTATTCAGACAAGTCAATGGAGCGGACACAAGCGCGCACAAGCCGGCCTTGGGCACAAAAATGGGCACACGTCCATCCCCCTTATCGAAGCCCCCTTTAGTCTTTCTCCGGATTTGAAGAGGCTTTGGCGCGAACTTGCGCGGGAAATCCATCCTGATAACGCTTCAGACGACGCTGACGCAGGAAGACGCCGGGAATTCCTGAAAAATGGGCCGAGTTCCACAAGGGGAACTCGGGCCGCTCCGCAGCTGGATTTCTCTTGACATCCACCTGGCTTCCCTGGGCCGCTTATCATGCGACCATTTCCCGCGTCGGCCCCGATGTGACTGTCGTCACCGAACTTTGTGATCCTCACTACCGCGCGGCAACTCGTCTCCGCCTCTACTGGGTACACGGCAGCAGACTTGAGGCCGCGCCATGCCCACTCAGGTAGCCCGGAAACCCATAACGGCACGCACCTTCCGCACGCGAGGCGTGTATGCCGCAGCATTCCTCTCGCTCCTTCTGGGCTTCGCCGCAGGCTATGGAACCTGGCCCACCCGCCTGTCCGAATCTGCGGCACCAGCTCAGGATTCTGTGGCCCCAGCCGATACCAAAACGCCGCCCCCCCATCCCGGGCCGCAGGCCACCGACCTGAAGCAAATGGCCGATCAACAGGCAGCTCCGCTCCTGGCCAGGATCGCAAACGACCCGAAAAATCCCGATCTCCTGCTTCAGTTGGGAGCGATCTATTACGTCGCTCAGCAATATGAGGATGCGGTCGGCTGGTACAGCAAAGCTTCGGCAGCCGACCCTCGCAATGTGGCCGCTCGCAACAAGCTGGCCGGCAGCCTCTACCGCGAAGGCGACAGCGACGGCGCCATTCAGCAGCTGAACGCCGCGCTGCGCATCAAGCCCACCGATCCCGACTCCCTCTATAACCTCGGTGTCATCGATTTGGGAGGTAAGGGCAATGTGGCCGGCGCGCTGGCCTCCTGGCAAAAACTGCTCCAGACCAATCCTCAGCTCAGCAATGATCGCAAGGCTGCCGTTCTGCAGTTGATCGCCAACACGATGAACTTCGTCGACAATTCGCGCGCGATGGGAGGAGTGCACAGACATGCCGCACGCAAACCCCAGGCCGAATAACCGCTGGACGCTCTATCAGGCCATGACACTCGTCGGCGCCTGCCTGGTCGCGGGCGTTTGCGGAGGCTGGCTGCTCCGCGGCACTCATACCCCTGGCGCCGGCGTGACGCTGCCCGCGAGCGAGGCCGCGCCCAGCCCATCCCCATCGCAGACCCTCGGGGCCTCTCAGCTGAAGACCGCGGCGGATACGCAGGCAGGGCCGCTGCTGCAAAAGCTCCAAACCGACCCGGACAATCCCGATGTTCTGACCAGCCTCGGCAATCTCTACTACGACGCGCAGCAATATTCGGCTGCGGTGGACGATTACAGCCGCGCTCTCGAGTCGCGGCCCTCAGATGTGGCCGTCCGCACCGATATGGCCACAGCCTGTTGGTACATGGGCGACGCTGACCGAGCCCTGGCCGAATTCAACAGAGTCCTCGGGGATCAGCCCAATTACCCGAACGCGCTCTTCAATCGCGGAGTGGTTCGCTGGCAAAGCAAAGGCGACGCTGCCGGGGCGCTCGCGGACTGGGAGCTGCTCCTCGCGACCAACCCCGACTATCAGGCCCGCGATCAGGTCCAGAGGCTGATCGCACAGGTTCGGGACAGCGCCGGACAGGCTGCGCGCTAGCCGCCGCTCCCCGCGCGCCCTGCAACTTTCAGGGAACGCACCCCGTCCATTGGGCGATACGTGCCTTTTAGGCCAGAGATTTTGTCCCGTGTTGGCTGTTTTACGGCTACTATCAAAGGAACCCTCAGGAGCCCCACCTGCTGAAGCTGACCACCCTCTTCTGGCTGTTGCTCCCGGCGCTCGCTTTCGCGGCGCCGCGTGGTCCCCTGCACGCAGAGGTGTCGCATCGCGTGGCGCTCTTTTCCAGCGGCAGTTGCGCCTCGCAGGCTCCCGCCCCTGTGAAGATTTGTGGTCCACGAACGCTGGGCAGCCGGATAGCGGGCCAGTCGGATTCCCCGCATCACCCGAGGCATCGTCGCCAGTTTGTGGCCCTTGCCAATGCCTGGGCGGCCTTCCGAACCCAGCAGTCCGCGGTCCGGCGCGGCGCCGATCGCCCTCCATTCTCCGGTCCATTCTTCCTCCCGGGACGTTCCCCTCCCTCCTGTTAGCTTCCTCGCTTCTCAGCTTCACCTGACTTCGGCGCGATCGCAAACCGGCGTGCGCACAGGCCCAGACCTCTATTTCCATACGAGTCTCTGGCCCGGTGGGCGGCCGCACAGACCGCCCCGCAGGAATGGCGAAGTGTCTCCTCCGGTTCTAGTTGGCCCTACAGGCCTGAACTGGATCAATCGGCAGACAGCGGCGAAGAATGCCGCTGGAGGTTTCAGGAACACATGCGCATTGGCAGAGGGAAGCTCCCTTCCCTGATTGCAGTTTTCATCCTGACGGAGCTGGCGCTTTATGCCCAGCAGCCGACTGGCCCCGCGGTCCGGCCATTCACGGTTCAGGAAGCCGTCGATTACGCGGTCGCTCATTACCCCGCGGTCCAGGCCTCCCTCGAGCGCTACAACGCTGCCCGCGCCGGTGTGGGCCTCGCCAGAACCAACTATCTGCCCGACCTCGATGGCGTCTGGCAGGTCGATCGCGGGTCTCGTGAAAGCGTGCTCGGCGTGCTCCTGCCGCAGTATCCGAACATCCTCACCGGAACCCAGGGCAGCGTAACGGCACACTCGAATCGCCCCTTCTGGACCTCCGGCGCCGGCGTCCTGCTGTCCTGGGAACCGTTTGACTTCGGCTACCGCCATGCCGAGATTCAGTCCGCCATGGCCACCGAGCAGCGTACGCAGGAACAAATCGCCCTCACCCGCCTCGGCGTTTCATCCGCCGTCGCGGAAGCCTCCCTGGCCCTCCTCGCCGATGAGCAGCGAGTCGCCGCCTCCCAGGCCGATCTCGATCGCCGGCAGGTCTTCGCGCGGTCGGTGCACGCGCTGGTGGACGCTCGCCTGCGTCCCGGCGCGGATGCGTCCCGCGCGGATGCCGAAGTCGCCGCCTCGCGTACCCGCCTCATCGAAGCGCAAAGAGACCAGCAGGTCGGCAGCATCGCGCTCGCCCAGGTCCTCGGCCTGACCGGCACGAGTGTCTCGATCGTGGCCGGACCGTTCCTGCAGACCCCTCCCCCGGAAGCATGGGTTCCCCCTCCCGCTTCGCGCAATCCGTCGTCGCTGGTGCAGCAGGGACGCGTGCAGGAGGAAATGGCGAGGATTCGCGTCCTCAACCACGCCTGGTATCCGCACCTCGACACGGAAGCTCTCCTCTCCGGGCGCGGCAGCCAGGAGGAATCCAGTGGAGCGGATGGCCCCGCCTCCGCTGGACTGACTTTCTCCGCTGACAACTGGGAAGCCGCCGTGACCGCGCAAATGGACCTCACCGGCATCTTCGCCATCCGTGAGCGCAAGAAGGTTGAGATCGCCAATCAGCGACAGCAGGAGCAGCTCTACAACCAGACGCTGGTGCAGGTCAATGCCCAGCAGCAGACGGCGCTGGCGGAACTGGCCGGCGCCCGCCGCGTCGCGCAGAATACCCCCGTCGAGCTGGATGCCTCCCGCCAGGGTGAACTGCAGGCCACCGCCCGCTTCCGCGCCGGATTGGGCACCAGCGTGGATGTCGCCGAAGCCCAGGACCTGCTCGCCCAGGCTGAATTGGACGATTCCCTGGCTCGCCTCAGCATCTGGCGCGCCCTCGCCGAACTGGCCGCCGCGAATGGCGACCTCACCCCGTTTCTCAACATGGCTGCCAGCACGCCTGCCGGAGGGCACTGAATCCTATGTGGCTGATTCATGGCGCGCTGCGCCGTCCGTTTACCGTTCTCGTTGGCGTCATTACCGTGGCGTTGTGCTCCATCCTCGCCATCGCTCGCATGCCGCGGGACATCTTCCCCAACCTCGACCTGCCGGAGATCTATGTGGCTCAGCCCTACGGCGGCATGAGCCCTGCGCAGATGGAAGGCTATCTGACGTATTACTACGAGTCCAACTTCCTTTACATCTCCGGTCTCCAGAGCGTCGAGTCGAAGTCCGTTGAGAACTTCGCGCTCATCAAGCTCTCCTTCGAGCCCGGCACCGACATGAATCAGGCGCTTTCGCAAACGGTCTCCTACATCGAGCGCGCCCACGCCTACATGCCGCCCGGCACCGTTCCGCCCTTTGTCCTGCGCTTCGACGCGGGCAGCGTTCCCGTGGGCTACGTCGTCTTCTCCAGCAAGACGCGCAGCGTGGATGAGTTGCAGGATCTCGCGTTGAATCGCGTGCGCCCCCTCTTCGCCACGCTGCCCGGCGTCTCCTCTCCGGCGACCTTCGGCGGCAGCTCGCGCACCATCGTCATCAAAGTCGACCGCGACAAGCTGAACGGCTACCGCATGTCCACCGCGGAGGTGGTGAAAGCGCTGCTCAACGGCAACGTGATCGCGCCGGCCGGCGACGTGCGGATCGGTAACCTCGACCGCATCACGCCGACCAACGGCGTGGTCTCGAATATTCAGGACCTCGCCAATCTGCCCGTGCGCACCGGATCGGGCCCCACCGTCTTCATGCGCGACATCGGAACGGTGGAGGATGGCAGCGACCTCACACTCGGCTATGCGCTGGTCAACGGCCGCCGCACCGTCTATCTTCCCGTGACCAAGCGCGCCGACGCCTCCACCCTCGCCGTCGTCCACGCCGTCAGGTCCAGCATGGGCCGCTTTGAAAATGTGCTGCCCTCCGACGTCCACGTCAGTTACGAATTCGACCAGTCCGGCCGCGTCACCCGCGCCCTCATCGCCCTGGTGCTCGATGGCGCCACCGGCGCCCTGCTCACCGGACTGATGGTCTTCCTGTTCCTCCGCGAATGGCGCAGTGCCTTCATCGTGGTCACCACCATTCCCTTCGCGCTGGTGGCGGCTGTCGTGGGTCTCTGGCTCGCCGGGCAAACCATCAACATCATGACCCTCAGCGGACTCGCCCTGGCCGTCGGCATGCTCGTCGACGAGGCCATGGTGGAAATTGAGAACATCCACCGCAACCTGCAGGTCACGGACAATGTGCCCCGCGCCGTTCTGGATGGAACCCGCCAGACCCTGATTCCGCGTCTGCTCGCCATGCTCTCGATCGTCGCGGTCTTTCTGCCCTCCTTTCTGATGGTGGGCGTCACCCGCGCGCTCTTTGTCCCGCTCTCCATGGCCGTCGGATTCGCCATGATCGCCTCGTATCTGCTCTCCAGCACCTTCGTGCCCGTTGTTTACATCTGGCTGAACCGGAGCATGCACCGCAGTCCGGCCGAGAGTGCAGGAAGCACCCGGTTCGATCATTTCCGCGACCGCTACGCCACATTGGTGGAGCGGCTCCTCGCCAGTCGCAGGCTGGTGATCGTCGCCTACTTCGGAGCCGCTGCGGCCATCATCCTTTTGCTGGGACCTCAGATCGGCCGCGAAATCTTCCCGCACATCCCGCAGAATCAGTTCCAGCTGCGCCTGCGCGCACCCGCCGGAAACCGCATTGAAGTCACCGAACAAAGGGCTCTCACCGCTCTCAACGACATCAAAAAGCTCGCCGGCCCCGGCAACGTGACCCTCAGCATCGGCTACGTGGGCACCTATGCGCCCAGTTATCCGGTGAACCTGATTTACCTGTGGACCAGCGGCCCGCAGGAGGCCGTACTGAAAGTCCAGCTTCGCCAGGGAGCCAACATCCCGGTCAGCCGCTTCGAGGAAAAGCTGCGCCAGGTTCTGCCCCGCGATATTCCCGACACCGATCTGACCTTCGAGTCCTCGGACATCGTGGATCAAATCATGGATCTGGGATCGCCCACCCCCATCGAAGTCGACGTCCAGGGCTTCGACCTTGCCGCCGACCATGCCTTCGCGCAGCAGATCCGCGCTCAGCTCGCCCAAATCTCCCACCTGCGCGATCTGCATTATGCCCAGCCACTGCAGTATCCCAGCCTGAACGTCAATATCGATCGCGAACGCGCCGGACAGCTCGGCCTCACCGTCGACCAGGTCGCTCGCTCCGTCGAAACCGCCACATGGTCCAGCCGCTTCGTCTCCCGCAACTTCTGGCAGGATCCCGCCACCGGCATCGGTTATCAGGTCCAGGTGGAAGTCCCGCAGAAGCAGATGGCCTCCATGGACGATCTCTCTTCCATTCCCCTGATGAGCGGCGGCCCCTCCAACCATCCTGACCTCGGCGACGTGGCCAATCTCTCCTACGGGCAGGTGGTCGGTGAATTTGATCGCTTCGATATGCAGCGCGTCGTTTCGCTCACCGCGAATGTTCAGGATGAGGATCTGGGCCGTGCCGCTCGGCAGGTAGAAGCCGCAATTCGCCGCGCCGGTCCTCCGCCGCATGGCGTCGAAGTTCACGTGCGCGGGCAGATCGTGCCCATGGAGCAAACTTTCCACGATCTCACCTTGGGACTGATCTTCTCCGTCGTCGCCATCTTCCTGCTGCTCGCCGCCAACTTCCAGTCCATTCGCCTCGCGCTGATCTCTGTCTCCACAGCCCCTGCCGTCATCTGCGGCGTCATCCTCGCCCTGCTGGTCAGCGGCACTACTCTCAACCTGCAGTCCTTTATGGGTGCCATCATGGCGCTTGGCGTTTCCGTCGCAAACTCCATCCTGCTCGTCACCTTTGCCGAGCAACATCGCCGGCACAGCGAGGAGTCCTCATCCCAGGCCGCTGTCTTCGGAGGCCGAACTCGCCTCCGGCCCATCATGATGACCAGCATTGCCATGATCGCCGGCATGGTGCCGATGGCGCTCGCCATCGGTGAGGGCGGCCACCAGACCGCCCCGCTCGGCCGCGCCGTCATCGGCGGCCTCGCCGCTTCCACCGTGGCCACGCTCCTCATCCTTCCGGCCATCTTTTCCGCCGTCCAGGAAAACGCTCACCGCTCCTCTGCCTCGCTCGATGTCACCGACGAGCACAGTCCATACGCTTCTCTGTGAAGCCCGGGAGAATTCTCATGATCCGCAAATTCGCAATTCGCCCTGCCTTAGCCGCATCCGGGCTTCTCCTGGCGACTGGTCTTCTCGCCTCCGCAGTTTCCGGTTGCGATTCGGACTCCCGCGCCTCTGCATCCGCGGTCGCCCAGCCCGCCGCGCCCACTCCCATCGACACCGTCCGCGTGGTCTCGCGGCGTCTCGATACGACTATCAACCTTCCCGGCGAGCTCCAACCGTACGAGGAGGTCCGCATCTTTCCCCGCGTCAGCGGCTTTGTGCAGTGGATCGGAGTGGATCGCGGCTCGAAGGTAAAAAAAGGCCAGCTTCTCGCCGTCCTCTCGGCTCCGGAAATCGTGGCGAAAAAAGCCGCCGCGCAGTCCTCGCTGTTCAGCGCCCAAAACCAGCGCATCGCGGGCGAAGCCAAACTGGCCGCCGATGACGCCACATGGCAGCGCCTCAAGGCGGCTGCCGTAACCCCGGGCGTTATCTCCGAAGACGAACTGGACACCGCCGAGAAAACAGCGCAGGCCGATCGCGCCCGAGTCGTCGCGTTGCGCAACAGCGCCGAAGCCGCCGCCGCCAACCTCCACGCCGCTGAAGAAATGGCGGGCTATCTCCGCATCTACGCGCCATTCGATGGCGTGGTAACCCGGCGGAACGTCCATCCCGGCGCGTTGGTGGGGCCGGAAACCGGATCGAGCACGGAGCACTCCATGCTTCGAATCGAGGAAGTGGCCCACCTTCGCCTCGTCGTCGCCGTGCCGGAGGCGTATGTCGCCGGGATCGACCCAGGCGCCAGCGTCAACTTCACGGTGCCGGCGTTCCCCTCCCGCGTCTTTACCGGCGCCATCGCGCGCGTAGCCAAGTCCATCGATGTCTCCACGCGCACCATGCCCGTCGAGGCCGATGTGTGGAACCCAAAGCTGGAACTCTCCTCGGGCATGTTCCCTCAGGTCGCCTGGCCGGTTCACCGGCCCACTCCTTCCCTCTTCGTGCCGCAGTCTTCCGTCGCGCGCAACGCGGACCAGGCTTACCTCCTGCGCGTCCGCGATGGCCGCCTCGAGCAGGTCAATGTCACCACCGGCGCCTCGGTCGGCAATCTGACTGAAGTCTTTGGGGATGTCCACGCCGGAGACGAAGTGGCGCTGCATCCCACAGACGATCTGCACGCCGGCATTCAGGTCCAGCCCCAGGAGAAACCCCTGCCGATGTAGGAGACTTCTTCTGCTCCGCCGTACCGCCCTCGCTCGGAAGTACCGCCTCGCCTGTCTCAGCGCGATGCCGGCGCCCAGCCTCGGCCCTACAATGAAACCGGAACCTCGTCATGCATGAGCGCCGCCTGGAGGACCCGGACCGCAAGAATTGGCTTCCTCCCGACGAAATCCTAGCCGTCCTCGACCTCCAGCCCGGCTGGACGATCGCCGACATCGGCGCCGGCACCGGCTACTTCGCGCTGCCCATGGCCGCCGCTGTTCGCAGCGCCGGCCACGTCTTCGCCGTAGATGCGTCCCCGGAGATGCTCGTCCGCCTCCGCGAAAGACTCGTCGAAGCGGGCCTCGCCAATGTGGCGTGTTTCGAAGCCGAGGCCGCCGCCACCACTCTGCCGCCTGCCTCGTGCGATTGCGTGCTCCTCGCCAATGTCTGGCATGAATTCGACGACCATCGCGCCGTCCTCGCCGAAATGCGCCGCATCCTCAAACCCGGCGGCAAAATCGCTCTGCTCGACTGGCGGCACGACGTTGAGCCCGTGCACGGCCCTCCCATCGAACATCGCATTTCAGTGGAATCGGCCCGTGAATCGCTGGCGCAGGCCGGATTCTCCGCGGCTGCTGCCGCTCGACTTCTGCCGTTTTC
The DNA here is from genome assembly GCA_027315385.1 of Acidobacterium sp. Lineage (GTDB taxonomy): Bacteria > Acidobacteriota > Terriglobia > Terriglobales > Acidobacteriaceae > Palsa-343. Next base: position 13,757 of record DAHUYD010000154.1, read on the forward strand.
GTGGCTGCTTACGGGTTCCAGCTGAGTTTCGCCGCCCGCTCCAGCGAGCTTCTGCCCGCTTCAGCAGGGATCCTGCGGCGCTGCGAAGCCTCGCCAGGCTCGGAATCCTTAAATGGCCCGGCCCCGGCGTCGGAGGTTTCCGCTGCGAACGTTTACGCCTGCAAGGACGGCTCGCCTACCGGAGCCATCGGCACCGCGGTCGGCGTCTGCACCATCAGGTCCCGCTCCCCCTGGCGAAACACCGTGTATCGCAGCAGCGGCTTCGCTCCGTCGCTGCCCAGCGCCACAATCAGCGCCAGCGGCGGCTTCAGCCACCACGGCGCTCCGTCATCCCAGTAGAACGACAGAGGCGTGATGTTTCGCAAACCACTTCACTCAGCATCAGCTTAATGTCTCCATATCGTAATCTTCACCGCATGTCTGGATTGGCGTTTTTTGTTCCTTGCAACAGCCCCCACTGCACCAGTGGTGTGCTAATTAGCGTCCAGCGACTTCGCGCACCATTAGTGTGATTGGACAAGCGAAGCCGGGTTGAGGGTGTGATGGCTCTCGTCGACCCGATTAGAGAAGCATGGGTCTAGATTCAGAAAGCTACTTCGCGCGAGGCTCCATTCGATGATCACCAATAGTGCGACGGCAGCCCAGCTCAAGACCTGCCGCAAGCCTTCGGGCGCGGCCGGGTTGGCGCCGGGCAACGGACTACGCAAAGTGCGGGTACGGAGCCGCCACCTGACGGGACCGCCGAACAACCCCGCAGCGAGACGACATCGCTGCTCCGCGCCGAACCTCCGTAGCGGACGACAGGGAGGCGAAACGGTTCCTTGAACCGTGAACCGGATTTATGTCCCACTGCGACGCCAGACCCAGAGATCTACTCCTGCTAGAGATCGTTTCGATGATTGGCATGCTTCGCGCCGAAGAGGCCTGAGCGGGAGCCGAAACTCCCGCCCTTTGGGGTTTGCTTGGGTGCATTTCCCTCGCCCGGCGGAGGCGAAGCTTGCATTCTTGTGCCAGAGGCAACTTGATTGGTTGATTGCATGATTGGGTGCTTGCAGGATTCATGATTTCTGATTCCTGATTTAAAGCTTCCTGATTTGCGGCCATTCGACAGAATGAAATTGGGCAATCCGGGAATATACCTCAGCATCGGACTTCGCATTCCCATCCGAGTTTTGGATGGAGTCTTCAACAGAAACCAGGAAGAATTGGCCTTCAAGAAAAACATCGGGGCTCATGCGTCGTCCCTTCTTCGGCGGTTCACCGTTAGCCATGACCCATGCCTTCCAGTACTTCGACTGCCTTCCGGGAATTTTCCATTTTCTAGGGTCGGAGCCCATATTGAAGAACACGCTGACCACTCCCGGTTCGTCAACCAGCGCAAACTCAACGCGAAGTGACCACCGGCGATAGGCCCGGACCCACTCCGGGCCCTGAACCCTGGAAACTGGATGCCGACAAAGGCATCGCGCGGATCAAGAAACTGGCCGCATGGCTGGACCAGAGATATCCGCAGGCGGCGGCCAGTCTACTGGAAGGCCTGGAGGAGTGCTTCACTATCAACCGGCTGGACATCCCGC
>DAHUYD010000157.1 GCA_027315385.1 Acidobacterium sp.
CGATGGAGCCGACGACCGGACTTGAACCGGTGACCTGCCGATTACGAATCGGCTGCTCTACCAACTGAGCTACGTCGGCTTTCGCTCTGTCGATTTTATCGTTCCCTTCAGCGACCGTAAAGCAGCGGGCTCGGCCCGCAATCTGTTCGCAAGGCCACAGGCGCACCATATATATACTGGGGCGCAATGCATGCTCACTTCGCCGACGAATGGCAGCGGCTCACGCGGCTCTACGCCGGCAAGAGTGACGACGAGCTGCTGGAACTCTCCGCGGACTTCGCGGATCTCACCGAAACCGCGCAACAAGTTCTGCGCGACGAGCTAAGCAGGCGTCGCCTGCCCGAACCGATCCCGTCGCAACTGAAAGCCAATCGACCCGTCTTCGGCCATTCCTTGCCGACGGCGGCCGTTCCCTCGCCTGAATCGGCCGCTGGCGCAGACCCGGGCTGCCTTCCGCGCCACTACACATGGAAAACTCTGCTCTGCGAATGTCGCGATCAGCAGCATGCCTGGCAGATTTCCGCGGTCCTCAGGGACTCAGCCATCGAGAGCTGGATTGAGTTGCCTCGCGGAGATCTCGATCTCACCGGACCACGCGTTCTTGTGGCCGCCGATCAGCTCGAACATGCGCGCACCGTCGCCGAACGCCCCATTCCGCAGGACGTCGTCGATCTGTCGAAAGCGCAGAGCGAACATTTCACGCTGCCGCGATGTCCGCGGTGCGGCTCCCCCGATCCGATGCTCCTCGGTGTCGATCCGGTGAACACATGGCGCTGTGCTGTTTGCGCCGCGCAGTGGACCGACTCCATCGCCTCGCAGGATGCCGGCCCCGGGCCATTCGCATGACTCCTCCCGGAATGAGAAAAGGCCGCCCGGCAACAGGCAGCCTTTCCTTCAGGGAGAATAGTTCCAACGGAGGCAAAGCCATCAGAACTTTCTGGCGCAATACTATGGTTGGGCAGTGGGGGTGTCAAGGCAAAATCTTCCCGATTCTAAGCTGTTGAATAATAACTGCTTACTGGAAGCAGGCCGTTCGGGCCAGGAGTTCTCCTCGATTCGTCTTATGTTCGCCAAACAGCTGGCGAATCTGGTTTGTAACCGTCATCCCTTCTGCTGGATAGCCGTCTCGAGCGGCAAACACTGGCGCATCCGGATGCCTCCCGTCAACCCCGATCACCGCCGCAGATTCAGCGAGATGAATTCCTCATCATTCACTGAAGAAACAGGCTTGCCCTGAATTCTGCGCAACATCGCGCGGCCTCCGCCGAGAAACAGCGCAACCAGCACCGCGCCGCCAATCAGGATTCCCGTGAGCGTCGCGATGCCCAACAGCAGTTGCGCCACCTTCGCTGCTTCGTTCACGTAGCCTTCCGGTCGATTCATAATCACCAGGTCTTTGAATCGCACCGCCGACAGGAGTCTCTTCGCTTGTTCGTCGTTGCGGCTTACCACCGCCAGCAACGGTCCGCTCCGCTTTGTCATGAGGCCCCTCGTTTTCGCCAACCCGTCGATTGCCTTCAAATGACTGGCAGCGATTTGCGGAGTCGGATACAGGATCAGCGTGAGCGTGGCCTCAGCATTCGCCGGCCCGTATTTCGCCGTCACAGCTTCGGCCTCGTCGCTGAAGCCGATCATGTCTGGCGGCAGAACACCGCCCGCCTGCCTGTACGCAACCGGACCGATAGCGTATCGCACGCTCTCTGGATCCAATCCCCTGGGCGGAAGGTAGCGTGGCAGCGAAGGTGCTACGGATGCACCGCCCGCCACGCCGGGAAGCTGCGCCGCCAGTGCGTCGAGAGACGCTTTGTCGCCACTCGCGGGATGCGAGAATTCAGCTGAGACGACGGTTCCCCCGCGCCACACCAGAAAGTGCCCGCCCTCCGCCGCGCCGCCGCTGCCGATCTTCTCCGCGTGCATTTTCGGCTGCAGCAAAAACGTGAATGCCCCATATGCGCCCGTCGCATCTTTAAATTGCCATACGCTCACAGTCAGGTCGGCACTGCCCTTGTAGTACGTCGCGGATGCTCGCTGCACCAGGCCGTATTCCTCGAGCGCCGCGGATGTCTCCGGGGCCGGAGACTGCATCGAATCTTTGCCCGGGAGCACCGTCCATCCGCCAAAGCTCCCGGGCAGCAGCGGAGCCGCGGGCGCAGTGTTAGCCGCCAGGGAAACCAGCAAAACGGCGCCGGCCAGGAATCGCATCATTGCTTTAAATATTACCCAGAGACAGGCACCGCTGCGGGGAAGAAGGTTTCCAGCTACTCCGAACTACCGGCCCGGCTCCCCGCCTGGGCCACCCGCATCCCGTTCAGGCTGCCCACGTACTGCGCCACGCCGCGATAGAGCGCCTCGGCAATCCGCTCCCGATACGCCGCCTGGCGCAGTTCCCCGGCGGATTCCGGATTGGTGAGAAATGAAATCTCCACCAGGATCGACGGCATATTCGCGCCGATCAACACCACAAACGGAGCCTTCTTTACCCCTCGATCCCGCAGCTCCGGATTGCCCCGCTCCAGCCCATCGAAGAGGCTTTGATCCACATCCGCCGCGAATTCACGCGACTCGTCGATCTTGCTGTTCAGTGCAATCTTCTTCACCAGGCTCGAGAGCTGGTAAATCGACTCGTCTGAAGCCGCGTTCTCGCGCGCCGCAACCTGCAGCGCATCGGTCGAGGTTGTGAAATTCAGGTAGTAGGTTTCCACTCCGCTTACCGACGGGTCGGAGCTCGAATTGGCATGGATCGAAATGAACAGATCTGCCTGCGCCTGGTTCGCAATCGCCGTTCGCGTTTCCAGCGGGATGAACGTGTCCGTCTTCCGCGTGTAGATCACGTCGGATCCCAGGCGCTCGTGCAGCAGCCGCCCCAGCCGCAGCGCCACGTCCAGCACCACGTTCTTCTCTTCGATTCCCCCGGGCCCCAGCGTTCCTGAATCGTGTCCCCCATGCCCCGCATCGATCACGATCCGATTGATCTTCAGTCCCAGCGCCCGAACCATTGACGTCGGCACGCCGGACTGTGCCCGGGCGTCGGGTATGGTCGCCAGGGTATCCGGTGATTCGGTTGCCGCTGGTATCCCCGCTCGCGGCTTGCTCATTGGCTTTGACTCGATTACGTTCTGTCGCGCCGGAACGTGTGCCGTCATCGGCTGGGTGATCGGGATAGTTCGAGTCACAGTCTCGGCCACAGGTTCAGTCGTCGGGCGTCGAGTCGCCAGGGTCTCATCGCGCTCGTGGTCGGCGCCTGGAAACACGCCTGTCTGCACCGCGGGCCGCGTCTGCGCTGCGAAGGATGGAGCCCCAGCCGGAAATACATTGCGCGCCACGTCGGTTGTCGTCGATTTTCCCGGTGCCGCGCCCTTCTGCCCATGCACGTCGATGATCAGCCTCGGTGGATTCGACAGGAAGAACGCCGAGCAGCCGCTGAGGTTATGAATACTGAGCACAACTCGTGTCACATCATGAGAAAACTGGATGACCCGAATGCCCTTCAGAAAACCGTCGTCGGTCACTCGCTCCTGTCGTCCCAGCAAATCCGGCTCCGCACGCGCACCGTACAGATCGAAGTAAACACGGTTCGGATGCTCCACCCGTACCACTTCGTAGCGAACTTCTCTCTGCAGATCGATAGCTACGCGCGTATACACAGGCGTAGACCAGTGCCGGATTCCCGTTACCAGAGGCGGAGCCCCGCGCACGGCCGGCATGGCGGCTTCGCTGGCGGCTGTTTCCACCAGGCGCTTTCTGGCCGGCTCCGGCTGCGTCCTGCTCGCGCTTTCCATGGGCGGCTCCCGCGGCGGGGACGGCCGCTGTGTGCGGGGGATTGTGGGTTCTGCCGCGCCTGCTTCCCGGACCGGCGCAGGCGCTCCGCCCCGGTAGCGCGGGGCCGGCCGCCGCCGCCCCTGCAGATCCCGCAAATCCGTGCTTGCCTCCTGCGCAAGGTCGCTGCGTGGATACAGGCGCAGAAATTCGAGGTACGCCATCCGCGCGCGCCTCGCGTCGTGCAGATCCCGCTGCCAGATCTCCCCTTCCATCAGCAGCGCGCCTGCTCGGTATGGGGTTGCCGGGTACTGCCGGCGCAGAAATTCATACTGCCCGATGGCGTCGCGGTACCGCGTCTCATCCCTGAAGACCTGGCCCTCCTGGGCCAGAAGCTCGGCCACCGCCAGGATGGAAGCGTCCGCCTTTGCCGCGCCGGGATTGCGGTGGTAAATCGCCCGGTACGCATTCAGCACGCGCTCGTACTGGGCCTTCGTGCGCTCCCGCGCCGGCCGCCGCTCCAGCTGTTCTCGCTGGTGCTGCGCTCGCGCAAATGCTGCCGCACTCGACATAGCCCGTGCCCCGGGCGCTGCCCCCAGCACAACCAGCGCCAGTGTGAACGCGCAAATCGATTTCGCCCGGACGGACGGCGTAGACTGCGTCGCGAATCGATGAGCGCGCTGCATCGTTGTTGTGATTCACCCTGCCGCGCGGAGCCTGCCGCCACCTTCGATTATAGGTTTCGCCGCTGCCCCGCAAGTCAACCCCTTCTCGGGACGAACCCGACTCGTCACGTCCGGTTGCGCCGCACCGCCCGCCCCTTTTCTCTTCCGGCTCCTCCTTGCGCCTCGCCAGTCAATCTGAAAGACTGAGGCTGTTTCCATGGTTTGCCACTTTCTCGTTCGTGGACGCGTGCAGGGCGTGGGATTTCGCTGGTTCGTCCAGCGCGAAGCCGCCGTGCTCCAGTTGCATGGGTGGGTGCGCAACACCGAGGACGGCCACGTCGAGGTTGTCGCCAGCGGCGATCCCGCCGTGCTCGACGCGTTCCGCCAGGTCCTGCACCGCGGTCCGCGCGGAAGCCGCGTCGATGCCGTCGTCGATCACGAGCTTGACCCGAACGAAGGCGAAAGCCTGGGAGCGTTTTCCATTGAAGGAGCCTGGTAAGACCATGACCCCCTGCACCACGGACTGCGAGCCGCTCAAAACCCTCATTCGCACTGTTCCCGATTTCCCCAAGCCCGGCATCCTCTTCTACGACATCACCACGCTGCTCAGGGATCCCAAAGGTTTCGCCGCCCTCATCGACGCGCTCGCCCAGTACTACATCGATAAGGACATCGACCTCGTCCTCGGCATCGAGGCCCGCGGCTTCATCTTCGGCCCCGCGCTCGCTTACCGCCTCAACGCCGGATTCGTTCCCGTCCGCAAGCCGCGCAAGCTGCCCGGTCCCACCGCCCGCGTCACCTACGATCTCGAATACGGCTCCGACTCCCTTGAGATTCACGTCGATGCCATCGAGCCCGGCCAGCGCGTCGTTCTCGTCGACGATCTCCTCGCCACCGGCGGCACCATGGAAGCCACCTGCAAGCTCGTGCGGCAGTTGGGCGGCGAGATCGCCGGTCTCGGCTTCGCCATCGAGCTCGACTTCCTCAAAGGCCGCGACCGCCTCGGAGACTACGACGTCTTCAGCCTCCTCCACTACAACGAGTAGTGGTAAGCGGCGCCCGCAATCACGGTTTGCGACCGTGAGAAGAGGCGCGGCATTCTGAGGGAACGGCCCCCGAACGGCTTTTAGTTCCTGGTTGGTGAGCGAAGAATCTGCGGTTCGGGCTTTTGCCCGCTGCAAACGGATTTCAGAGATAGGCCCTACGGCCCCTCCGGCTCCGGCTTTTCTTCTTCCCGTTTCTCGCGCGGGTTCACCGCGCCCGTTCCCGGTGCCGGCATAATCTGCACCAGTTGCGGCTCCGCCGGCGCGGCGCTCGCCATGGCCGCCTCGTGCTGCCGCCGCGCAGCCGCATCCAGATCCACCGGAACTCCCCCGGGCACAATGTCGTCGAATCCGTACTTATACTTCAGATCGCTCGTCGCCCACGTCACCGCAATCGCCAGCGCGGCCGCCACAAGGACTCCGAACAGGCTGCTCTCCGGACCTTGCGCCCCTCCCGTCACCCAGCCCGGCCCCTGGCTGTTCGTCACAATCACCGGCGAATAGCTCAGCGGCCCCGCAAGCGGCAGCCCGAACAGGATGCCCATGGCCGCCGCCCACGCAAAGTGCAGCCCCCAACTCACCCACAATGCCCGCGTTCGCAGCGCGCCCAGCGCCAGCGCCCATCCCAGCAGAAACGCCGTCAGCAGCATCGCCGCCGTCACGGGAGCCTGCCGCGTCCACCACAGCGCGTACACCGCCGCCATGAAAAGCGTGCCCATCGCCGGTCCCATCGCTTCTGTCAGCCGCTGGAACGGATACCCCCGGAACGCGGCCTCAATCGCCAGCGTCCCCGCGCCCAGCGCCACCACGTCCACCGCGACCATCCAGAACTGGTGTGGATCCGTGAACGCCCGCACCACCAATCCGCCGATCAGCGCCGTCGGCAGCACGCACGCCACCACGCCACCCCATCCCAGCGCCGCGCCCAGCGCCCACTCGCGTCCCCACCCTGCACGCACCGCCAGCCCTGTGGCATTGGCCGCGCTCTTCCGCGGCTGGCTCACGCGCGCCATTGCCCAGTACCCCAGAACCAGCAGGAACAGCAGGAACACCCGGTCCAGCGGATCCTGGAGGTCGCCTTCGGTAATGCCGTTGGCGGCGCGGAACGACACCAGGTCCGCGCACAGAAACCACGCCGCTCCCAGCAGGAACCACCCCAGCGCCCGCAGACGCTCTGCAAATGTCACGCTATCGCTCCGAAGATTCGGCGCTGGCCGATCATTCTCCGATTGTCACATTGAACCAACCGAAACCGCATGGGAGGAAAGACCTGATTCGCGCAACAACCCGGCCACCAGCTACCGGCCACTAGCTCCCGGCCACCGTCGTATAAAACTGCCCCAGATTGCGGAACTTGTCATACCTCCGCCGCAGCAGTTCTTCCAGCGGCATCGCTTTCAGCTCGGTCAGGTGTTGCCGGAGCTTCTCCTTCAGCATTTCCGCCGCTGCTGCCGGGTCGGTGTGCGCGCCTCCCTCCGGCTCCGGCACAATATCGTCCACGCACCCCAGCGCTTTCACGTCCTCGGCCGTGGGCTTCAGCGCTACCGCCGCGTCGATCCGCTTGCCCGCGTCCCGCCACATGATCGCCGCGCAGCCCTCGGGTGGAATCACCGAATAAATCGCGTTCTCTGACATCAGGACGCGGTCCGCCACGGCCAGCCCCAGCGCGCCGCCGGATCCACCCTCGCCTGTAATCGCGGCGATCGTCGGCACCCGCAGAACCGACATCTCGCGGAGATTCCGCGCAATCGCTTCCGCCTGGCCACGCTCTTCGGCTCCAAGCCCCGGGTTGGCTGCCGGGATATCGATCAGCGCAATCACCGGCCGCCCGAATTTCTCCCCCAGCTTCATGCACCGCAGTGCCTTCCGGTAGCCTTCCGGATCCGGCATCCCGAACCGCCGCTGCACCTTCTCTTTGGTCGACCGCCCCTTCCGGTTCGCGATCACCATCACCTCGTCGCCCTCGAATCGCGCCATCCCGCAGCTCATCGCCGGATCGTCGCCGAAGGCCCGGTCTCCGTGAATCTCCGAGAAATCCGTAAAGATGCGGCTGATGAAGTCCATCGGATAAGGCCGCTCCCCATGCCGCGCCAGCTCCGTCTTCTGCCACGCCGCCGGAACCGGCCCTGCCGGCTGCTGATTGTCTGGCTGCTCGCTCATAGGCAAAGCGCACGTGCCCCGCATGTCGGCGAACCCGCGCAATCTCCGATTGTATGGGGCAGGGAAGGCCGGAGCAAATCGCGCCGACGCAAGGATCGCAGGATCGGCCCACTCAGTTCTCCGCCTGGCCGATTCGGGCATGCAGCGCGCTGGGTGCCCCACCCTTGCCAACACCTAGTCCTGATCGGGGTCGGCGAGTG
>DAHUYD010000158.1 GCA_027315385.1 Acidobacterium sp.
CCACCGGCTTCTTCCTCCAGGACATCGAGGGCGTGGTCGAGCGGGTGCTGGCCAAGAATCCCGTGATCAATAGCCATTAATCGACGTTTTACTCGTCTGGAAGAGCCTCGGTTTCCGGGGCTTTTCTTTTTGCCGCCGAGCCGCTCCGCCGCGCTGCCCGCAGCGCCTCGGCCACTGCCTGTTGGGCACGTTTCTGCCGGGAATCGGGACTGCGGTAGTAGAAGATTCCCAGCAGATGTCCCCGGCGCTGGATGGGTGTCATCGCCGCCCAGCCCTCCCGCGCCTTCGGTTGCCGCTGGAAGGCCGCCTCGAGGATAGGCGGCGTCCGTTGCTCGCCCTCCATGGCCAGCAGCATCCGCTCGGCCGCCAGTTCCGCGCGTTCGGTCCGAACAGCCGCGCTTTTGGACTGGGCCACCCAATCGGCGAACCATTTCCGGATCGATGGGCTTAGCTGCCCGTGCCACTTCCGCAGCGTCCGATCCTGGCGCAGCAGTTGGTCCAGCTCCGGCGGCGTTGCCACGGCGCGCTCGTCCAGATCCGGCTCCAGCACGATTTGGGCCACGCTGCCCGGAGCCGCGCCCGCTCCACGTTGCATGGCCTTGTTTACCAGCAGCAAATAGCCGAGCCGGCGGCTGTGGAACAGGGAGGTGCGGAAGGCGAACCCATTGATGGTCCCGCGGACCCGAAGTCCTGTTCGCCGGGGCCAGGCTTGAGTGGGATCGAAGGGCACGCGTACCACGGTCCAGTTCAGGCGTGTTCCGTCCCGCTCAGGAACTCCGCGAAATTGGCGCTGCCCGCTCACAGTCCGGTGGAGACGTCATGCTTCGCGGTGTTGCCCAGGGGTTTCCGGGCAAAGTAGTAGAGCGACCAGGCGAGTAAGGCGAACATCCCGACGGAAACCCACTGGTTGTCCAGAAACGTGTGCGGAACGTGCAGGACATTCTCCCCGAAAGGTTCGATGAGCTTGAGTCCGACGCCCATCAGGCCCACAATGCCGCCCGCCGCAATCAGGCCGCTGGCATAGAGTGAGCCAGGGCTGATTTCGCTCTCCGCCTCCTCCGCTTCGCCCGCCTTCTCTTTGGCGCGATCCACCATCCAGCGCATGACGCCGCCAACAAAAATGGCCAGGGTTGTGGCGATCGATAAATAGGAACCCACGGCGAAGGTAAGCGATCGGATGCCCATCAACTCAATCGCGATGACCAGGAAAACCCCAAGCAGCACGAGCCCCCAGGGCAATTGCTGGCGGAGGATCCCGTTGATGACGGTGGCCATGAGCCGGGCTTGCGGCGCCGCGGCCCGCTCGCTGCCGATGCCCTCGATCCACTGCACCTCGATATTTCCGGTGGCCGGATTGTAGAGATACTTGCCGTCAGCCAGCTCGTGGGAACCGATGGCATTCAGGAGAATGTAGTGGTTGCCGGCCTCCGTCTCCGCGGTTTTGTTGGGCAGCATGATGTGAATTTCTTTGCGGGTGAAGCGGCCCTGGACCTGAACGCCATCGTGGGAGGCGGAGAGATTCCATGCCTTCGACATGGCATGGAATTCTTCGAATCCACGGTTCATCGCGTTCAGCGTGATGCCCACAGCAAAGGTGGAAACGCAGACGCCGATCATGAGCGCGACCTGCTGCTTCCAGGGAGTGCCGCCCACCAGAAAGCCCGTTTTGAGATCCTGCGATGTATCGCCCGCGTTGGCCGAGGCGATGCAGACCACACCTCCCACGGTAATCGCGAGAGCTCCATAGGCGGGAGCGGTCCAGCCTTTGACCAGGAAAACGGCGGCGGTGGCCATCAGCGTCGCGATCGTCATGCCGCTGATGGGGTTGGCGGAGCTGCCGATCAGACCGACAATCCGCGACGATACCGTGACAAACAGAAACCCGAAGAGCACGATCAGCAGCGACGCGGCAAGATTGGCGATCATCCCCGTCTGAGCGCCCGGCACCGGTTTGAAGGTGAGAAACAACCACATGAGCACAACCAGGACAGCGCTGCCGCCCACCACCACACTCATGGGAATATCCCGCTGCGTCCGCAGATCGCCGCTCGCTGCCCCGGATTTCCGGCGCAGGTTGCTGAGCCCGGTCCTGAGTGCGCCGACGATCGTGGGGACGGTCCGAAAGAGGGTGATGAGCCCCGAGGCGGCGACGGCGCCGGCGCCCATCGGCCGGATGTAAGCAGCCCACAGATCGTCGGGCGCCATTTGCGTAACCGGCTTCGTGGCGGGATACAGGGCTCCGGGTAAATGGGAGCCGAAGAAGACAATGGCCGGCATGATGACCAGCCACGACACCACTCCGCCGGCAAACATGGTGCCGGCGACGCGCGAGCCGATGATATAGCCCACGCCCAGGTATTCCGGAACCGCATCCACCCGCAGCGAGGCGCCCTTCATGATGTGCTGTTTGCCCCAGTCCGGCTGGTAATCGGGCTGATCGGGCCATGCGCCGAAGATGTTGCTGTTCTGGAACAGGGTGTAAAGGCTTCCGAGTCCCAGCCCCAGAAACACGCGGCTGGCGAACGACCCGCCGTGCTCCCCAGCGAGCAGCACATCCGCGCAGGCGGTGCCTTCGGGGTAGGTAAGATTCCCGTGCTCTTCGACAATGAGCTGCCGCCGCAGGGGGATCATGAAAAGCAAACCCAGCCAGCCGCCCAGCATGGCGAGCACAAAGATGCGGAAGTATTCGAGATCGAATCCCAGAAAAATGAGCGCGGGCAGCGTGAAGATTACGCCTGCCGCGATCGACTGGCCGGCGTTACCGGTGGTCTGGACGATGTTGTTTTCTAGGATGGAGGCGCGACCGAGCGCCCGGAGCACGCTGATCGAGAGTACGGCGATCGGGATGGAGGCAGCGACCGTCAGCCCGGCTTCCAGGCCGACGTAGACGGTAACCGCGCCGAAGAGGAGGCCGAAGATGCAGCCGAGCAGGATTGCGCGAACGGTCAGCTCTGGCCGCGATTCACCCGGGGGTACAAAGGGCTGAAAATCCTGCGGCTTCGACGGCTGAATCCCTTGCGTTGTGGACAAGTCAGGCCCTCCGCAAACATCCGGGGAAGCCTGAGTGTATCAGCACAAAGCGGCGCCTGGCACCGGATTTGTCGACTGGGCAGCGAATCCCGAGGGGACCTTTGCGGCTTACTCCGGGAGCCGTTTCCAGGCTGAGAGATCGCGACTCAGGAGAGCTTCCAGCTTCTCCGTTTCCGGCAGCAGGCGTCTGGTTAAGGTCTCCAGCGTTTCTCGAGAAATCTCAGAAAAGGGCGCGCCTCCTCCGAGGAGCAGATGGCTGAGGCGCGAATTCCTCAGGCCGGCCACAAGATGGTCCAGGCTTCGCCCCTTGCACCACTCCGCCGTCGCGGTTGCCGCATGGGTCGCCAGATACCACCTGGGCTGAGTCATGCATACCGAGGCATGGGGATGGCATCCGTCCGCCTGGCTCGGAGTCAGCAGGAATCGCGGCATGCCGAGAAAAGCTGCGATCCGGTTGATAAAGGATTGCGGATCCTCCTGCAGATCCTCAAACAAGTTCACCTGAATCTGGTCTGAAGGAAACCGGCGCTGCCATTCCGCCAGATGGGCGGCGTAGCGGCTGGACCCGATCAACTCCGGATCGCGTTCCAGCGCGGTTTCCAGGCTCCAGGCCACCATGCCATATGCGCGCTTGAGCCTGTAGAGCGAAATCAGCCGCTGCACCGGATGCCGGAACGTGAACACCAGCTTTACATGAGGAAGGGTGTGGGCGATCCGCTCCCGAGCCGGCGGCGACGCAAAATAGGTGGGGGCGATCTCCCCCACCGGCCGCCCGTCCCTGGCCTGCGGGAAGCGGTCGAGATACCAGTTGAAACCGCGCTGGTAACGCAGATCGAAGAACCGCGTTTCCTTGCTCAGGACGGGAAGGCATGCATGCGGTTGCAGAACCTCGTGCAGCCAGGAGGTTCCGGTGCGGGGTGGCCCCGCGATCAGGAACGCGGGACGAGAACGCGGAACGGCTTCCCGTGCATACTGTTTTGGCTGAGCCGCGGCTTTTGGGTCAACGTCGCGGTGGCCGAGCCGCAGGTTGTTCCAGGCTTGCGCCCATGCCATATCGTGGCTGCCTCAAGTCGCAATTTCGTACGATGGGCCCGGACCTTGGCAGTGAATGGTCCTCCGGGGCGCAATTCTCAGGAAGCGTTCGGCGGCTGCGCCTCCGCCTAAGCGTAAATGCCACGCTGTTTGATGGTGAAAGCGACGCGATCGATGGCCAGCATGTAGGCCGCGATCCGATTATTTACCGCGTGGGCTTCGGCGTAGCGGGTTACGTCGTCGAAGCTTTCGGCCAGAATGGCCTCCATCCGGTCGTTCACATCGGATTCCTTCCAGAAATAGCCCTGGCGATCCTGCACCCACTCGAAATACGAGGCAGTGACGCCGCCGGCATTAGCCAGGATGTCGGGGATGATGAAGACCTTTTTCTCAGCCAGAATTTCGTCGGCTACGGCGGTCGTGGGGCCGTTCGCGCCTTCGCAGACGATGCGCGCACGAATCTGCTCCGCATTGCGGCTGGTGATCACGTTTTCGGTGGCCGCGGGAATGAGGATCTCGCACTCGGTGGTGAGCAACTCGGCAGTGGGCAGCGGTTCCGCGCCTTTGAAGCCGAGGACCGAACCGCTGCGAAGGCGATGCTCCTGTAATGAGCCAATGTCAATCCCGTTGGGGTTGTAGAGGCCGCCGTCCCATTCACCGATGCCGATCACTTTGTATCCGCGCTCCTGCATGAGGCGGGCAGCATTCGAGCCGACGTTGCCGAAGCCCTGAACGATCACGCGGCAGCCGTCGCGGGGGATGTGCAGGTACTTGAGAGCCTCATCGCAGACCAGCGCGATGCCGCGTCCCGTGGCCTCCTTGCGGCCGCGCGAGCCGCCCATATTGATCGGTTTGCCGGTCACGACGGCGGTAACGGTCTGGCGCATGTGCATGGAGTAGGTGTCCATGATCCAGGCCATGGTTTGCTCGTTGGTGTTCACATCGGGCGCGGGGACATCCTTTTCCGGCCCCAGAAACTCGATAATCTCCGCGGTATAGCGGCGGGTCATGCGCTCGAGTTCGCCCTGCGACATCTTCTTCGGATCGCAGGTGACGCCGCCCTTTGCCCCTCCAAAGGGGATGTTGACCACCGCACACTTCCATGTCATCCAGCTGGCCAGCGCGCGCACCTCGTCGAGGGTGACGTCCGGGGCGTAACGAATGCCGCCTTTACCGGGTCCGCGCGCCTGGGAGTGCAGCACCCGATATCCGGTGAACATCTCGATACGGCCATCGTCCATCGACACCGGGAAGTGAACGATGATCTCGCGCGAGGGGTAGCGCAGGACGCGCCACAGGCCTTCATCCAGATTCAGCTTGCGGGCCGCAAAATCGAATCGTGCCGCCTGGGCTTCCCAGGGATTGATTTCCTGCTCGAGAGTCATCGTTGCCATAGGGGATTCTCCACCGCCTTAAGATGCTCATTGCCCTGAACCCCGTTTCGCTGGAGCGATTACCGGATTCCGGGCCAAACGGTCAGAGTATAGGCTTCCGCTCTGACGCCCTGCAAGGGCGCGCGTCCCCCTTTGGTAACGTCGGCTGTGCCGGCGTCAACGCGGCTGGCATTCCCCTCCGGGTCGCCGGATAATGGCAAACGATGCCCAACCCTTCCGCAGGGATCCTGCTCTACCGCCGCGCCCCTTCGGGCATCGAGGTCTTCCTTATCCACCCCGGGGGGCCATTCTGGGCACAAAGGGACTCATGGTCCATCCCCAAGGGCGAGTATTCCCCGGATGAAGAGCCTCTGACCGCGGCCCGGCGCGAATTCGCGGAGGAAACCGGGCTGGCTGTTGACGGGCATTTCCTGGCCCTTGGCGAGATTCGCCAGCCTTCCGGCAAGCAGGTAACCGCCTGGGCGCTGGAGGGCGACTTCGACCCCGCTGCTCTGGTCAGCAATACGTGCTTGGTGGAATGGCCGCCCCGCTCCGGCCGTCAAATCGAGATCCCGGAAGCCGATCGGGGCGCCTGGTTTCCCCTGGATGCAGCCCGACAGAAAATATTTCGCGGCCAGGAACAGCTTCTGGATCGCCTGGCTGCCGCGCTGGGGTAAGCCAGGGTCTGCTCCACTCACATCATGTTGCTGTACATCACGTACAGCAGCACACATCCCGTCACGGTCAGAAAAAAGTACGAGTAGCGGTTCGCCATCCATACCGCCGGTCTGGTGTTGCCCTTGTAATTCAGCAGATCGTACCACTCCACCAGCCAGGATTTCACGAGGCCCGTCAAGAGAAACGATGGAATCAGCAGCGCGACCCAGACGGCCAGCACAGGCCACATCTCCTGGCGCAGGCCCGCCCATGCGGGAAACATTTTCACCGAGATCCACAAGGGCATCCGCCAGATATTCGTGAACAGAGGAGTCGACACGGGCGGAAATCCGAACATCCAGTCCAGCGCCTTATAAATGCCCCATGCAAGCGGATATCCAAGCGCCACGGTCATCAGGTTGATCCCGGCGATTGCGATAACGGTGCGCCGAAGACGCGTATGCAACTGCCGCCTGAGATAGACCGCTTCGATCAGAATGACCGGAATGACGTAAAACAGGAGTTCCGGATACTGCACCGGCAGCATCGGAACCCCCGCATCCGCGTGCGCCGCCGGAGGGAAAATCGCCGCGACTGCGGCGAACATCAGCCCGCCGGCTGTACTAACGCCCAGCTTGTGACGCATAGCCGCGACTATAGCATCAGCGTTAAGGTTGACGGACAGCAACGAAGTCACTCTGGCTAAGCCTTTCGTACCCGCCATGCATTACCGCCGTGCGCAATGACGACCGATGCATCCTCCCGCGCGAGCGCAATTCGAGTAGAGGACGACCGGAGAAATGGCGCGGCGCGACACGTTCATCGCCGCGACGCTCAACCCGCCTGCGGCGGTGTACGCCGCCTTTTCAATTGAATGCCGGTCAGGTCCGGGTCAAGCCGGGATCAGCCCTGGACGGAGACGCCGGAAAACGACAGCACCGCAACTCCACGCACGGCCTGCCCGTACCGCTTCGCGGGCTTGAAGACGCTGGAGAGCAGCAGCGTCTCAATGTCCGCGCGGGTTGCAGAGTCCGTCGGCCCGGACACGATGTCGTAGTCGTAGACCTCGCCCTGGGCGTTCACAAACACCTCGACGGTGACCGGGCGGCCCTTTTGGGACAGCGGCCCCGCGCTGGCTTCCACCGTCGAGTAAAGAAACTGCGGACTGCTCGCCATGGCGCGTGCCTCGTCGCGCGCGGAGGCTGGCTCCGGAGCTGCGAACGCGCCGATGAGGAACGCCATGGTACCGGCAAGCACAATAGTGCTGGCCAGACCCGCGGATGCCTGCCACAGCAGGGGCGCCGCGGTGTTTTGCCAGCGCACTTTCCAGATCGCCATACGGTTGCGCGCTGTCCGCGCATGCTCCTGAGAGAGCGCCACCCGGATGCGCAACGCCAGATCGGCGGGGGCACGCGCCGGCCCCAGCTCGGCCAGCAGCCGCTGGCTCTCCCGCCACTGACGGAACTCCTCCGCGCATGCCCCGCACGCTTCCATATGGACGGCGATGGAATGCATCGCGGTGCCGGCGAGGTCGCCGTCGAGCCAGGCGGAAAACTGCGCGCGAACCGACTTGCACGAACTCATAAGGCCTCCTCGGTTGAGCAGGCTGGGGCCATAGACAAAGAACTGGACGAAGGCCGGCGGCTGGCTGCTTCGACAAATGGCGCAAGGCGGCTCTTCAGGTGAACGCGGCCTCGCATGAGCCGCGACTTGATGGTTCCCAGGTTGGCGTTAAGGATCTCCGCGATTTCTTCGTAGCCGAAGCCCTCAATGTCGCGCAGCACCACCACCGTCCGAAAAGGTTCCGGAACCTGGCGCAGCGCGGACTCGACGCGCGCCGCAATCTCCGCATGAGCCGCGGCATCGAATGGCGATTCCTGCGGATCAATCAGAATCTCCGAGCGCCCAATGTGCTGCTCCCGATCGTCTTCCGCGCCTTCCATCGTCACTTCCCGCCGCTGGTGCCGCGACCACCATCGCCGCTGGTTCAGCGCTTCATGGAGAGCGATGCGGTAGATCCAGGTTTTCAGGCTGGCTTCGCCGTGGAAGTGGGAAATCCCCCGGAAGACCTTGACGAACACTTCCTGGGTAATATCCGCCGCGTCGCCCGGATTGGGGAGCACACGATAGATCAGGCTGTACAGGGGCTGCTGGTAGCGCCCAATGAGCCAGGCAAAAGCTTCCTCAGATCCTGCCTTGAGTTGCTCCACCAGCGCAGCTTCTTCGGCATGTACTCCCGCAACACCTGCCAGATTCCCCAAGGCCGATCCCGCCTGCATCCAGTACTCCTTTCAGCCTATCAGGATTCTCCGCGCCTGTTCGGCTGTCCCGGAACCCGGCCCGCGATCTGACCTGCCGGGCGTCCTGCCGGGGCAGGTTGTCGCTCGCTCTGCATACTTAGACACGCGCCAGCAGCTCCGGGTTCCCGGAAAACCGCGGCGCAGCCCCGGTCAGTGACTGGCATCCGGTTTCTTCTGGCTGCTCGCCGTGGGTTTCGGGGCAGGTTTGTGCGCCGGGTGGCGAACCGTGCGGTGCGGCGCGACATGATGCCGCGCCGGAGTACCGTAATCGTCCACTACGGTCGTTTTTACCGGCGAGCGCTGCGCCGCCGCAGCCGCCTGAATGGCTCGCTGCAGGTGGATGAGCTGGTCCTGCTGCCCCTGCGCTCCGGCCAGGATGGTGTCCCCCACCCTCGCGCGCGCATTCTCCAGGCTGTCCAGCGCCGCCTCCAGAGCAGTGGCTTCGCTCACCGGCGCGGCCAGCTCCGCCGTCTCTACGACCCGGAGCAGCGTGTCATAGAGCGCGTCGACATTGCGATACACCTGAAAATCCGCCGGAACGGATCCCGGCGCAGCGTCGGCCTGCTGCAGCAGGCCTGCCAGGGTACCGTTGAGGTCGCGCTCAATGGCCTCGACGTCCCCCTCCACGGCGGACTTCACCGAGCGCGGCGCTTTCCAGTGCTGCGGATCCGCGGCGCTGAGCGCCTGCCCCACCTGGGAGAGCGCCGGCTGCAGCGTGCTGGAAACGGATGCGCCCGACGCGGCTTCGGTCTGGCCGACAGCCGGCCATGATATCGCCGTGAGCAGAAGAAGAGCCACACCGAAGCGGAGGGTCATATGACCACGACGATGCCTTCTCCCGGACTCCGGTTGCCGGCAGGCGATATGCCGTTGCCCGTGGGGCGGCCGCTGCATTGCCATTTCATTCGATCTTCCCGATGCGTTGACGAATTGTTTCGCGTCCATGACAATAAAATAGTCTTCAGTGGGCCTGTGGCGCAGCTGGGAGCGCGCTTCCATGGCATGGAAGAGGTCGTCGGTTCGATCCCGACCAGGTCCACCAAT
>DAHUYD010000098.1 GCA_027315385.1 Acidobacterium sp.
CCTCGTAGGCCTCCAGAAACTTCCTGCGCAAATCGTCCGAATAGGGTCGCGCCATCTTTCATCAACGCGGAGAGTCGCCAACTAAACTCTGTACCTCTTTCGCCTATCGGTCTATAGCTATCTTGGTTCTGCTCTAGCGCCCGGTATTGACTTTCCCGGAATATCGCGAGTCTTCGAGCGACCAGTGAGTAAGAAGTGGAAAATTTGGCCCCGCCCTGGGTTGCGGCGCAAAGCTGCCCACCCGTCTGGACGTTGAACGTGATCCCCGCGATGTGAGAATGTATCGATGCGGCCCGGAAGCAGGGCTACGGGGTGTCTCCCGTGGCCACCGGTAATCAGCAGATATCGTGAGGTACATACATGACAAAGTCGGTGTGGTTGTCGCTCGCGTTATGCCTTCTTTCCGCTTCGCTGGCACATGCGGATTTCGTCATTCTTCGGGATGGCCGGAGCTACTCCGGAACGTTTACGGGCGCGCCTGGCGGTAAACTCGGTTTTCAGGACAACGCCGGCATCCAATACACGTTTCCGCTGAACGATGTGCAGACGGTGGTTTTTTCGAATGTGAGCGATCACATTGCTCTGCGGGATGGGCACTCCTACACGGGCCATCTAACCGCCGTCACACGGATTTCGTTTGCCGGGGCGAACGGCATATCCTACGTCTTCCCGCTGAAGGATGTGTCATCGCTGGTGCTCACCGGAGGTTCCGCAGGGAATGTGCCGGCCGGAGGTTCCGCAGGGCATGTGCCGGCTCCGGCGAGTGCTGCGACCGGGGGGCAACCCAGCCTGGCGGAGCGTCCTGCCGCGCCCTCAGGCAAGTCCTCCGTTGCTGCGATTGTGATTCCTTCAGGCACAACCATCAGCGTTCGCACGGATGAGACGATTGACACGACGAAGGACGCGCCGGGTCACTTGTACGCGGCCAACATTCAGCACGATGTCGTCGACAGCACGAGCAACATCGCGATTCCAGCGGGGACGCGGGCCAGGCTGCGAGTGGTCAACCTGAATGGGCAAGCCACCAGCCAGGGCAGCGATTTCGCCCTGGATCTCTATTCGATCAAGCTGAACGGAAAGCAGTATCGAGTGGACACGTCGTCAGTGACCGAAAAGGGCGCGGCGGACTTCGGGGCGAACAAGCGAACGGCAATTTATTCGGGCGGCGGAGCTGCGTTGGGAGCTCTGCTGGGCGCGGTGTTTGGCGGCGGCAGGGGTGCGGGGATCGGAACCCTGGCGGGCGCAGGAGCAGGGGCGGTGACGCAGTACGCGACCCGCGGCAAGGTGGTGAAGGTACCGGCGGAATCCCAGCTGCAATTCAATCTGCAGCACGCCCTGGTGCTGCACCCCTGAGACGGCCACAAGGGGGCTGGCGGAGGATCGACCGGGCCGCCTGCGAGAACAGTTCAGCCGCGGCTGCCCGTTTCGCGTTTCTCTCCTTCGGTGAGGGGAGCGTTGATGTCGAGGAGGCCCTGGGGGAGGCGCATCTCGACGCGGCGAGCGGCGATGTCAATGAGGACGAGATAGTCTCGGACGAAGGGGATGAGGGCCTCGGCGGCGGGCATGCGCAGACCGGGGCGGCGGAGCACAAGCAACTCGGAGCTGGAGGACCAGCGATCGACGTCGGTAATCTGGCCGATTTCCACGCCCCCCTGGTTTAGATCGAAGACCGAGCAGCCGACGAGGTCGCCGACGTAGACCGCGCCATAGTCGAGCGGTGCGCGTTCGGCGTGGGGAATCGCGACAGTGTAGCCGCGCAGCGGCTCGGCATCGTTGATGGAATCGATGCCCTGAAATCTGAGGATGATCCGGCTGCGCAGGAACCAGAAATTCTCCAAACGCACTTCCCTGGGGCGGGTACCGACGCGCTCCGGAGGAATAAGGAAGACGCGCTTCCGCTGGTGAAAGCGCTCAGGGAAATCGGTCAACAGCTCGGCAACCAGCTCGCCTTTGCGCCCATGAGGGCGGATGAGGTGGGCGAGCAGGGTCCAGGCGGGCGGCCTGGGGGTCGGTTCATAGTTCCCGGAACCGCCGGAACTGGAATCATCCGTCGAGCCAGAAGGAAGTGCGGCAATCACGAGTATCTCCCACGGCAGGCGCGAGATGGAAGGGAGAAATGCATGCCTTCCGGCAAAACGCTACTCTGCGCTGGAACCCGCTCCGTGGTGATCCTCTTCGAGGATGTCCAGCGTGTAACGGTGATGGTGCTTCATGCTCACTGCGCCGAGAATCGTTCTGACGGATCGGGCCGTGCGTCCCTGTTTCCCGATCACTTTACCCACATCGGTGGGGGCAACCCGGAGCCGCAGCACAGTGCTTTCTTCCCGTTCGACCGCTTCGACTTCAACGGCTTCGGGAACATCTACTAACGCGCGCGCGATCTGGTTCACTAATTCCCGCATGTCATCGGGTCTTTCTGTCGTCTGCTTCATCTCGCCCCCCAACCTGGAAGACACAAAACGTCAATCAGCTTCCGGGGCTAGGCGGATGGTACTCCAAGGCTGCACAGGAAAAAAGAGCAATTCGCAGACTTTTACCCCGGAGGTGGTCAAAAGTAACGTCTTTGGGAGGTATCTGGAGCAGGGGAACGGGCGACCCCTCCGTCAAGCACTTGGGTTCAGGCCGCTGCTGAAGCGTCCGAATCCCCTTCCGGCCCTGTTGCAGGAGCCGGTTGCTGGCCGGCCACGGAGCCGGAACGGAGCAACCTGGCAACGCGGTCCGAAAGCTGCGCACCCTTACCTCTCCAGTAGTCGATGCGATCCATCTTGAGATTGAGCGAAGTGGGGCTGGTTCGGGGATTGTACGTACCGACCACCTCCACGGAACGCCCGTTGCGAGCGCGGTCCTTCTCAATCACCACCACGCGATAATAGGGCTGCTTACGCGCACCAGTGCGCGCCAGGCGAATCATCAACACAAGTCAGCTGTCCTTTCCATCTGTCTTCTCGTGGGGCGCGGGAATTTCCACGCGCACCACTTCTCAGTTTCCTAATATATCAGGGATTTACGCCGAGACCTACGGATTCCGCAGCAAAGCGCGGCACGGGGGATGACGGCCGCGGCAGGCGCCTGGCCGCTCAGTCGGTCGCGGCTTCCGGACGGGTGAGGCTGGCCGGCAGCGCGGTACCTTCCACGGGGCGGGCAAGCTCTCCGCGGTCGACACACTGGCGGAAATACGGAAGCGAGAGTTCCAGTCCCTGGTTCAGGTGGATCTTGGGCTCCCAGCCCAGCAACCGGCGGGCGCGGGTAATGTCGGGGCGGCGCTGCACGGGGTCATCGACGGGCAGCGGCTCAAAGCGGATTTTGCTGGAGGATTGCGTCGCGGCGAGCACCTGCTGCGCGCATTCGAGGATCGTCCATTCCTCGGGATTGCCGATGTTGACGGGCCAGTGCTCGCCGGAGCGCGCCAGGCGGAGGATGCCGTCTACTTCGTCGGAGACGTAGCAGAAGCTGCGGGTCTGGGTGCCATCGCCGTAAATCGTGAGATCCTCGCCGCGGAGGGCCTGGGTCATGAGGTTGGAGATGACGCGGCCGTCGCGGCTCTGGAGACGCGGCCCATAGGTGTTGAAGATGCGGACAATGCGCGTATCGACCTTGCGATAGCGGTGATACGCCATGGTCAGCGCTTCGGAAAAGCGCTTTGCCTCGTCGTAAACGGACCGCGGGCCAACGGGATTGACATTGCCCCAGTAGTCTTCCGGCTGCGGATGGACTTTGGGGTCGCCGTAGCACTCGGAGGTGGAGGCCTGGAGGAAAGCGGCGCCATATTGGAGGGCGACATCGAGAGCGTTGCGAGTTCCGTCGGAGCCGACGCGCAGAGTTTCGAGTCCGAGGTCCATGTAGTCGACGGGGCTGGCGGGCGATGCAAAGTTGAAGACGTAATCCACGGGACCCGGATCGAAGTGCTGGCAGATGTCCTGCTGCATGAGCTCGAATCGGGGCTCGCCCGCCAGGTGGCGCAGGTTAACCGCCTTGCCAGTACAAAGATTGTCGACGCCGATGACGCTGCAGCCTTCAGCGAGCAGGGCGTCACAGAGGTGGGATCCGAGAAAGCCCGCGGCGCCGGTCACCAGCACGCGCGCAGAGGCTGACAGTTTCATTTGCAAGACAGGAATCTCTCCCGGTTCGGCAATGGTGGAGGCGCCCGGGACAAGGGGCGCGGGGCGCGAGGAGCTGATTGTTGGCCCGTGAAGCCGATGTTAGCATAAGGGCAATCCCTCGGCCGCCCACGGCAGATCGTATGAATCAGGCGTCAAGCTCAGTCTCCCCCGAATACCGAACCTGTGCCTTCGGACCCGGCAGGCGGCTCCGTCTCGCGTATTTCGAAAGCCATCCGATTCAGTATCGGGCGCCGCTGCTGCGGCGAATCGCCGAGGAGCCGGATATCGATCTGACGACATTCTATTCGAGCGATTTCTCGGTGCGAGGGTACGACGACCCGGGGTTCGGGACGCGCGTGGAATGGGATATTCCTTTGCTGGAAGGCTATCGGTACGAATTCCTGCCGAAGATTGGCGACAACGGCACAATCGGGATCGCGAGGCCGCTGAACTGGGGCATATACCGCCGCCTGCGGCGGGGCAATTTCGATGCGGTCTGGGTGATGGGGTATAACCGTCTGGCCTGCATTCAGGCGATCGCGGCGGCGCGTCTGCTGGGAATCAGAGTAATTCTTCGGGCCGAATCGCATCTGTCGGACCGGCCGCGTTCATCCGCTACGGAGGCTCTGAAGAAAATGCTGGCGCCGATGCTGCGGTCCGCGGTGAGCTGTGTCACGCCCATTGGGCAGGCGAACCGGGAATACTGGATCGAGTACCTGGGCTCGGATTTTCCGATGGCGCCGATGCCGTATGCGGTCGACAACGAATTTTTCCGGCGCAGGGCCGTCGAGGCGGCTCCTCGACGGGAAGAGCTACGCCGCGAGCTTGGGCTGGAGCCCGGCCGGGCGATCGTGCTGTACGCGTCGAAGCTGCAGACCAGGAAGCGCTGCATCGATCTGGTGGAGGCGTGGATCCGCCTCGCGCCCGCGCCGGGTGTGGACCCGCCGGCGTACCTGCTGGTGGCCGGCGACGGCGAGGAACGAGCAGCTCTGGAGGAGCGGGTTCGCGAGTCGGGCCTGTCCAGCATCCGTTTTCTCGGCTTCAGGAACCAGACGGAGTTGCCCCGCTATTTCGATCTCTGCGACGTCTTCGTGCTGCCGTCGATTCACGAGCCGTGGGGGCTGATCGTGAACGAGGTGATGAATGCCGGCCGGCCAGTTGTGGTGTCAGACCATGTGGGATGCCGGAGGGAGCTGGTACATCACGGCTTAAATGGGTTTGTTTACCCGGCCGGGGATGCCGCGGCGCTTTCCGACTGCCTGCGCCGGCTGATTGGCGATCCCGCGCTGCGCGCATCCATGGGCGAGAACAGCCTGCGGATTATCGCAGGGCAGAGCTTTGAGGAGGATGTGGCGGGACTGCGCAGCGCGCTGGCGATAACAGTGCCGGGCTTCCCGGAGGTTGAATGTCCGACGGCACCTCAGTGAGGGAGGTTCCCCGGCGCCAAATTCTCTATGTGGCTGACCCGGCCCCCGGAACGACCTCTGCCCATCGCCTGGCGAGCCTTCGACGTCTCGGCCAAACCGTTACGGTCTTCAATACCAGTCTGTACGCGTCTCGCCAGCCCCTGTTCGCTGCAATCCGGTCCCGCCTTCCTGTGGAGCCGCTGGTCCGTCGCATCAACCGCGACCTGGTTCGCGCGGTTCGGGAGCACAAGCCTGACGTGGTTTGGTTCGAGAAGCCAACTGCTTTCACCCCCGCAACGGTCGAAACTATCAATCAATCGGGTTCCGTGACCGTCTGTTACAACCTCGACAATCCCTTTGGGCCGCGCAATGACGGGTGCTGGTACCAGTTCAAAAAGGCGTTCCGCCACTTCCAGCTGCATTGCGTGCCACGCACGGCGGACGTCGCCCGGTATCGGGGCTGGGGCCTTCCTTACGTTAAGATTCTGCTCAGTTACGAACCGTGCATGCATTTTGCGCCCGCCGACACCTGGTCGGACGCCGACCGCGACCGCGAGATTTCCTACATCGGCCACCCGTATGAAGAGCGGCCTCGTTTTCTGATGTCGCTTGCGGAGGATCACCACCTGCCGATCTCTCTCTCCGGGAACGTGTGGCGGAAGGTCCTGCCGGCCCAGCAGTTCACCCGGTACGTCGTGTCGGGCTTTTTGGCGGATGACGCCTACCGCGGAGGCATCTGGAGATCGAAAATCAATCTCAGCTTCATCACCCGGCTGAACGAGGAAGACATTGCGCACAAGGCGGTGGAGATCGCCGCCTGCCAGGGATTCCTGCTGGCCATTCGCACGCCGGGCCACCAGGAGATTTTCGAGGAAGACCGGGAAGCGGTGTTCTTTTCGTCGGTGGAGGAGTGCGCCGACAAGTGCCGCTTTTACCTTCCCCGCCCCGATCTGCGCGAGGCGATTGCCCGCCGGGGACGCGAGCGCGCTGCGCGCTCCGGCTACGACAACGACACGCAGCTTCGGCTGGTTCTCGACCGCCTGGACGGGCGGGGGTAAGGAGACGATGCCGCTGTATGGGGCGTGGGCGATGCGGCGCGATACCGGTGTGGTAAGGTGAATGGACGCATCGGCGCCAGAGACGCCCAGCGAACTTCTCGGGCCTCAGGGCGATGCGCAACTGGAATGAGCGACTGGAAATCCACTTTATATCAGGCCTATGTTTCCAGTGGCCAGGCTGGCCTTCTCGGCGGCTCCGCCAGCGAGCAGTTTCGCGCACGCAGCGGATATTTGAGGCACCTGATCCGAAGGCACTTTCCCGCAAGCCGCACCTCTCGAATTCTGGACATCGGCTGCGGGCACGGGGCTCTCCTCTACTTCCTGCGTGAAATGGGATACAGCAACGCGCGCGGCGTGGACGGTTCGGCGGAACAGGTCCAGCTGGCAGAACAGCTTGGGGTTTCCGGCGTGGAATTGGGAGACGGCATGGCGTTCCTGCGAAGCTGCGAGTCCGCGAGCGCGGACGCGATTTCCATCTTCGACGTTCTCGAACACCTGACGCGGCAGGAGGCTTTTCACTTTGTTACGGAAATTCGACGGGTCTTGTTGCCGGGCGGACTGTGCATCGGGCATGTGCCGAATGCGGAGGGCATTTTCGGCTCGCGGATACGATATGCCGACGTGACGCACGAGCAGGCGTTTACCCCTGGCTCAATCAGCCAGATGTTCCGGGCCCTGCATTTCGACGACGTCCGCTGCTTCGAAGAGAAGCCTGTAGTGCACGGCGGGAAAAGCGCCCTCCGCAGGCTGCTTTGGGATGCAGGAACCCTCCCGTTCCGTATTCTTCTGATTGCGGAGACCGGCGGACGCGGGCAGGTGCTGTCGCAGAATTTGCTCTTTACCGCGCATCGGCCTGAAGTTGTGGGGTAACTGTACTACGCCTGCCTGTCGGCAACGTTGCAGACGGCGGCTCAGTTTTGAGCCACAAAAATGAGGGTAATGCGAAACCCCTCCAACAGAGGAGTCAAGTTCACCAGACGCTCATAAGCCATCATGGGCCAGAACAGCGCGGTACGCCCACCCGTATAAGCGGGCTCAGGCTCGATCATGCGGAAATCGACGCCGGAAAATCCCGCCTTTCCGCAAAAGCGCTTCACCGCGCCGCGAGTATTGCCGCGATAGAAAGTGGGCCACGGATCGTGCGTGTCCGGCGTGCTTTGCCGCATACGGCGCGCCACCCTGACATGCAGAGCGCGCGGCACGCATTTGCTTCCGAGCGGCATATAGTGCATGAGGTTAATGGTGCGGCAGCAATAAATGCCGCCGGGCCGGAGCACGCGCCTGATTTCGACCAGGTGGTCCAGCGGATGTTCGACGTGTTCCATCACGTGGTTGGATACGGCCGCATCGAACGAGCCGTCGGCGAACGGCAGGTGTATGCCATCGTAAATCTCGGCGCGGGAAAGACTGGAGTTGCCGAGAACTTCGGTGGAGACATCGACTCCCGTAACAGGCCCGATAGCGGCGAAGAATTCCGAGCAGGCGTTGGATGGCCCGGAACCGATCTCCAGAATGGAGGCGCCGGCCGGGATTTTCTCGCGGCACAGGTTGAGAAAAGGGAGCGTTCCGCCCTGCCAGCCGGGACGGGAATAGTAATACTTCCGATAGAAGCGATCGATTGCCATGCGAGTCTGCCCCGTCAATCTCCGGCAATGCTGCGAATTCTCTCCTGCGAAAACAGCGGGACGCCCTTGCGGCGCGGGTTGTCTCCGGTCATGGAAATGGATCGGACGATCCATCCAGTGAACCAGGAAACCAGCAGGATCGAGATGGGTGTGAACAGGAGAAAGCCGATGGCGAGCGCACCGACACTGGTGACGGCGATTCCCATTGCGCTGGTAACCGTAACGACGGTGCCCCAGGGGCGAGTCATATCGAACATGCTGTCGTAGACGATAAAGGCCAGCGGAAGGAGCAGCAGCGGCACGGCGATCACGCCGGCCCAGCCGAAACCGCCCCATGCGTCGGCAATCGTGCTGGTTGTGACATAGCTCGTGGGCTGATAGCTGGACTGGAGGCCGCCGACTGAGGCGCGATACCAGGTGCCATCGCGATCGGGCTTTTTGGGCATCAGGAAGTGCGGAATGGAGTTCGCCACGTCGATTTCGACGGTGGCCGGACCCCAGTGGTAATGCGAGCAGGCGGCGATCACGGCTCCGTCATCCGGGATCAGGGTCAGGCGATTGAGAGTATAGGTACCGGGTTTGCGGAAATAATCTCCCGCACGGGCATGAGACGTCTGCATGGAGGCGCCGATACTTTCGGTGGCCTGCTCCCAGTGCTGGGGCGCGGCAGCCGCCAGTCTGGACATGGTTGCAATTTCCCGCCAGAGGTTTGGCTGATCTCTGAAGCCGCGAGTCCACAGGTACCAGGGAGAGACAAAGAGAAACAGCACCGCGGTCATTGCGGCAGCGACCGCGTAGTGCCGCAGCCTGAATCTGAACCCCCTGAAATACGCTGTGACGAAGATGATGAACGGGGGCAGGACATATCCCGTTCTGGAACCCGCCGCGAAGCCGAAAAGCTGAATGGCGGCGGCCGGCCAGAAGGCCGCCCATCCGAAACAGTACCGTCCCTCCGTCCTGCGAATGCGGGCATCCACGGCGATCACAAGAGAAAGCGGCAGCAGAGCGGAGAATGCCCTGGCGACACCGTGTCCCAGCGAGGTAGCCATGTCCGGGTGAGCCAGCGAGAAGTTGACCATGTATGTTGTTCCCGCCAACCCCAGGACCAACGAAACGGCATACATGACTTCGGAATGGGTTTCGGTGGAGGGTTCCAGCGGCTTCGGCAAATCGAGGCGTATCCAGGCAAAGAGAAAAACGCCGACCATGAGGGACAGGAAGAAAACGGCATAGACGGCGATGGTGAGCTGGGGCGCGCGCAGGTTGAGGTCGGCCGCTTCGAATATGAACACCTTGGCGAACTGCGAGAGGACGAGGGTGTACACGGCAAACGCCGCGAACAGGATACCGCCGATGGTGCCAAGGCCCCCGAGCATGTTGTAGGTGACGCAGATGGCGAGCATGGCGACGGACATCGTCGCCACAAAGGGAAGGGCGGTGCCGGACGCGACTTCGCCGACGGCGAGAAAGAGGATCAGGCCGATGATGGTGAGTGGCGAAAGCAGGAGGCGTCTGGACATTTACATTGATCTCGCAGTGTCGCCGCTCTTCGGCTCCGCGACTTTGAGTTACGGCAGCAGATAACCAAGGCCCACTGCAGCTTCGACCGCGGTCTGAGGCCCGGTCCCGCTGGCTATGGCCGCCTTAAAGCCGTTGGTCGGGATATAGAGAATGTCGTTCGACCTTAGCGCGATATCTTTCTCCTTCCCCTTCATCACCTTTTTCAGGTCGAAGAGGATCTCCACCCGCTTCCGGTCCGCGGTGGTACGGATGATCATGGCTTTGGAAAGGGCGGCGCCGTATTGAAGGCCGCCTGATATGGAGATGGCCCCAACCACCGTAATGGGCGCATTGTCGGAGAGAGGCAGGGCCTGCGGTTTCATGACCTCGCCGACCACATAGGCGTTTCCAACGCGTGGCACCACGACCGTGTCGCCCGCCACGAGCGGGATGTTAGTTTCGTCGCTGGTTTTCGGGTCCACACCGAGAGTGACGGTAATGGGCTGCGGGTCGCCACGCCGATGCACGGTGATGGTATGGCTGGCGAATTGTGTAAAGCCTCCGCAGGCTGAGATCACATCCAGCAGCCGCAGTTGCCCAAACACGGGGACAGGAGCGGGCCGCGTTACCTCCCCCACTACGGTGATGGACTGGGAGGCTGAACTGGCAATGGACACGGTGACCTGCGGATCGACGAGGATGCCGTCCGCCTTCAGCCGGCTTTCCAGGTACTTCGAAGCCTGGGCCGGGGTCATTCCGGCAAGCTTCACGGTTCCGAGATAAGGCAGAATGACCGTACCGTCGTTGTTGACGCGGAGGCCGCCGGATTCCCCGCCGAGGGTGGTGGTCGTCAGTTCGGGCACACCATAGGTGGCAAGCGCGAGCGTGTCGCCGGGCAGGATGGTCGTTTTTCCCTGCGCGATGTGCAGCGCGGAGGCGGGAGCGCTCGGTTGGGACGATATGGTGGTAATCGACGGGCCGGTATACTGCCCCATGGCCGCAGCCCCGCCGCAGATCAGCGCGAGACCCGCTGCCGCAATCGTGCGCATCCTGTTTTTCACCTCAACCTCCAAACCACTCCCAGCCGCGGCTACTTGCCGTATTCATAGGTGTAATAGCCAAGATAGCCGTAGTATTCGGGCATCGTGGCATCCACGCCGTTAAAGACAAATCCATAAACTTTCACGTCGAGATCCCGCAGGATCTCGGCGGCCCGCGAGAGCATGCGGCGGGTGCAGTATCCCTGGCGGATGACCATGACGAGGCCGTCGGACTGCGCCGCGACAATGGCGGGATCGGTCACCGAGAGAACAGGCGGCGTGTCGAAGAGCACGTAATCGTATCGTTCCCGGAGCTGGCGGACCAATTCGACCATCTGGTCGGAAGCGAGCAGGTCGGCAGGCAGGGGCGGGACTGTTCCGGATGGAATGATGTCGAGCGTTTTCAGCGTTTGGTGGGTGTGGATGACTTCATCGAGGGTGAAGTAGCCGGTGAGCACCTCGGAGAGGCCTTTGCCGCCTTCCATACCCAGGCGCTTGTAGACCGAAGGCCGGCGCATATCGGTGTCGACCAGCACGACCCGCTTACCGCCCTGCGCGAGCACGGCCGCCATATTGACGGCAACGGTGGATTTGCCCTCTCCCGGCTGGCAACTGGTGACGGCAATGACTTTGGATTCGCGGGAGGTTGAGGAGAGGCGCATGGAGGTGCGGAGGGCGCGGAACGCTTCCGCGAAGGGTGAACGCGGATCACGCAGCAGCTCCGGTCCCGCAGCGAGTTCGGCTTCCGACTCCCGGCTTTTCCAGTGGCTTTGGGGAATGACGGCGAGCGAGGGCAGCCCCAGCATCTCCTGAATTTCATGCGCGTCGCGCAGGCGGGTGTCGACTTTGTCGATGAAGAGAGCCAGCCCTACTCCGCCCAGCGCGCCGAAGAGAAAGCCGACGATGCCCAGCATTTCCGGGGAATGGCTGGAGGGCCCCAGGGGCGCGTACGCCAGATCGACCACGCTGACCGTGGCGGCATTCAGACCGGCGTCGATGGCGGCCTCGCGGAGCCGGCCGATCAGACTTTCATACATCAGGCGGTTCGACTCATAGTCTTCCGACAACAGCATGTATTTCCCGACGTCGCTGCTCTCCCCGTACATTTGCTGCACTTTTCCGGTAAACATGCTCTTCGCCTGGTTTTCGGCAGCTTCGGCGGCGCTGTAGGAGTCCTTTGCCTGATTGAGGACTCGCTGCTCCTGCTGGGTTAGCTGCCGGTCAAGGGTCGCAACCTGGGCTTTGAGCTGCTTGACCTGGGGATAATTGGGGCCGTACACGGGGCGCAGCTTCGCCAGTTCCCCGAGGGCGGTATCCCTCTGCAGGCGAAGCTGACTCAGCAGGTCGGAGTCGACGCCGAGCGGAGTGAGCCCGCTGTCCTGAATCTGATCGAGGGGCATGGACTGGAGCGTCCGATATCTCGCCTCCGCCAGAACTCGCTGTTCCGTGGAGTCGGCGACCTGCTTCTCCAGATCGGTGAGTTCGGCAACCATCAGACTGTTGTGCTCCGGATCGAGAGAGTTGAGGCCGAGATTCTTCTGCAGGCCGAGCATCTGATCCTGCTCGGTCTGGACGCGTTTGCGCAGGTCGTCCAGCTGCCCCGTGAGCCAATCGCTGGCCTGCGAAGCTGTGCCGTACTGCATGTTGAAGTTCTTTTTGATGAACTCGTTGACGACGGCATTGGCCACGTCGGCCGACAGCGCCGGCGAGCGGCTCTCGTAAGAGACCGTGATCATCTGCGACCGGGGCACCGCTTCGACGACTAAGTTCTTTCGCAGGATGCCGACCATGGCGGCCTGCACCACCGGATTATCGAGGTTGCCGTGGAGCAGGGGCGATTTCGGACTCCCGAGAAATATCGGATTGTTCTGGAGGTTCAGCGTGCCGGCCACGGCGAGCAGCAGACTCCTGCTGTTCATGATCAGCGTGTCGCTCTGAATGACCGTGTCCAGATCGCCCGAGCCCCCGCCGACGGCCGCGGAGAGGGCTGACTTGAGATCGGCGGTTGCGTTCGGCTGAATCTGCAGCTCGCCGGTCGCCGTATAGCGCTTTCCATGGAGGATTCCGCCCGCCGCGAACACCGCCGCACAACCCAGAGCAAAGATGGCCAGCAACACACGCCGCTTACGGATCACCAGCCACAGCTCGGAGAGGGAGATATCTCTGGATTCAGCCCCAGGAGAGACAATTTTGCCGCGCAGTGAGTGTTGCACCAAACCTCTCAGTGTTCAGGGAATTCGGGCGGAACTCCGGATCGATATGCTTCCAGACAACAGCGGGGCGGCATCGTGGTTCCGGCGACCGGTTGATACAGCAGTGTTGCTCCCGGGGCAGCCACCGGCCCAGATTCGGCGCACGCACTCTGGCGCACCGTCTCTGCTCTCGCTCCGTTGCGAATCGTGGCTCAAGTGTACCGCCCTGTTTCTTTCCGGGTCAATACAGGATTTTGGAGGAAATCCGGTCGTTTGCGTGGCTCTCGGACAGAATGTCGACTGTTTCCGCAGTCTGGCGCAGCCATTCCACCGGTCCCGAGCGCAGCAGGGCAGGAATGGCGTCAGCCGGCTGAGGCCGAGCAAACAAATACCCCTGGAGGATGTCGCAGTTCATTTTTCTGAGGGCCTGCGCCTGCTCCTCGCGCTCCACGCCTTCGGCCACCACCTGCAATCCCAGGCTATGCGCCAGCGACAGGATCGCCTCGACCAGCGCGCTGGTTCCTTCGGGCTCGCACACCCGCTCGACAAACGAGCGGTCGATTTTCAGCGTGTGAATGGGCAACTGGTGGAGGTGCTGGAGCGAGGAGTAGCCTGTACCGAAATCGTCAATGGCAAAGTGCACGCCCAGGTCCGCCAGATCGTGCATTTGCCGCGCGACATCTTCCAAATTGCGCATGACGGCTGTCTCGGTGACCTCGATCTGCAGATTGCCGGGTGAAGCTCCCAGATCCGCCAGCGCTTCCCTCACCTGCACGGAAAAATCCACGCGCATGAACTGGAGAGGAGAGACATTGATCGCAATCCGGGGCACGGTCAGCCCCTGCCGCTTCCACTCCTCGCATTGCCGGCAGACTTCCCGAACGACCCAGTATCCCACGGGAACAATCAGTCCGCTCTCTTCGGCAATAGGGATGAACCTGTCGGGGCCGACCAGGCCGTAGCGGGGATGGTGCAGACGCAGCAGCGCCTCCAGCCCCCACAGACGGCCGTCAGCCGTGTACTCGGGCTGGTAGTACACCTCGAATCCGCCATCTTTGACGGCCCTGCGCATGAACATTTCCAGCTCGTTCGCTTCCGTGGTCGAGCGGCTGATCTCCTGGGAAACCAGAACGAAATCGTTGCCGCCGGACCATTTCACCCGGTACATGGCGGCGTCCGCGCTGCGCCACAGCTCGGGAGCGTCGGTTCCGTGGTCCGGATAAATGGCGACGCCGAAGCTGGCGCTCAGGTCAATTGGGTACTGGTCGACGACCAGAGGCTTGCGGAGCGCGGCGAGAAGATCGGCCGCGATCGTTTCCGCGTCGGCGACAGTCGCAAGATCGCCGACAACAACGGCAAACTCTTCGCCACCGGAGCGGGCCACGGTATCCGACGCGCGAATGCGGCTCCGCAGGCGTTCAGCCACCTGCTTCAGGCATAGATCCCCGATCGCGTGGCCGTAGGTGTCGTTGATCTGCTTGAAGCGGTCCAGATCGAGGCAGATGAGGGCGGCCTTTCTGGCTTTGCGTTCGGCTATGGCCAGCGTCTGCTCCATGCGGTCCAGCAGGAGCAGACGGTTGGGCAGGCCGGTAAGCATGTCGTGATGTGCCTGGTAGAGCAGGCGGTGGTGGAGATGCTGGCGTTCCGTGACGTCCTGAACGAGCGAGAATCGCGCTTTCCTGCCCCGGAAACGGATGCTGTGCGAGGAAACCTCCACCTGAATGCGGCGCCCGTCGCGGAGGATGTGGGTCCATGGCCCTGAGACAACGGTGCGCTCGTCGCCGGCCAGGCTGACGACGGTCTGCTCCATGGCCTCCACTTCCTCCGGCGGGCGGATATCCCGGAGGGTCATATTCTGGAATTCCTGTTCCGTATAGCCGTACCGCTGGGCCGCCACATCGTTCACAGTGAGAAAGTGCAGCGTCTCCGTGTCGAAAATCCACATGGGGTGCGGATTGTTCTCGAACATCAGGCGGTATTCCTGGAAGCGATCGTCGGCGTCGCGTTTCTGCTCTTCCAGCAGCGTAAGGATCATGCCAAACGCGACGAAGTATTCGGGGAGATTCCAGAGTTCGCGGGAGACATAAAGGTGGGGAGCCAGCCAGCCCAGCAAGAGCGCCGAAGGAAAGATTGCACCCCACGCGGCAAGGCCCACTACCGCGCTAAGGATCCCCGCAGTGGCTCTCGGAAACTCTTCCCAGTAAAGGACCGCATTGAGCAGAAATATCTCGCAGGCAATGGCATGGACGGCCAGTTCAGGGCGGCTCGCTCGCATGATCGCAACGCCCATCCACACCGACGCGCCGCCCAGGATGGCCGCGCCCCAGCGTCTGGCATGGCGAGCCTGACGCGCGGTTTGGGAATCCTGGGCGTGACGTCCCAGCCGAATCGTGACCGTCGCAAAGGCCGCCTGGACGGTGATGGCGAGGCCGAGCATCAGCCATCGCGATGGCGATGCCAGGGCTGCGACGGCCACATATACGATAGCGGGCAAAGCCAGCAGAGCCGCCGGAACAGCCTGCCTCCACCGGGTTTCCCGCGTTAGTTTCGAGGCGAGAGCAAAGGACGTGCCACAAAGGAACAGGCCGCTCATGGCTCCCCAGGCGAGCCAGTTCGCCGCGACGGCACCAGCGGCGTGATGCAGCTGGAATCCGAAGTGGACCAGCGCGAAGAGCCAGCCAATCAGCCAGTAACGGGTCCGGACCGTCGGGTTTCCCCGGTGGATCGATCCAAAGAGCACCACGAGCAGTCCAATAATGAGCAGATCGAGGAGGCTCTTATGCATGAAGGTTCCCTTCAGCGCCGCAAACCGCGACCCCGGGAAATTGTCAATGGACCGTGCCCTGAGACTATCGCGAGAGATACCTCTGAGGCCAGTGTTTTCCCCCAAAGTACCCCTTTTGGGGAATGCGAATCGCAACGTCCGGGCGCGTCGAGTTCCCCGCTGGTTCGCCCGCTGCCCAATTTCTGATCTCGTACCTGGGAGCCGCGACCTTGCAGAGGCACTGGACGGTCATGGCAGTCGAGGATATGCCGTAAACTCCTGGCATGTCGGCAGGCACATCCCAAGCGTTATCCCGCGGCTTTTTTCTCACCTTCGAAGGGCCGGACGGCTCCGGCAAATCGACGCAACTGCGCAAGCTGAGCGCCTGGCTTGAGAGAGAGGGCCAGTCGGTTGTGGTGACGCGGCAGCCTGGGGGCACGCCGCTCGGGGATCGAATCCGTGCCCTTATCCTTGACTCCCGGACCGGGAATCTTGCTCCCATGGCGGAGCTGGGGCTGATGTTTTCCGACCGGGCCCAGGCTATAGCGGAAGTGATTCGTCCGGCGCTGGAGCAGGGGCGGATGGTGCTCTGCGACCGCTTTACCGATTCAACCGAGGCCTACCAGGGAGGAGGGCGCCAGCTAGGCAGCGAGATCGTGCTGCGGACGCATAAGGTGATGTGCGGCGGCCTGAACCCGGACCTGACGATTCTTTTGCTGGCGGACTTCGACCGTTCGCTGGCGCGCGCCCGCCGACGGAATGATCGGACAGCCGCGTCCGGGCAAAATGAGGGGCGGTTCGAGAGCGAGGACGTGGAGTTCCATCGGCGCGTGTACCTAAAGTATCGGGAGATTGCAGATCGAGAGCCAGGGCGGGTGGTGAGCATCGAGGGCGACCAGCCGATCGAGGCCATTCACCGGCGGATCGTTGCGGTGGTGGACGAGCGGCTGCGGTCGATGGCTGGGCCCTGCTGACCGGTTCGTTACTGAAGAGAGCTTCGCAGACAGGAGATTATCTGACGGCGCCCGCGAGCATCCTGCTGTCCGTTTCCGGACACCCATTTCCGAATCCGGCCACTTTGGGTTGCCGGTTCGAGCGCAACGTTCGATGTAATACGAAGCGGATCATGGACTTAGCTTCAGAATCTAAATGGCGCTGGACATGCAATTAGTCTGAATCAATGGATATCGCACGGCCAGACATTCGCAAGAAGAAGCGCCGCCGCCAGATCGTGATCGGGTGCATCGCCGCGGCGATTCTCGGGGGCGCGGCGTGGGGCGTGATGCGCCTGAAGCCAGCCATCCCCACCGTGGACGCCGGCACGATCTACCCGGGCACCGTGAAACGCGGCGACATGGTGGTGCAGGTTCGAGGCCTTGGCACGCTGGTTCCCCGGGAAGAGAGCATTCGGCTGATTCCAGCGCAGACGGATGCGACGGTGGTCAGCATCCGGGTACTACCCGGTGCCATGGTAAAGCCGGACACCGTGGTGATGGTACTGTCGGATCCCCAACTCCAGCAGCAACTGCTGAACGCGCAACTGGCGGTGAAGGGGGCGGAGGCCGATTACCGGAACATGCAGGCGCAGCTGCAGAACACACTGATGGGCACAAAGTCGACCGCTGCGGCAGTGGACGCGCAGTTCAGCCAGGCAAAGCTTACGGCGGATACGGATGAGCAGCTGTACAAGCTGGGGGTCATCAGCGGCGAGCAGAACTACCAGGCGAAAAGCACAGCAGAGCAGCTGACCACGCAGCACCAGCTGAGCCAGGAGCAGCTGAAAGTGCAGCAACAGTCGATTGAGGTGCAGCTTGCGTCGCAGCAAACCAAGGTCGACCAGGCGAAGGCGCAGCTGGCCCTTTATGAGAAGCAGGAAGAGGCGCTGAACGTGACGCCTGGGATCTCCGGGGTGCTCGCGTCGCTGGCCAGTCCCGTGTCTGTGGGCCAGCACATCACGGCGGGAACGTCGGTTGCGGAAGTGATCATTCCCAATCAGCTGAAGGCGTCGCTACAGATCGCGGAAACGCAGGCGAACAATATCCAGCTGGGGCAGCCGGCGGAAATCGACACTCATAACGGGATCGTTCCCGGCCACGTTACGCGAATCGATCCTTCGGTATTGAACGGAACGCGCACGGTTGACGTAACACTCGATGGGCCCCTGCCGTCCGGGGCGGTTCCGGACCTGAGCGTGGACGGCACGATCGATCTGGCGCAGCTCCACGACGTGCTGCACGTGGAGCGTCCTGCATTCGGCAACGCGGACAGCACGATCAGCCTGTTCCGCATAAACCCGGACGGCAAGACGGCGACTCGGGTGCAGGTAAAGGTGGGGCAGGCGTCGGTAACAGAGATCCAGGTTCTGAGTGGACTGCACGAGGGAGATCGTGTGATTCTTTCGGACATGTCCCGGTACGACAACACGGACGAGGTTCGTCTGGACTAAGGCAAAAATCTCATCGAGTGGAGAGCAGGATGGAAAACAACTCAGCGTTGATTGCCATTGAGGGCCTGACGAAGGTCTTCTACACCGACGAAATCGAGACGCACGCGCTGTCCGGCGTCCACATGAAGATCGACAAGGGCGAGTACGTGGCGATCTCGGGGCCCTCGGGCTGCGGCAAGTCGACGCTGCTGTCGATCATCGGGCTGCTGGACACGCCCACGGGCGGCAGCTACTCGCTGAACAGCCATGCCGTGGAGAACCTAAACTTCTCGCAGCGCTCGCGCATCCGCAACCAGGAGATCGGCTTCATCTTTCAGAGCTTCAACCTGATCGGCGACCTCACGGTCTACGAGAACGTGGAGCTGCCGCTGACCTACCGCTCCGGAATGCCGGCGGCGGAGCGCAAGCGCCGCGTGCAGGAATCTCTCGAGCGCGTCAGTATGGCGCATCGCATCCGGCACTATCCGTCGCAGCTCTCCGGCGGTCAGCAGCAGCGTGTCGCGGTGGCGCGCGCGCTGGCGGGATCGCCGTCCATCCTCCTGGCCGACGAGCCGACCGGCAATCTCGACTCGCGCAACGCCGAGGCGGTGATGGAGCTCCTGCAGAATCTGCATCGCGAAGGCGCGACCATCTGTATGGTGACGCACGATCCGCGCTTCGCCCGGCACGCCGACCGGCAGATTCACCTCTTCGACGGCAAAGTCGTCGCGGAGGGCGAGGCGCTGGAACAGGTTCTGGAAGTGAAGTAGGCACCGCGTCGCCTGCCGGCGCATCGGCGGGGAGTTGCGGCTCTCGCGTTCTTCGTCTGCCAACTTGCTGACTCGCTAACCCGCTGGCTCGCTGCCGAGCGCTGCCCGCTGAAAGACGTCATGATCAGCCTGAAACACATCGAACGCAGTTACAAGACGGGACCCACGCAGACGTGGGTCCTGCGCCGCGTGGGCCTTGAGATTCGCGAGGGAGAATTCGTCACCGTCATGGGGCCGTCGGGGGCCGGGAAATCGTCGCTGCTGAACATTCTTGCGCTGCTCGACGATCAGTGGGTCGGCGAGTACTGGTTCAAGGACCAGCCGGTGCACTCGCTCAATCGCCGCCAGCGCGCCGACCTCGCGCGACGCCACACGGGCATGGTGTTCCAGAGCTATCACCTCCTCGACGACCTTACCGTCCAGGAGAACATCGACCTGCCCCTCTCCTACAAGGACATCCCCCGCGCAAAGCGCCAGAGTCTCGTCGGCGACACTCTGGATCGCTTCAACATCGTCGGCAAGAAGGATCTTTTCCCGTCACAGTTATCGGGCGGCCAGCAGCAACTGGTCGGCATTGCCCGAGCCGTGATTCACTCGCCGGACCTGCTGCTGGCCGACGAGCCCACCGGCAATCTCCATTCCACGCAGGCAAAGGAAATCATGGAGCTGTTCCGCGATCTGAATCAGCAGGGCGTCACGATTGTGCAGGTAACGCATTCGGAGGCCAACGCCGCGTTCGGCTCGCGCGTAATCGAACTGCGCGACGGGTGGCTGGTCGCCGACACTGCCAACCCCGGCATCTCGGCGGAGGTGGGCGCATCGTGATCACTGAACGCTGTACGCCGATTGCAGCTCGCCTGCTCGCCCTGTGCGCTCTCAGCTCTGCACTCAGCTTCGCGCAGGCGCAGGATCCGGCCGCGCCCAGCGCGCCCGCGCCGGCGACGCCCCCGCAACCGAGCATCGCTCAACAGGCAAACCAGGCGCAGCGGCAGCCGCTGGCAGGTGCAGCGCCCTTCCGCGTCACGGTGCCCCACTCTCGCAATCCATTGGCGGCGTACCGGCCGTCGACCGCACCACCGGTGAATCTGAAAAACTCGCCGCGGCTGTACGACCTGATGCGCGATGGCAGGCTTTATATTTCCCTGCGCGACGCCATCGCCCTCGCGATTGAGAACAACCTTGACCTTGCGTACTTCCGCTACAACTTCCCGATCGCCAAAACCGATCTGGCCCGCACCCAGGCCGGCGGCATCGCCAACGGAGTGGACACCAACATCGTCCAGTCCACGCAGGGAGGATTCGGATCGTCCGCGGGGGGTTCCAGTTCATCCGCGGGGCTTTCCGCGGCCGGAGCGGGTGGCATTGTCACCTCGGCTCTGGGCGCCGGCGCAGCGCTGCCGCCGAACGGCTTCGATCCTTATCTGACCTTCCAGGGCGGTGTGGACCACACTCGCATGCAGCAGGCCAACGTCTTCCAGACGGGCGTACCCATCCTCGAAACCAACACCATCGAGGCCTCCGGCAGCTTCAGTCAGTCGTACCCGCTCGGAACGCAACTTCTGATCCAGTACCTGGGCGATCGCCAGACGATCAACAGCCCCTACGAGGTCGTGAATCCCCAGCTTTACGCGCAGTTCAAGGCGCAGGTCACGCAGCCTCTGCTGGCCGGATTCGGGCTGGCCAGCAACGAGCGCTACATTCACATCGCCCGCCGCAACCTCGACATCACCAACTGGGCGTTCCAGGCTCAGGTGATCGCCACAGTCACGCAGGTCGAGGATATCTATTGGGATCTGGTCGGCGCTTATCAGGACGCGCAGGTTCGCGAGCGATCGCTCAGGTTCGCCAGGCAGACGCTTTCCGACGACCAGAAGCAGCTCCAGCTCCACGCCATTCCCGCCCTCCAGGTGATGCAGGACGAGACGGCGGTCGCCACCAGCGAAGGCGATCTGACGATCGCGCGGGCGAACCTCCGCCTGTACGAGCTGCAGTTGAAGAACGCTCTTACCAAAACGGACGACTCCACCATCGACGAAATGCCCGTCGTTCCGCTCGAACTCACCGGCGCTCCCGACCCCAACGCGAACAAGCCGATCGCGCAGCTGATCTCCGAAGCCGAAAAGAACCGCCCTGAGGTTCATGTTTACCAGGAGCAGGCACAGATCCAGCAGGCCAATCTTAAAGGCGTGAACAGCGAACTGCTTCCCCAGCTCAACATGTACGGCTTCTACCTGGGCGCGGGGCTGGGAGGTCCGAGGAATCCATATTGCAGCCTGGGGACTGCTTTGTGCGCCGAAAGCCTGCCTGAGGGCTTCGGCGGGATGTTCCAGAACACCTTCAACTATTCGTCGCCGGAATATCAGGTTGGCATGACGCTGAACATCAATCTGCGCAATCGCGTGGTAAAGGCCGATCAGTTCCGCGCGGAGCTCCAGTACCGCCAGAGCCAGATCACCTACGAGGAGAACACGAAGAGCATCCGCTTCGACGTGCGCAACTCGCAGTTCGCGCTGGAGCAGGCGAAAGCCCGGGTGCAGGCGGCGCAACAGGCTCGCGATCTTGCCCAGCGCACCTTCGACATTACCAAACAGGAACAGCAGCTCGGCGCGAAATCCAGCTACGATGTGCTTTCCGCGGAGAACCTGCTTGCGCAGGCGGAATCCACCTGGGACGACGCCGAGACGGCCTTCGAGAAAGCCAAGGTGGACATCGATCGCGCCACCGGCGAGACGCTCCTGATGACGGGCGTCTCCATCGACGACGCCAAATCCGGCGTGGCCACCCACATGCCGTAGCTATCATGGAGGAATCCGGCAGCCGGTAATCAGCAGCCAGCCATGTCCACCGCCACCCAACCCGCCATCGAGAGCCGCCGTGAACGAGCCGCTCCCTGCGTGCTGATCGCCGACGATCAGTCTCACATTCTGACCGCGCTGGAGCTGCTGCTCGAACCGGAAGGCTACCGTGTTGAAAAAGCAGCTTCACCGGGAATGCTTCTCGACGCGCTTGTATCCGGCGCGTTCGACGCGGTGCTGCTGGACCTAAACTACACGCGCGACACGACGTCGGGACGCGAAGGGCTGGACGTGCTGACGCATATCCGCTCGCACGAGTCGCAGCTTCCGGTGATCGTGATGACAGCGTGGGCAAACGTGGAACTGGCGGTTGAGGCCATGCGGCGCGGCGCGTCCGACTTTATCCAGAAACCCTGGGACAACACGCGGCTGCTCACGGTCCTGCGCACGCAGATCGACCTGTATCACGCGGTTCGCCGCGCCCAGCGTCTGGAAGCGGAAAACCGCCTGCTGCGCGCCGAGGGATTGCCGGAGATGATTGCCACCGCCCCCGCGATGCAGCCGGTGCTGGCGACCATCGCGCGCATCGGCCCCTCGGACGCCACCGTTCTGATCACCGGCGAGCATGGAACGGGCAAAGAAGTCGTTGCGCAGACGCTCCATGCCCTGTCGCCGCGAGCCTCGCGCTCCATGGTCGCCGTGAATACGGGCGCGCTGCCCGAGGGGACCTTCGAATCCGAGCTCTTCGGCCACGTGAAAGGCGCGTTCACCGACGCGCGCACGGAGCGCATCGGGCGCTTCGAGCTGGCGGAGGGCGGCACGCTGTTCCTGGACGAGATCGCCAACGTGCCGGCGCGCCAGCAGGCGAAACTGCTGCGCGTCCTCGAAGCCGGCGAGATGGAGCGCGTCGGCTCCTCGAAAACAAAGCGCGTGAATGTCCGCGTCCTCTCCGCCACGAACGCCGATCTGCAGAAGGAAGTCGAGGAGGGCCGCTTCCGCGCTGACCTTCTCTTCCGTCTCAATACCGTCGAGATTCACCTGCCTCCGCTGCGCGACCGCCGCGAAGACATCCCGTCCCTCGCCGCGCATTTCCTCGCCCGCTACGCGCAGCGCTATCGCAAACAGGTGCAGGGCATCGAGCCCGGCGCTCTCCAGCTGATGTTGCAGTACTCCTGGCCCGGGAACGTGCGCGAGCTCGACCACACCATCGAGCGCGCGCTCCTCATGGCCCGTTCCGCGTTCATCGAAACGGCGGATCTCGGTCTGTCCTCCGCCGCGCGTCCCACTGCGCAGGGACTCGAAGAGATGTCCCTCGAATCCGTCGAGAGCATCCTGATCCGCAAAGCACTTTCGCGCACCGGAGGCAACGTCAGCCAGGCCGCGGAAGCGCTCGGCCTCAGCCGCGGTGCGCTGTACCGGCGCATGGAGAAATACGGGATCTAGCGCGATCTCCACGATGCTGAGTTTTCTGTTTTGCAGGCGTCTCGCCGATGCCTGCGGAACGCGGTACGCTGTGCTCTGTGCTCTGATCGCTGGCCATGCGCCGCTCCCGCCCATCCCGGCCACCTCTCAGCTTTGAGGCGCGGCTTCGCGTGTTCTCGACGCTGACGGCCATCGCCGTCCTCGGGCTCGCCGCCGCGGTTCTCGCGCTGCTGCATATCTCGACAGGGCCGCTGCTCGTCACGCTCGGCATTCTGCTTATCGCTCTGGTCCTTATCTTCGCCACGTTCATTGAGGACGCGATCCGTCCGGTGCAGACGCTGGCCAACGTGGTTGCCGCGCTGCGCGAGGAGGATTATTCCTTCCGAGCCCGCAACGCCGGGCGCGATGACTCGCTGGGCCAGCTGGCGCTTGAAATCAATGCGCTCGCGGATACGCTGCAGACGCAACGCGTGGGCGCGCTGGAAGCCGTGGCGCTGCTGCGCCGCGTGATCGCGGAGATGGACGCGCCGGTGCTCGCCTTCGACCAGGAATCGCGGCTGCGCCTGCTGAACCCGGCGGCGGAACGGGTGTTCGGCCTGTTGCCGGCGCGCGATCTGGGCCGCTCGGCGACCGATCTGAAACTGCAGCCGCTTCTCGATCGGCCCACGGAGACGGTTCTGTCCGCCGACTTGCCGCTGGCCGGGGCATCCGATAAATCTCCGCGGTGGCTGATTCGCCGCGGCAGCTTCCGCCAGCGCGGCGTACCGCACACCCTCATCGTCCTCTCCGACGTGAGCGCGGCGCTGCGGGAGGAGGAGCGGCTGGCCTGGCGGCGGCTGATCCGGGTGATCGGCCACGAGATCTCGAACTCGCTGACGCCGATTAAGTCCATCGCGGGCAGCCTGCGCTCGCGTCTGCTGCCGCGATCCAATGGAGATGAAAGCCCTCCATCGGCCGCGTCTCAGGACCAAAGCCCCGTTTGGACGGTCAGTCCCGGCATGCTGGGCAGGGACCTCAACCGCGGCCTCTCCGTCATTGAGAACCGCGCCGACTCCCTCAACCGATTCGTCCAGGCTTATCGCCAGCTCGCGCAGCTTCCCGCGCCTGTTCTGAAGCATGTGCCGCTGGTGCCGCTCCTCGAACGCGTGGTTTCGCTTGAAATTCGCCTCGACGTCCGCGTCCTTGCCGCTCCCGACGTCGATCTCCTCGCCGATCCCGACCAGATCGAACAGCTCCTCATCAACCTCGTCCGCAACGCGGTCGAAGCCGCGACGCTCGGAATGGAGGAGACATCCAGCGGCGCAGAGGAGGACGCACCCTCCCTCTTTGCGGCGGAATCAGAGGCCGCTCCGGCGGTCGCCGTTCAGGCCGCTCCTCAGCGCATGCCCCAGGTCACTCTCCGCGCGGTGCTCGACGGCGAACTCGCCGCGATTCAGATCGAGGACAACGGCCCCGGCCTCGCGAACCCTGACAACTTATTCGTCCCGCTGTACACCACGAAGAAGTCCGGCTCCGGCGTTGGCCTCGCTCTGGCCCGGCAGATTGTCGAAGCCCACGGCGGCGCCATCACCCTCCGCAACCGCGCCGACGGCCCCGGCTGCCTCGCTGAAGTAAGGATCCCCATCGCGCAGGCGATGCCCTAGATGATTGTCGGGTGCTCCCCGGCACCTCTGCTACAATAGAGCCACGCTCAGTTGTTTGGTTGTGAGCCGTTCTCGCCTCATCCGCCAGATCGCCCTCCCGTAAATTTCCAGGCCCCTCAGCGTAATGGCCCCATTTGCATCGTGTGTGCGCAAAGTTGCGTACCGGGCCAGGCTGCAAGCGCTGCTTCGATTTACGCAAAGGCGCATCCCAGCCGAAAACGTGAGTGTGGGACAAAGTCGAATCGGCGCGTCGTAAGCGCTCCCCGAATTTCCCTGCATAGAGACTTAAGATCCCGGGCGCAGCTCTGCACACAGCCGAGTCCCGACCGGGAACACAGCAACTCCGGCCGCCGTGCCCGCATTCCGGGTGCGTTCCATGGATGAAGGAGGACGATTCCTCCTGGTGGATCTCCGGCGCGCCGCAGCACAGGAACACCTTGAAACTTTTCTCTGAATTACACCTTTCGCCGGCCCTGCAGAAGCAGATCTCCGACGCCAATTTCATCACCCCCACGCCGGTTCAGGCCGGAGCCATTCCGCCGGCCCTCGAAGGCCGCGACGTGCTGGCCACCGCGCAGACCGGCACCGGCAAAACCCTCGGCTTCCTCATTCCGCTCATCGAGCGGATGCCGAAAGGCTCCAAAGGCGCATCGGCGCTGGTGCTGCTGCCCACGCGCGAACTGGCCATGCAGGTTCTTGAAGCCTACCGGCAGCTCACCCGCAGCCAGGGCACGGCGGCGCTGGTTTGCGGCGGCCTGGCGGAAGGCCCGCAGCTCGACGCCATTCGCCGGGGCGCGCGCCTCATTGTCGCCACGCCGGGACGCCTGGAAGATTACCTCCAGCGCAAACTGGTCAACCTGAGCGGCATCAAAATCCTGGTCCTCGACGAAGTGGACCGCATGCTGGACATGGGCTTTAAGCCCTCCATCCGCCGCATTGCGGCTGCCCTGCCCACGGATCGGCAGACACTCTGCTACTCGGCGACACTGAGCGCGGAGATTCGCGAAGTGGCGAACGACTACCTGAAGAACCCGGTCCGGGTCGAGATC
Source organism: Acidobacterium sp. (assembly GCA_027315385.1). Classification (GTDB taxonomy): domain Bacteria; phylum Acidobacteriota; class Terriglobia; order Terriglobales; family Acidobacteriaceae; genus Palsa-343. The sequence continues at coordinate 25,790 of DAHUYD010000098.1, forward strand.
GGTTCGGTGCTGAAGCCTTCGCCCAACGTCGAGCTGCGCAGCTTCGAAGTCCCCACGGACAAGAAGCAGGAGCTGCTCGAGCATCTGCTGGGCGCGAACGACGGCAGCTTCCTGGTCTTCGTCCGCACCAAACACGGAGCCGACCGCGTAGCGCGCCGCCTGGTGCGCTCCGGCCATTCGGCCACGCCCATCCACGGCGACCGCTCGCAGTCGCAGCGCAATGCGGCCCTGCGCAGCTTTGCCCAGGGCCACCATCGCGTGCTGGTCGCCACCGACGTGGCGGCGCGCGGCATCGATGTGGCCGACGTGGCGCACGTGGTCAACTTCGACATGCCGAAGGAAGCCGAGGACTTTGTGCACCGCGTGGGCCGGACCGGGCGCGCCTCCAGCCGCGGCATCGCTTCCACCTTCGCCGCTCCGGACGAGGTGCGCGATCTGCGCAAAATGGAGCGCAAGCTGGCCATCGTCACGAAGAAGTTCCGGGTGCGGCTCGCGCCCCAGGCTCAGGCCAAGACGGCCTGATTGCCCAGGCTGCAGCGGAGAAAGGGCGCGTCAGCCGCGCCCTTTTGCCAAAGTTCCCTCTTCAGAATGCGTAGGAAAGACCCACCGACAGGATGGGATAGAAGCGCGCCGGGCTCGCGTCGCTCTCGAGCTTCTGCTGCTGCGCGGCGATGTTGGCCTGCACCGTGGGATCCGATGCAATCGTCCGGCAATTTGCACCCGTCTGATCGCACACCGAGCCGGCCAGATTCAGTGCGACCTTCGGATCGCCGACATAGGCAAAGCCCAGCTCGAAAGGCACGCCAAGATGCCGTCCGCTTCGCGGCAGCATGTTGCCCCATCCGATGGTGACCAGTGGCGCGGCTTTGTTGAAGGTGAGGCTGCCGGTTCCGATTACGGGATCGGTCACGCTGCTGTCGTAGGTTACGTGGTTCAGTGTGAAGGTCTGGCCACCAGGCACGTCGGAGCTGCCCGTGATCTGGTTACCGTTGTAGACCAGCGCGCCTCCGCTGATGTGAAATCCTTTCGCCCACGGGAACCAGTCGAGGCTGACCTGGCCGGAGAGGAAGCGCAGCGTTGCATTGTAGTTGATGCCGTCGCTGGCGAAGTTGTCGCTATAGCTGAAGTAGTTGGCTCCGCCGCGCAGGTTGAACTTCCGGGAAAGCGGCGTGGCGGCCTCTATGCCGGGGCCGAGCGTTCCCACCTTTACGCCGATGGCAAAGCCGGTGAAGGGGGCGGAATAAGCGGAGACTGTTTGCCCTGCTTGTCCGCCGCCTCCGCCCGCGGCAGGCGGCGCAGCGAAACTGGATGAGCTGAACGCGGATGAGCTGAACCCAGGGGCGGCGGGCTGCTGCGCCCATGCGCCGACCACGGGCAGAAGCAAAAGTGCCAAAAACAGTCTGACGAAGCGCACAAGAGTCTCCTTGGGGGGAAACACCTCTGGGCGAAGTGCTTTCCCGATCCGTTTCCGAAAATGCCAGTTGCACAAGATTTGGTGACGATTGTACGTGGCTCGGTTGCCTGGTCAATGACACCTTAGAGTGCCCTCAGCGTGCCTTGGTCAGTGTCCCAGCAGGCCGCCGAGGAAACCGCCCTTCTTCTTTTGCTGCGGCGGGCCTTTCTGGCCGGTGAACATCCCCATGACGTTGGCGCGGATCACCGGGGCCGAACTGGTTCCGGTAATGGAGATGGGCACGCCATTGCTGGAGGCTTTGTGCAGGAAGCCTCCGGCGAGGCTGCCGAGCGCGCCAGCCGCGGCGTTGACCGCGCCGCCTATAGCGCCGGTGGAGCTGAGCTTCGCGTTGAGCTGAAAGTTGAGCGCTCCGCCAGCGGTTACGGTTCCCTGCCCCGTCGCCGTGCCGATCGCCGGAACGTCGGCATAAATGTTACTGAGATCCGTCTCCGGCACCGTGGACTTCACCTGAGCCCGCAGCGTCTGGATCTGGGTGTCGCCGCCGAGGTTGCGCAGGGCCTTCAGCCCCATGATCTTCTGCGAGAGATCGAAGCCGGTGAGCTTCGTGTTGTCGATCTCCACCGGCCCCGCGATCACCGGATTCGTCGATGTCCCCGTAACCCCAAGGGTCGCGCTTAGCGTGCCGCCCTGCAGCCGCGAACCCTTCGGCAGCACGATGCCCATGGAGGGCAGCAGCGTCTCCATCTGATCGATGGACAGATTCGGCGCATTCAGGTGCAGGTTCAGAGTTGCCGCCTGGGCCGCCAGATCCGCTGTGCCGTTAATGTGAGCCGCGGCCTGGCCCGTTTGCACCGCGATATCGCTCACCTGCGCGGTTTTCGCTTTAAGGTCCTCGCTGACCTGGTAGGTCATGTTTACGGGCTGGGGCGCGGGCGTGCCGTCCTTCGACAGCACCAGTTGCGAAGCCTGCACGCTCCCCTGGCTGGTCATGGTTTTGCCGTCGGAGTTCAGCTTCGCGTTCACATCCGCCAACATGGAGATGCCCTCGCTCGCGGGGAGCACACCCGCCGCCACGGGACTGAAGTGCTTCACCACGAGGCTGGCCTGCACAGGGGTTGCGGAGGTGTCCTGCTGGTTGACGGGGCCGGCGGTGCCTGTCAGGCTAACCGTGCCTTCGCCGGGCAGTTTCGCGGTCAGGTTAAACGGCATGGCATGGGTTGCGGAGAGGTTCTTCACCGTAAAGTTCACATCGCTGTAGATGAAGGGCGGCTGGCTGCTGCCCTGCTGCGATACGGACACTTTGCCGTTGCGAATCTCGGCCTCGCCAACCAGCAGATTCGGGACGCTGTCGGTTTGGGAGCCCGAGGTGGACGACGACCCGCCGCTGCCCAGGGACGAGTAATTCCACGTCCCGTTTGGGCCGGAAATCAGGTTCACCTGGGGGGACTCCGCTACGAATTTATGGATCGTGAGCGCGTGATGGAAGATCAGGCCGCCGATATCGGCGCCGATGCGAAGCGACTGCACCTGAAAGAAGGGAGCGCTGCTGAACTTCGGATCGTCCGCGATGGAGACGTTCTTCGCGACCAGGCCGCCAGAGAAAATTGAGAAGCTCATATGCCCGATGGCGACCTTGCGGCCCAGGGCGGTGGAGAGTTCGCTCTCGATTATCGGGCGAAAGGTATCCGCGTTGACAAAGAATGGCGTGACGACGATCGCCAGGATAATGAGCGCCAGCACCACACTCACGACTTTCAGCCAGCGATGCCGCCCTGCGCCAGCGTGCTCCGAACCGACTTTGCTCGCTTCCATAATCAGCCCCCGTTGATAAGCCGTTTCATAGGATGCACTTCGTGCACGACAGCCAGTCTATCCCTTGTCACCTAAACCCGATACCCTAGGTCTCATGAACGTCGCCATTCTTGGATTCGGCACTGTGGGCAGCTCTGTCGCCCGCATCCTCTGCGATCTCAAACCTGACGACATCCGGCTCACACACGTCTTCAATCGCGGCGTTGCCCGCAAGCGGGTGGACTGGACGCGGAAGGATGTGGTGTGGACCGAGGACTTCGAGCAGGTCCTGCGCTCGGACGCCGATGTGATTGTGGAACTTGTCGGGGGACTCGATCCCGCCGAAACCTGGGTGCGTCACATTCTCGAGGCCGGCAAATCCGTTGTCACCGGCAACAAAAAGCTCATCGCGGCCCGCGGCATCGAACTCGACCAGGTTGCGCACTCCCATGGCGCGCATCTGCTCTACGGCGCTGCCGTAGCCGGGGGAATCCCGGTGATCCCGGGGCTGCGGCAGGGACTCGCCGGAGACCGCATCACGCGGATCGAAGGCATTCTGAACGGGACGTGCAACTTCATCCTGAGCCAGATGGAATCCGGAGTCGCGTTCGCTCAGGTTCTGAAAGAGGCGCAGCGGCTGGGGTACGCCGAGGCGGATCCCAGCGAGGACGTAGACGGCTTCGACGCGCGCGCGAAGCTGGTGATTTTGTCGCGTATCGCGCTGCGCGCCGGGCTGAAAATGGACGCTGTGGCCTGCCGTTCGATTACGCAGGTGGATGCCGTGGATTTCGGCTACGCACGCGACCTCGGCTGCACGATTCGCCAGATCGCCAAGGCGGAGGCGCGGCAGGACGGCCACTTCGCAATGGTGGGACCGATGCTGGTGCCGCAGCGGTCGCCGCTGGCCTGGTCACGAGGCACCGAGAACATGGTGCTGGTGACCGGGGAGTATGGAGGCGATGTGGTCTTCTCGGGACACGGCGCGGGGGGGCATCCCACGGCGGTTGCTGTGGTCTCGGATCTGATCGCGCTGGCTCACGGATCGCGCCCGGTCGATCTGCCGAGCCGCGCGGTCGCCATCAGCGGGGAGTTCGAGTTGCGCCATTACATACGATTTGTGGTGAAGGACACGCCGGGAATCGTGGCGGAAATCGCCGGCGCGCTGGCGTCAGAACGGATCAACATCGATGCGCTGTTTCAGCGCCCCGGCTATAAAAAAGACAGCCTGCCCTTCGTGGTGACGGTGGAATCCTGCGCGGCATCGGCGCTGCGACGGGCCCTCGACCGCATCGCTCACTCCGGATGGCTGGCGCAGGCACCGCTGGATTTACCCATGCTGGGCGAGTAGTCAGGCGGCAAGCGCAAATCGGCTGACGATTTCCAGCAGCGCCTCCGGTTCCTGGCCGGAGCGCACGATACAGTCGAAAAGCGTTCGCTCGAAGCCAACCGGGCGCGGGCTGTCGAGCACCAGCCGGCTGTGGCGGCTGTAGCGCCGCACGCTTCACGCGAGATATACGAGGCGCGATATTTCAATGCTGCCGCAGAATATCCGGAGTCGCGGCTTATCCGAGCGGGCACAGCTTTCAGCCTGCTCCGTGGTCATGGAACGGATGGACAACTCCGAGTGTTCGCGGATGACCCGCTCCCGCTGCTTCAGCAGCGCGGCCGACGGAAATGATATCGAGTGGCGATGAACGAGCGCAGATTCTGTCGGTGCGGCTCTGGGCGCGGGGAAGTTCGAGTGTATTCGTTCCATTCATGGGGGGATGATCCTCTCAGGCAATCGATGGCCCTGGCTGCCGCGGTTCTGGCGCGTGGCCGCAATGGCGTGGTGCTCTTTTTCGAGGCTACGTCCAGAGGGACGGGCTCAGAAGCGCCAGATGATGCCAGCGCCGCGGAAATCCCACGGGGGCAGCTTTCGCGCGGCGCGCCGCGTGATCCGCTCCAGCAGCTACACTCGACTTCAGATGTTCGCGCTGATCATTGCGGCCATTACCACACTGCTCACCGTTGCGGGAATCGGCTACTCCGCCGTTGCCCTGATGAGCGCGCGAGCATTCGTGCGGCGGCGGCGCTTCGACGCGGGATTCACTCCGCCGGTCACGATCCTGAAGCCGCTGCGCGGGGTGGATGCGGGGATGGCCGAGGCCTTCGCCAGCCATTGCCGCCAGGAATACTCCGGCGAGTATGAAATCCTCTTTGGCGTCGCCAGCGCTGACGACCCCGCTGTGGCGCTGGTGCGGCAGATCCAGCGTGAGTTTCCCGAGCACGCGATCCGCCTGATTGTCTGCCCGGAAAACCTGGGCGCCAACGGAAAAGTGAGCTGCCTGGCGCAGCTTCTGCCGTACGCGCGGCACGATTACGTGATCGTGAACGACAGCGATATCCGCGTGGGACCACGCTATTTGGCACACGTGATGGCGCCGTTCGCGCCCTCGCAGCGCCAGCCGGCCATTGGGATGGTGACTGCTCTTTACCGGGGGCTGACGCATGGTCCCGCAGGGAGCCCGGAACGCGCGACTCTGAGCTCGAAGCTCGAAGCGCTGGGCATCTCCACGGATTTTGCTCCCGCGGTGCTCAGCTCGCGCTGGCTGGAGCGCGGCCTGCACTTCGGGCTGGGCTCAACGCTGGCGGTCAGCCGCGCGGCGCTAGATGCCATCGGCGGCGTTGCGCCGCTGGCGGACTACCTCGCCGACGACTACCAGCTGGGCGCGCGCATTCATGCAGCCGGGTTTCGCGTCGAGCTGGCGAATGAGATCGTCGAAACGTCCGTACCGGCCTGGAGCTTCGCGGGATTTCTTCAGCACCAGCTGCGCTGGATGCGAACCATGCGCGAGTCGCGCCGCGCCGGATATGCGGGGATGGTGTTCTCGTACGGGCTGGCGTGGGCGTTTCTGAACCTGATCGCGACGGGGCTTAGCCTGCCCGCGCTGGCGCTGTTCAGCATCGCGTTGCTCCTGCGCGTCTCAATCGCACTGGGGACCGGCGTCGGCATCCTCGGCGATCGCCAGGTGCTGCGCGACTTGTGGCTGCTGCTGCCGCGCGATCTCGTTGCGCTTGCGCTGTGGGCGTGGAGTTATGCCTCCAACACGGTAGAGTGGCGCGGCGAACGAATGCTGATCCGGGACGGAAAGATTGTGCGGGCGGAGCCGGAGACGAGAACGGCCTCAACGGCCCCGGCCGCCGAAAAATCTTAGTGGCTGGGCGGAACGTACTCTTTGGGCAGCGCCGCGCCCTCGCCGAAGAAGAACTGATCCATCTGCTCGACCAGGAACTCCTGGGCCTGGGGCGTCCAGGGCTGCAGACGGTACTCGTTCAGCAACATCTTCTGGCGCTCCAGCCATTCCTGCCACGCCCTTTTCGAGACGTTGTTGTAGACCTTATGGCCGAAGTCGCTGTCGAAGGGAGGCTCGTCCAGCCCCTCCATTTCCTGCTTATTGCGCGAGCAAAAAACCATGTGTGGCATCGTCGTCAGTCTCTTCCGCCATTGTACCTGGAACTGTCTTCCCCCAAGCCCCTGCTGCCGGGGCCGGGCGTAAAAGCTCGCCTCAACTCTTCTTCCCCCGCGCCACCGCCGCCCGGGCCTCCCGGTCCGCCTCCCGCCGGCGCTCTGTCTCGCGCTTATCCCAGTGCTGTTTGCCGCGGGCGACGGCCAGTTCGCACTTCACCCGGCCATTGCGGAAATAAAGGCGGGTGGGGATGAGCGTCAGGCCCTTCTGCTGCGTCTTTCCGGTGAGCTTTTGAATTTCCTCCTGATGCAGAAGCAGCTTCCGCGTGCGCAGAGCCTCGTGATTGTTGGAACTCCCGTGAGAATAAGCCCCGATATGCGCGTTCAGCAGGAAGGCCTCGCCGTTCTGGATGATGCCGTAGGCATCTTTCAGATTGGCCTTGCCCTCGCGAATGGACTTGACCTCGGTGCCCCGCAGGGCCACGCCTGCCTCGTACTTTTCGAGGAGGAAGTAGTTGTGTCCGGCGGCGCGATTCTGGGCAGCATCCCGCGCGCCGGCGGCGAGTGGATCGCGCGGCCTGGCTTTGGACGGAGCGGGCTTCACGGGATGGGATGGAGCGCGAGTCATAACCGTCTTTCATCCTATACGGTTGCCGAAATCGGCGGAGAGGCCCCCGGGGCGAGGAGTTGCCGCCGGAATGCGACCAGCGGATGCGATACTATTCACGGCGCTGGCCGGGAACCGGCGAGCGATCCTCTGCATGCCGGGGACGAGCCTGGCTCCCCTCCGTGCAGCAGCATTTCCTTGCCCACGATGGAGTTACATGAAGCGTAGCCTCGCACTCTGGGCGCTCGTCGCCATCATCCTGGCCGGTATGCCGTCGGCTCACGCCGTGTCGGCGGGCAAGCTCTTTAAAAAGGGCCAGCGCGCCGAGGCCGCCGGTGACGTTCTCACCGCCTATCAGGATTTCAACCAGGCATACCACCGCAAGCCGACGGACGAGCGCTACCGCATCGCATGGGCGCGCACGCGGTTCCAGGCGGCGGCTCTCTGGGTTCACCGCGGCGAGCAGGTACGCGACCAGGGCAAATACACCGAGGCGCTCACCGACTTTCTGCGCGCCGTGAGCATCGACCCCAGCAACGAGCTGGCCAGCCAGGAGATCGGCGCGACGCGCGCCAAAATCAACGCGGAGACGCCCGCCGAGGCACCGCAGGCTGCCCGCACGGCGGGAGAGGCCTTTGCGGCGCTGGCCGCTCCTCCCCAGTTGAAGCCCATTTCCAACGAGCCGCTCACCGTGCACATGGTCGCGGATACGCGGGTGGTGTATCAGACCGTCGGCAAACTGGCGGGCATCAATGTGCTTTTCGACCCGAGTTATCAGTCCAAACGCATCGAGGTCGACCTGAATAATGTGACGCTGTACGACGCACTGCGCATTGTTGCAATGCAGTCGGACACGTTCTGGCGGCCGGTCACCAACAATACGATCTTTGTCGCGGAAGACACCCGCGCCAAGCATACCGAGCTGGATCAGCAGGCGGTGGAGACGTTCTATCTGCATAACGTCGCGCAACAGAACGATTTCACCGAGATCCAGACTGTTCTCCGCAACCTATTCCAGAACGCCCGCATCAACGGGGTCGCCAGCGAGAACGCGATCGTGATGCGGGGCACGCCCGATGAGATAGTCCTGGCGCGTCACCTGATTGCGAATCTGGACAAGGCGCAGCCGGAAGTCGTGATCGACGTGGCGGTGCTGGAAGTGAGTCGCGATCTGCTGCGCAACATCGGGGTCCAGCTGCCGCAGACGGCCAGCATCAGCTTCCAGGCGTCGAATGCCAACCTGAACAATACCAGCTCGACCACCAGCAGCACCACCGGGACGACAACGGGGACCGGCAGCCAGGCGAGCGGTCTGACGCTCAACAACCTGGCCCATCTGAACTCGACGAATTTCGCAATCTCGATCGGCCAGGCCGCCGTCGACCTTCTGCTCACCGATTCTCGGTCGCACATCATCCAGAACCCGCAGGTCCGCTGCTCCAACGGCCAGCAATCCACCATGAAGATCGGCGAACGCATCCCCATCGCGACCGGCTCGTTCGCGGAACCGGGGCTGGCCGCGGGCGCGGCTATCGGATACGCGCAGACCCAGTTCCAGTACATCGATGTCGGCGTGGACATGACGATCACGCCTACGGTGCACTTCGATAACGACGTGACGCTGAAGAGCAAGATCGAGATCTCCGCCACCAACGGCTACAGCACCATCGAGGGCGTCCAGGAGCCGATCATCACCCAGCGCATCGTGGACCATACAGTGCGCCTGCGCGACGGCGAAGCCAGCCTGCTGGGGGGATTCCTGCAGCGCCAGACAACCTGGACCATCAGCGGCACTCCGGGGCTCGGCGAGCTTCCGCTCATCAAGTATCTGTTCAGCACGCAACAGAAGGAAGTAGCCACCGACGAGATCGTCTTCCTCATGATTCCGCACATCGTCAGCCAGGAGCAGATTTCGCCCGGGGATGTGCAGGAGATCGACACCGGGACCGGGAATGAGGTCGCGGTGCGGCAGATCCGGACTAAAGAGGAGCTGGCAGCCGACCTCAGCGGCCAGGCCGCGAGCCAGAACACGGGCGCGCCGGCGGGTGCGGGAGTGGCCGGAGCGGTCCAGACAGGGCAGGGTCAGTCGGGCGCTGTTCAACCCCCCGCGGCTCAAACCACGACGCCTCCGCCCGGCGCGTCCGGCAGCGCGCCATCCACAGTCACCGGCACGCAGGCTGCGCGGCAGGCTATTAACAAGCTGAAGCAGGATAATGCGGCCGGGCCGCCCGCCAGCCTGCAGTTGACGCCGACGCAGTCGACCGTTAAGGCCGGTTCAACGTTGAAGATCGGCATTAATGTTTCCGGCGGCAACGATATCTTCGGGGTCCCGCTTGCGATTCATTACGACGCGGCGAGGCTAAGCCTGGTCAACGTAGACCTGCCCGATCCCAGCCGGCCGAATTTCCTCGGCCAGGATGGGCAGGCCATCACGCTGGTGCACCGCGACGACGGACACGGCAATCTGGACGTTGCCCTTTCGCGGCCCCCGGGAGTCAAAGGAGTAAGCGGTTCGGGTCCGCTGTGCGTGCTGACATTCCAGGCCAAAGCGCCCGGAGTGGCCTCAGTCGCGATCGACGGGCCTGTGGTTCGCAACAGCCGGCAGCAGATCATGCCGGCGACGGGGTCTCAGGCGCTGGTGACTGTTCAATAAGCCTGGAGCGGTATTTTTATGCGGATGGTTCATACAACACGGCGCGGCGAGCGGGGCCTCACTCTGGTGGAGCTGATCGTCACCACCTTTATCCTGTCGATCCTCGCCACCGCGGCCATCCCGATCGTGCGCTTTCAGGTCAAGCGCCAGAAAGAAGAACTTCTGCGCTACGATCTGTGGAACATGCGCAAGGCGATCGACGCCTATCACGACGCGGCAATGAAGGGCGCATTCCAGACCAAGGTCGACAGCTACAACTATCCGCCGGATCTGCAAAAGCTGGTGGATGGCGTGGATGTGCAGGGCCACAAGGTGAAGTTCCTGCGCCGCATCCCCGTCGATCCCATGACCGGCGACGCCGAGTGGGGAATGCGGTCGATGCAGGACGACCCCAACAGCGACAGCTGGGGCGGCCAGAACGTCTTCGACGTCTACTCCAAGTCGCAGGGAACAGCCCTCGACGGCACCAAATACAACACCTGGTAAACCCCTGTGCTGCGCAAACTCTCAACCCGGAAACGCGACGGCGGCTTCACCCTCATCGAGCTGATCGTGGTCATGTCGATCATCGCGGTTCTGGCGCTGGTGGCTGTGCCTGTTTTTACTTCAGATATCCGCGCCGCCAAAGAGGCCGCGCTGAAGGAAGACCTGCACGTGATGCGAACCGCGATTCAGGCCTATACCGAAGACAAGGACAAGGCGCCGCAATCGCTGGACGATCTGGTTCAGGCCGGCTATCTCGCCTCTATCCCCGTCGACCCCATGACGAACAGCAAGGACACCTGGCAGACGGACACGAACGACAGTTTTTCCGACCTCGATCAGACCGAGTCCGGCATCACCGACGTGCACAGCGGGTCGGACAAGACGGGGTCCGACGGCCAGGCTTACTCGACCTGGTGACTCCGCCGGGTGCGCCGCTCCTGCGCGGGGTTCGCAGATGCGGGCCAATCATGGCCGAAACTTCCCAATTGCCGGCGTTTGCGTCCAGGAGCGGGTCGATAAGTGGTTTGGCCTGTTTGCAACAGTTGAGAGCAAGCTAGCGGCTGAACAACCCCGCAGTTCAGGCGCAAGGTCAAAGGATCGATCTCGGAAGGATCCCCCGACGCAACTGACGCCCGTTTTGAGGGAGCATCCGAGTTCGGCCCCCCTCGCTCATCACCAGGAATACACGTCCAACTCGCGGATCGCTATCGGCTGCTGATCGAACGAGAGGTCGGCTGTTCCGTGGGGCAGAATGAGACCAATCGAGCCAGTTTCCGATCTGACCGTTGGCGCGAGAGCGAGACCGGTGAACAGACCTGATGTGCTTTTGACCCGGACCACGACAACGTGACCAGAGGTGTTTGCATATTGGAGTTGTGCAAAGGTCGGACCGCGTGTCGCCTTCATCCCGCGGATGCTGTCGCGATTCGCCAAATACTTTTCCGGTGCTTTGTCCTCACCGTCCGCGACCATCAATGCAAGATCATGCGCCGGAACGGAGACCGTGACGTTCGCTGCTTCGACATTCTGTCCGTTCCAGACGTCGCGCAGTGATTTTGGACCGCCTTTGAACCCCAGCTTGTCCCAAGGAATCGTGACTTGCGTTGAAGCGTCCGTGCGATTCAGTATCCCGATCGCACGCCGTCCGGCGATCGCCATCGGCTTTACCCAGATCTGGATCCCAGGACTGGGCTCATCGACTTTGATAGGTTGCAATCCATAAGGATCATTGTGAATTGCGAGTGCTTCGCGATTGGTCAGCAGCGACAAGATAGCGGGAGATAGACGTGTCAGGTCTGAGCCAACCATCAGAGGCGCGCTCGAAATTGCCCACAGCCCCATGTGGATGCGATCGAGCGATTTGGTCATACCGCGCATGCCCATGACCATCATGTCGAGGTCGTTGTAATAGCCGGTATGCTGCGCTTCCGGATGCAACCCTGCGTCGAAAGAATGTAGGACATTGTCGACGGTGATGACGCGCTTTTCGTGTGCGGGATCATGCAGGCTCTCCACGACGGGGGGAATGATGTCGTCACCGGTGCGCCAGATGGTGCTTTCGATTCCTCCAACGCCCGGACCCCAGAACCAGGGATTCTGGCTGCCCCACTCGCAAATAGAAAAATATAATTTCCGTCCAGTAATTCTTTCAGCGTTCTGAATGGCGTGGGCAATCTGCGCATACTGGACCGCGCCAGAGAGCCTCTCCTTGTCGCCTCCACACCAGTCCACCTTGACGTAATCGAAGCCCCACTTCGAAAACTGCAGGAAGTCCTGATCATAGTGACCCTCGCTGCCAGTATTCAGAAGCTTTGGTCCGGAGTCAGGGTACATGCTGCACCCGTCCCGACCTGCGTCGGTGTAGATGCCGGCCTTCAGTCCCAGGCTGTGAATGTATGCCGCAATGTTGGACATGTCGCCATCTTTCTGGCCGGGCTGAATGGCAGGCCACTGTTTGGGATTGACGGCAATGTTGCCAGCGGCATCGCGTTGACCCAGCCACCATCCTTCGTCGATGACAACGTACTCGTAGCCAGCCTCTTTCATGCCATTCGAGGCCAAAGCTTTAGCCTGCTGCTGAACTATTTGGGAATTCACAGTGTTGGCGAAGCTATTCCAGGAATTCCATCCCATTGGCGCAGCGCCGAAGCACGCGGTTGCGGATACGAGAAGTAGCCAGGAAAATTTCATGGAAACAACATATCACCTGTATTGCTTTAAGCTGGTCGGCACGCAGCCTCCCATGATGTCTTGATTAGTTCAGACGGCTCCCGAAAGTTCGTAGACCCAGGAGTACCTCGTGTATTTCGTCGGCTGTGGATGACCTGTTGTCCCGAACGTTTTTTCGCCGCGCCGTTCCCCGCAACGGCAAGTCAGGCGAAAGCCATCGCGGAAAACGACAGGATCTTCATCGTGGTAGCGATACGCCGAAAAGGAACTCGTCGCTTCGTCCTTGTGGGTCAACCCGGCCTGGGGAAGATGGTAGAGACCACGATTGAAGTAATAGGTTCCGAGAAAGTAGTCCTCCAGACCTGAGGAAAGGAACTGTGGCTTCGTGTCGCGCCTCGTTTTTGGGCCAAAGTGTGCCCGCATCTGTCCTTCCAAAAACTCGAAGTTGCTGCTCTGGGCCGCCATAGTCACCTGAAACAGGAGTCCAGCGCCAGCTACTTTCGCAAGGTCGAATTCTTCCAGCGGCTGAACTTCCCGATCGATGACCTTGTGCAGCTTCAGCCGCGCAGTTTGGGGCAACGGAAAACCGCATACTTGTAGCTGCCCATTCTCCAGCCCGCGAATGATCCACCACAAGAACGTGTCGCGCGGAACGCCAGGAGGTAATTCGGCGGTCACTCGAATGCTCCTCGAATATGGAATTCGATGGTTGAAGTAGATCCCGCTAGGCTCGCCTGTCACACCTACGAAACGATTTCCCCACGGAGCGGCGGGATCCTGGAAGCCGACGCCTACGCCCAGACCGAGGTCCATGTCGATCGAGGGAACTATCTCTCCGTCCGCATACACCCGGATCCGGAGTCGCTTGTAGTCTTTGAAAGCCCCTCCAAACCACATGTGGTCCAGATAGCCCGCCCCCGTATGCCAGGCCAGTTGCGCCTCTGTGGCTTTGAGAAAGGGCTGCTCTTCCTTCCCGGTGCTGGTGAAGGTGCATAGGCCGTGCGGAAACGGAGGCTCAGTGCCTTTAACTGGAGGTTGGCCCATAAGAGCAGCCGAGGTAAGCGGCAATCCGAGAACAGTTCTAGTAAAAGCTCGCCGATCCATTGCATCCCTTTCGTGACTCTATGAGTGCATTATCGCCAATGCGCTCACCGAGATCTGTCGCGTAATTGGTGTACGACCGGCAACCGGGAACATTCGAGATCCGGACCCATGGCTTCACGTCTTCTGCGCCGCCCTCCCCTGCCCTCCAGGGTTCTCCAGCCCGAACTGCTCCGCGTACTCCGCGCATAGCCGCTGCCAACCTTCCCCTCCGGCGGCCGTGCGCCCGATGGGCGCTCCGCTCAGCAGGCGATCGAGAACGTCGAAGCAGATATGCCAGCCCGCCGCGCCCCATGCGACAAAGCGGCGATCGATCCGGTGCCAGAGACGCAGACGCGTGCCGCCGCCCGATCCCAGGTCGCCTTGCGTAAGTGGAATCGGCTCCAGTTCCCAGCGCATGTCGCCGACCTCCAGCACCCTGGGAGCCTCGGCTCGAGTCACTCTCGCTTCCGAACTTCGTCCCGTCCCCATCCACGTAAGCCGCACCGCCCCAGGCTCATCCAGATTCCCATCGGCATCGAAGGGCGCCCACTCGCGCAGATGCGCCGGGTCAGTGATCGCGCGCCACACCTTTTCCGGCGGATGGCGGAGTTGCCTTTCCAGGATCAGCGTCCATTGCTCTCCGTCCCTTTCCACCTGCGCCCCGCGCGCCGGCCCCGGCAGGTATTGCTCGTCCGCAGCCATTTCAGCCGTTCCATTTGAGTTGCGCGATCTGGATCAGATTGCCGCAGGTGTCGTTCACCATCGCGATTTTCGATGCGGTCACGTCCGTGGGCGGCATCGTGAACGCGGCGCCCCGGGCCTTCATCCGCTCGTAATCGGCATCCACATCTTCGGTGAAGAACATGGCTGCCGGCTGCTTCTGCTCGAATCTCGCCTGCTGATACGCTTTCGCCGCCGGATTGTTGTTGAGCGCCAGTTGCAGCTCCGTGCCGTTGGGGTCCTCGGCCGATGCCACGGTGAGCCAGCGAAACGGCCCCTGGCTGAAGTCGGCTTTCTTCACGAATCCCAGCACTTCCGTATAGAAGCGCAGAGCATTGTCCTGATCGTCCACATACACGCTGGTCAGTTTAATTTTCATCGTTTCCCTCGCCTGTTTGAATTCACCTTCACTCTTGCGGGTTTCGCGTCCGGCGGCGATCCCATGCGGTCCAGATGGCGCTCCAGAGCGTCCATATGAACCGACCAGAAGCGGCGGAACTGAGCGAGCCACGCATCCACGCCTTCCAGTGGTCCGGGGTTCAGCCGATAGAGACGGCGCTGGGCGTCCACCGCGGACTCGACGAATCCGGCTTCCCGCAGCACGCGGAGGTGCTTGGAAACCGTGGGCTGCGGCATGCCGAGCCGGCGCTCGATTTCTCCGACGGAGCATTCCGACGAAGCGAGGAGGCTGAGGATGGCGCGGCGGTTGGGTTCGGCGAGAACGGCAAACGCGGATTGCACGCCTTGTATATACCTATCTTGGCATATACCTGTCAAGACATACTTACCTGATCAGGGACGGCCGATGGAAGTCATCCGATGGAAGTAATCTGTTGCGCCCAAAGGGGAGGCAGTAGAATGCCCGGTTCGGGACAGGGGCAAAAACACTATGGTAACCACGACGCTGCCGGAGCCTTCGCGAACATCGGGTCCGGAGCGCAGGCCGCGCTCACTGGACGATCTGGACGTCCGGCAATCGGTTCTCGACGATATCGCACTGAAGGTGCTGTGCCTGTCCGGCCCCATGACGACGCGGGATTTGGCGCAGCACATCAAGCTGGGGCTGGAGGCCACGAACGAGCTGTTTACGCGGATGCGCGTGGATCTTCTGTGCCAGGTGACCGGGATGGACGGCAATTTCCCGCAGATCGCCATCACTTCGCAGGGCAGATCTCGGGCGCTGGACCTGCTGGCCCAAAACCAATACGCGGCCGCCGCGCCGGTCTCGCTCGAAAGCTACGTTGGCCAGGTACGCCGGCAGAGTACCCGGCGGACCGGAGTGCACGAGCCCGAGATTCAGAAAGCCTTCTCGCATCTGGTGCTGGATCCCGGAGTGCTCGATCAGATCGGCACCGCGGTGAACTCGGGCGCGGCGATTTTTCTGCACGGGCCTTCCGGGGTGGGCAAGACAGCGATTGCCGAAACGATTTCGCAGGTACTGGCAAGCGAGGACGTCTGGATTCCCCATGCGGTGGAAATCGACGGCCAGATCATCGCGGTATTCGATCCCATGGTCCACCAGGCGGCCGATGAGCCGCCCAGCGAGACCTATGACGAGCGCTGGGTGCTGTGCCGCCGGCCCTCGGTGATGGTGGGCGGAGAGCTCTCAGTAGAGATGCTGGATCTGCAGCTGAATGCGGGTTCCAGGTTCTACGTCGCCCCCGTCCAGATGAAGGCGAACAACGGGGTGCTGATCATCGATGACTTCGGGAGGCAGCGATCGCGGCCCGCGGAACTGCTGAACCGGTGGATTGTTCCTCTGGATCGCCGCATAGATTTTCTGACGCTTGCCGGCGGCAAGAAGGTCGAAATACCCTTTGAAACGCTGGTTGTTTTTGCAACCAACATGAAGCCGGGCGATCTGGTGGACACCGCCTTTCTGCGCAGGATCCAGACCAAGATCAGGATCGGAGCCGCCACCGCCGAGCAATTCGGCGAAATATTCCGGAGGGTCGCCCTGGAGCAGCGGCTGGCGGTCGATCCGGCGGTGCTCGACGAACTGATCCAGTACATTCGGGTCAAGCTGCATCAGGAACTCAGCGGCTGTCAGCCTCGCGACCTGATCAACCAGGTGTGCTGGACGGCGGGATACAGGCAGCAGCAGCCGCGGCTGGACCGCGCATCGCTCAGGAAAGCCGTGGATGCGTATTTCATGCCGACGGCGTGAGCGCGGCGCGCTGAGCCCGGCCTTCCGCGGCCCGAGTCATTCCACGCGCAACGCGCGCATGGGCTGAACGCTCGCGGCGCGCCGCGCCGGAACCACGGCGGCCACAAATGCGGCGGCGGACAGCACGCCCGCGGTTGCGACCAGCACGACCGGATCCCAGGGGCGAACCCCGTAGAGCTGGCTGGCCATAAAGTGCCCCGCGATCACCGCGCCTGGAATGCCGATCGCCAGCCCGATTCCCGCCTGCAGAAACGCGCTGCGCAGCACCATCTGCACGATGCCGCCCCGGTCCGCGCCCAGCGCCATCCGGATGCCGATCTCGCTCGTCCGCTGCGCCACTGAATACGACGTCACCCCATAGAGCCCGATCGCCGCCAGCGCCAGCGCCAGCAGCCCGAAGACCGACGTCAGCTTCACCATCAGCTCCGTCTGCCGAAACTGATCCTCCACCTGCCCATGAAACGTCTCGAAATTCAGCATCGACAGGTTGGGGTTGATCTGCATCAGCGCCCGCCGCACCTGCGCCTCCAGCCCCGGCACCGCGCCCGCCGTCCGGATCTCCACCGCGCTCATCTCCAGATGCGAGACGTTCTCCTCCATTTGCATGGTCGGGTCCGGATAGTGCATCCACTGGGTTCCTGACACGAAAAACATGGGCCTGAGCTTGCTGTCGGGGTCCCAGTACTGCGTGTTCTCCGTAATGCCGACAATCGTGTAGGTTCCCGCGAATTTCTGCTCGAACATGCCGAAGTGCTGCCCCAGTGCGTCGCCATTCTTAAAGAACCGCTTCGCGAACATCTGGTTGACCACCGCGGCGAGGGGAGCGGTCGCGTTGTCCTGCTCCGTAATGCCGCGGCCAGCGACAATTTTCGTGCCGATATTCCTGAAATAGCCCGCGCTCGCGCGGACCCAGGACGCGTTGTTGAAATCGCTGCCCGGCGTCGGCGGCGCTTTGCCCTCGATATACACGCCGGTTCCCCAGTTGTCGCCCTCCATTGGCGTGTAGGTCGAGCAGGTCACTTCTTTCACCCCGGGAATCGACTCCAGCGTCAGCTTCACCTGCCGGAAGAACTGTTCTGACTGGGTAGCCTTGTAGCCGGCCATCTGCGGGTCGATGTGGACGATGTACCGGTTCTGCGTCTCGAACCCGAAGTGCTGGTGCTGCAGATTGGTCAGCGACCGGATCAGCAGCCCTGCGGCGCACAGCAGCGAGAGCGAAATGGCCGCCTGTGCCACCACCAGAATCTTCTGCGTCCATAAGCCGCTGTGGCGTGTCGAGCGGTTCGCCCCGCGCAGGGCGTCAATGGGATCGGCATGCGCAGTCATCCACGCGGGAGCCGCGCCGAACAGCATGCCGGTCAGCAACGAGACTCCAAACGCGAACGCCAGCACCTGAGGCGAGGGCGTCGCCTGGATTGGCAGATAGCTCTTCCCTGCCGCGGCATCCACCAACAGCCGGGCACCGGCATAGGCAACCGCCAGGCCAGCCGCGCCACCCACCACGGCCAGCACCACGCTCTCCGTCAGCGCCTGCACCACCAGCCGCCTCCGCGGCGCGCCCAGCGCCGACCGTACTGACGTGAGCCCCCTGCGCGCGGTCGCCCGCACCAGCATCAGATTCGCCAGATTCGCGCACGCGATCAGCAACACGAACGCCGAAATCCACATCAGCAATTCCAGTTCCGATTTGTATTGCACCTGCATCTGCTGCACGCCGCCGCCACCGTAGCTCAGGTGCAGCGTCTGTTTGGGAATTAGCCCTTTCTCTGCCGGATCTACCTGAGCTATCGGGCTGCGCAGAAAATCCCGCAGCTCCACCTGGAGCTGCGCCTCCATCTGCTTCTGGTTCGCGCCGGGGGTGATCCTCCCAATCAGATTCAGCCAATCCAGCTGCGGCTCGTCCAGCACGTTGAAGCTGCCGGTCTGCACCAGCGGCGACGCGCTCAGCGGCAGCCACAGCGCTGGTGGATCGCTGGTCAGCTTCTCGCCGAAAAATCCAGGGGGCGCAATGCCCACGATGGTGAAGGCGACGCTGTTGATGAGGAAGGTGGATCCCACCACCGAGGGATCCTGCCCGAATTTCTGCCGCCAGGCGCGGTAGCTCATCACGGCGACGGGAGCGGCGCCCTTGTTATCGTCGCTGGTCTGGAGCAGCCTTCCCTGCCAGGCGTGCAGCCCAAACGTCGAGAACGCATTGCCGGAGACGAACTCCGCAGGCAGCGCCTGAGCCGCGCGATTGTCGCCCGCGCGCCGCACGCCCACCTCAGTGCGCCCGGACTGGAACGCAGCGAGGCTCTCGAATCCCGGGGTATGGTCGCGAAACTCGCGATATTGCTCAGTGGAAAACAGAGACCAGTTGTCCTGCATTCCGCCGTTGATGCAGCAGCTTTCGTTATCGCCAATGCGGACCAGATGGCTCGGCTTCGTCACCGGCAGCGACTTCAGCAACACCGCATGCACCAAGGTAAAGATGGCCGTTGTCGCCCCGATCCCCAGCGCCAGCGTCAGAATGGCCGTGATCGTGAATCCTGGCGTCCGCAAAAACTGCCGCAGCGCATAGCGAATGTCGTCGAGGAGCATGAGGACAGCAACGCCTCCGTTGCTGACATAATACGGTCCCGCATGCTCGCCGGTTCCACGTCTCGGGCTTACGAGACACTGGGAATGCGCTTCCACCTGTCCCAGTTCATGAGATACACGGCGGGGCGCCCGGTATTATGGGCCTATCGGCCGCGTCTCGTCCCTTCAGGCTGCGTTTGGCTGATGCGGTTTGGGCTGGATGATGCGGTATCCCCTCAGGCCGTAGTAGGTGATGTAGGTATAGCAAAGTACGGGAAGGATGAACGCGTGGTGGATACCGATGTGGTCGGCCAACACGCCCTGAATCTCAGGAATGACCGCGCCGCCGACGATGGCGATCACCAGCAGGCCGGAGGCTTCGCCGGTGAGTGGGCCCATCTCGGCGATGCCCAGAGTAAAGATGCTGGGGAACATGATGGAGTTGAAGAGGCCGACCGCGAGAATGCTCCACAGAGGCCATGAATGCGGAATGAGCAATGTGCCGTGCCAATCGAATAAATGCAGCGGCAGAGAGGTGATGACACCCGAAGTGAAGGACGTGCTCATGCTGACCAATGTCAACGCCATCGCCGCGACCGCGCAAATCGCGACCAGGGAGTGAGTCTTCATCCTCTGCAGCAGTCCCGATCCGATAAACCGACCCACCATCGCGCCGCCCCAGTAGAAGGGCACGAGGTTCGCCGCGGCCAGGGCCGCGATTCCCGCGACGTACGACTGCCCGAAGTAATTGATGAGGAAGCTGCCGATCGAGACCTCAGCACCGACATAGACAAAAATCGCCACCGCGCCCAGCACCACATGCCGGTAGTTCCAGATGCTGCGATGCCCGCGATCTTCCTTCATGGGGCGAAAGTCCTTCGTCGCGTCGATGCGGGGGAACTTGTACCACGCAATCGCCAGCCCCACCAGCACCAGTACCAAAGTGAAAACCATGTACGGCATTTTTACCGTGGCCGCCTGCTGGAGCCGATAGGCGTGCAGAGCCGGGGGGGGCATAGTTGTTACGTTTTCAACCAGTTTCTCCGCACCCTTGAGGATGAGAAAGCCACCCAGGGGAGGGCCTACCGTGGTGCCCAGGGAATTGAAAGCCTGCGCCAGGTTCAGCCGGCTGGACGCGGTCTGCGCCGGGCCGAGCACCGTGACATAGGGATTCGCCGAAACCTGCAGCGCGGTCATTCCCGCGGCCAGAACGATGAGTGCGCCGAGAAACAGGGGGTAGGAAGGCAGGTCCGCCGCCGGGATAAACAGAATCGCTCCCAAGGCCATCGTGAACAAGCCGACGACCATCGTGCGCTGGTAGCCGATCCACTCCACGACTTTCCCGGAGGGATACCCGAAGATCGCATACGAAGTGAA
Organism: Acidobacterium sp.; assembly: GCA_027315385.1. Classification (GTDB taxonomy): domain Bacteria; phylum Acidobacteriota; class Terriglobia; order Terriglobales; family Acidobacteriaceae; genus Palsa-343. The sequence continues at coordinate 46,264 of DAHUYD010000098.1, forward strand.
GAACGCGAACTGGACCAGCATCACTTCGGCGTAGTTCAGGTCGAAGATCGACTTGAGGTGCGGGATCAGGATGTCATTGAGAGAAGTGAGAAACCCCCAGATAAAGAAGAGGGTGGTGACCATGGTGAGAGCGCCGCGATAGCTGGTGGGACCCGCGCCGGGCGCGACCCTGACGGATTCGGAACTGGCGCCGCCGGAAATTGCCATTGGGATTTCGTAAGCCTCGTGGTGTCCGGATGCGGACACGAACTTTCGCGGCGGCTGTGCAGAGACCGCCACTGAGGATCATACCTTGTCGGACGGCGTGCGGGGCGCCGGCGCATTTCGCCGCCTGTGCCGCAAAGTACCGCGGTTTATGAAACTTTCCAATGAACACCTCGTCAGATAAGCAGGGCTTCTCCAGAGCGACGCAAGGGGACAGGAATGTCTGGAGTACAACGCAGGATTTTCGCAGTGGGCGGAGTGGCCGCGCTGCTGGTGTGGTCGGCATGGGCGGGCGCACAGGCGGCGCCCGCAAACCGGATTCTCGGCACGGTCGTCTCGGTTACGGGCGACACGCTGGCTGTTAAGACAGACGCAGGGACCACGGTGGATGTCACCGTGCCCGGAACAGCAAAGATTCTGAAGACCGTACCGGGGCAGAAGACGCTTGCCGGGGCGACGACGCTGGTTGTGACGGACATCCAGCCGGGCGACCGCGTGCTGATGCTGGCTCGTGGGACTCCGCCGTCCGCCACCGTGATTATTGTGAATACCAGCGCGGACGTTGCGGCTCTGCAGCAGAAGCAGCGGGAGGAATGGCAACTGCACGGCGTCGGCGGCATTGTGAAATCCGTGGACGCGGCGGGCGGCAGCGTTACGATTCTCTCCGGCGCGAAGCCGGTTGCGATTCACAGCACTCCCTCGACGATCATACGCCGGTATGCGCCGGATTCCGTGAGGTTCAGCGATGCGCAGCCCTCCACGCTGGCGGCGATTCATCCGGGCGACCAGTTGCAGGCTCGGGGAGAGAAGAATGCAGCGGGCACCGAGCTGACAGCAGATGAGATCGTCACAGGATCCTTCAGGAACATCGCGGGACTGATTACCGGGACCGACGCCTCGAAGGGGACGTTCACCGTGAAGGACTGGATGACGAAGAAGGCGGTGACGATTCACGTCACGGCTGATTCCGATCTGCGCAGGCTGGATGCGACAACGGCGGAGACGATCGCCGCGCGGCTGCGTGCGGCCGGGGGCGGGCAGGCGGGCGAAGGCGGCGGCCACGGGAGCGCGTGGAGCAACCAGCAGGGGCGGACGGAAAGCGGCGGCGGTACAGGACAGGGGCATTCGCATGGGCAGTCACCTGAAGGATCGGGCGCGCATGCGAACCCGAACGGCGGCGGCAACGACCTGGCGCGAATTCTGGCGCAGTCGCCGGCAATTCACCTCGCCGATTTGCACAAGGGCGATGCGGTAGTGGTGGTGGCTACGTCGGGCAGCGCGGATTCGGCCACCGCGATTCGAGTGGTGAGCGGGGTGCGGCCCATGCTTGAGGCCTCGGCCAGGGGCAGCCAGAACATGTTCTCCTCCGCGTGGAGCCTCGGCGGCGGCTCGTCTTCAGACAGCGGCGCTGGGGGAGATATGGGCGGAGGAGGAACTCCATAAGCGAGGCCCCCGCATGCGCGGAGGGCCACCCGTCAACTCCTGCCTGAATCTGTAAAGGCCGAAGACGGCCGAGAACGGGGACAGCCAGGACCAGGAAAACATTTTCACCATTCAT
>DAHUYD010000186.1 GCA_027315385.1 Acidobacterium sp.
GCATACAACGTCTTCCTGCGCGGTTCCGCGGCACTCCAGTCGCCGTTTCTGCTTCTCGTCCGGCTCTATTGGGGATGGCAGTTCGCCGATACAGGCTGGGGCAAGTTGCACCACCTCTCCCATGTCACCGCGTTCTTCACCAGCCTGCACATCCCTCTGCCCGGCCCCACCGCGTTCTTCGTCTCCCTGCTCGAGTTCATTGGCGGCATCCTGCTCGCCGTCGGTCTGGGCAGCCGGGTCATCGGATTCCTGCTCGCCGTCGATATGTTCGTCGCCTACATCACCACCGATATCCACGCCCTCGCCACCATCCTCAGCAATCCCGACAATTTCTACGGCGACGCCGCTTACACCTTCCTCATCGCCTCCCTCATCGTCTTCATCTTTGGTGCGGGCCGCTTCTCCCTCGATTACTGGTTCTTCCGCCGCCGCAAGCAGTGAATATTCCTTTCGGGCGGCCGCTCTGCACGAAACCAGGCCCCCCGTCGCCGCGTCTAACTCCTGATCCGGAAACGTCCAGGCAAAACCTATGAATGCAAGCTTCTCTCGCTTCCTCTTCGCCGCTTCCGCCGCGCTCGTTCCGCTCCTCGCCCCTCCCGCGTCAGCCCAGCAGCCCGCCGGCTCCGGTCCCGTCGTTTCCTCCGCCATCGGCACCATCAGCCTTCCTGTCACCGTGGTGGACGATCACGGCAATCCCGTGAAGAACCTCCCGGCCTCCGACCTCACGCTCACGGACAGCGACGTGAAGCAGACCATCCAGTCCTTCGGGCCCGATCCCAACCAGCGGCTAACCTTCGGCATCGTCGCGCAGGCCGGCAGTTCGCTTACCTCTGAACTCGGCGACGAACGCCTCGCCACCGTCCACTTCATCGATCACATCCTGCCCGGCGTCTCCGACCGGGGGTTCGTCGTTCAATACGACACCGAAGTCGACCTCCTCACCAATCCCACCCCTACCGTCAACACCCTGCACGATGGCGCCAACCAGATCGGCTCGCCCCAGTTCGGCGGGACCTCCGCCAGCCCCGGCTCCGAAGGCGGAACTCTTTACGACGCCATTTACCTCGCCGCCCGCGAAGTCATCGGCAAGGAGCCCGGGCGTCACGTCCTCATCCTCTTTACCGACGGCGTCGATCAGGGCAGCAAAGAATCCATGAATGACGCCATCGCGGCCGCGCAGAACGCCAATGCCGCAATCTTTGCCATTTACTTCCGGGGACAGGCCGCGACCCCCAAAAATCCCCGCAGGGGCATGAACCAGCCTCCCAGCTACCCCGGTGGTGGCTATCCCGGCGGTGGCTATCCCGGCCGCGGCTACCCCGGCGGCGGCTACCCCGGAGGAAACAATCCCGGAGGCAATAATCCTCAGACTGGTCCGCAACCCGAGCGCCCGCACGTCGACGGCAAACGTATCCTCGAGCAGATCTGCAACGCCACCGGCGGCTACATGGTAGAAGGCAAACGCGACAAAGCCGACCAGGCTTACGATCGCCTCAACGCTCTGCTCCAGCATCCCTATGTCATCGCCTGGAGACCCGACGCGAAAACCGCCGGCCTGGCCTACCACCGCCTCTCGCTGACCACTGACAGGAAGAACGTCTGGGCCATCATACAAACCGGCCTCACCACCGGCGCGCAGTAGCGTCCACTCTGTCAGCGACATTCGCGAATCCCGCTCCGCCACTGGTAACATCGCCTCATGCGACGCCTCCTGGCATCCGCGCTCGTGCTGGCATTTTTCTCGCCGCTCATCGCGCCTGTCTTCACGGCGTCCGTCAACGAGGTCGATCTACCCGCCTGCTGCCGCCGCAATGGCAAGCACCACTGCATGATGTATCGCATGGCGATGGGTCGGGTTCCCTGGCCATATCGCACGGTTCAGGACAAGTGCCCGTACTCGCCCTTCGCCCACCTCTCCGTCCTGCTTTTCCGCGGATACTTCAACCACGAGCGCCCGGCGTCCGCCGCGCATTCTGCCGTTCTCGCCGCACGCGTTCGTCAGGCTGAGGCAGGCTATCGCATCTCTTTCTCCCGTTCTCGCCAGAAACGCGGCCCTCCCCATGTCTCCGCAATCTAGAGCCTCCTATTAACTTTCCCGCGGGCGGCGCTGGGAGCCAGTTTTTCTCAGTTCGAGAAGCGACGAGCGACGAAGAAATGAGGACAATCGGCCCCAGCCCTTCGGGTTGCGGCGCAAATCGGTCCAAACTTCGTTGTTATCCTCGACTGTGGACCCCCCACAGCCTTCGGATTCCGCCTCGTCCGCACCGATTTTCGTCCGCAACGCTGCCCACGCGAAAGTCAATAACACGCTCTAGCGTCCTCTCCGCGTAATTCCTGTCCAGCGGTCACGTGTCATTCTGAACAAACGGGGCCCCGAACGTCGTTCAGTTCGGAAGCGGCGAGTGAAGAATCTGCGTTTGCAGTTAGGTCTTCTGCCCGCCGGAATGCTCAGGGGAGACGCGCTCGCAATCTCCGCACAAATGAACCGCATCGCAGGAATCGTGAAAGGCCGGGGTTCTGGTCTGTTTGTGCCTAAGACGGTTACACAGTTGTAAGGAGATCTTTAATGCTGCGACGGCTTCTGCCCGCGCTGACGCTTCTCTGCCTGCTCGCGGGTCGAATCGCTCACGCCTCGCTTCCCGGCCAGGTACAGGGAATCGTTCACGATCCTCAACATCGCCCCATCCAGGAGGCTCACATCGCGCTGCGCGCCGCTCATTCCGCGCTCGCGTTCTCCGCCTCCAGCGACGCCAACGGCTATTTCTCCATTCCCGCGGTCCCGCCCGGCGTCTACACCATCACGGTTTCCTCCCGCGGATTTGCCACCACGCGCCAAACCCTCCTCGTCACCTCCAGCGGCTCGCCAGTCCTCCATTTTCCGCTCTCCATCGCTGCGGCCCACGAGACCGCCGTCGTTCACGCCGAACAGAACTCCGCAAATCCCAACTCCGTCACCCCCACCACCGTGGTTACCCGCACCGCAATCGAGCAAACTCCCGGCGCCGACCTGACCAACTCCCTGGCCATGATCACCGACTACACTCCCGGCGCTTACATGACCCACGACATGCTCCACATGCGCGGCGGCCATGAGCTCGACTGGATGATCGACGGAGTCCCCATCCCCAACACCAACATCGCCGCCAACGTCGGCCCTCAGATCGATCCCCGCGACATCGACACCATCGAGATTGAGCGCGGCAGTTACAGCGCCGACCTCGGTGACCGCACCTACGGCGCCTTCGACGTGATCCCTCGCACTGGCTTTGAGATGTACCGCCAGGGCAAGCTCGTCACCACCTTCGGCAACTTCGGCCAGACCGACGACCAGCTCAGCCTCGGTAACCACTCCGAGCGTTTCGCCTGGTTCATCTCCGCCAACGGCAACCGTAGCAGCCTCGGCCTGATGCCGCCCACCGGGAAAATCGTCCACGACGCCGAAAATGGCTACGGCGGCTTCTCCTCGCTCATCTGGAACCACGACCCCCGCGACCAGTTCCGCTCCGTCTCCCAGCTCCGCACCGACTATTACCAGATTCCCTTCGATCCCTCCCTCAACGACTGGGAAAACCAGATCTACAACACCTATTTCCTCCGCGACGGCGACCACGAAACCGACGGCTTCTCCACTTTCTCCTGGATTCACACCCTCAGCTCATCGACGCTCATTGAAATCTCTCCCTTCTACCACTACAACCAGGCCCTCTATCAGTCTTCGCCCAACGATCTGCCCTCGGCGACCACGGCCCGCCAGACCGGCCAGTACACCGGAGCCCAGGCCTATTTCTCCTCCAGCATCGCCCACAATTCCTTCAAGGCCGGCTTCTACGGCTACGATCAGCGCGAGAACGACTTTTTCTATGTCGCGTCTCCAGGCGCCGCCCCCGTCAACCTGCCCCCATCCATCGTCGATGCCGGCGTCGAGGAAGCTTTCATCGATGATCATTACCGCCCCACCCGCTGGCTCACCTTCATTGGCGGCGAGCGCCAGTCCCACTTCACCGGCGCCATTACCGAGGACGCCGTCTACCCCCGCATAGGCGTGGCCGTTCTCATCCCCGGACTCGGCTGGGTCCTCCGCGCCTTCTATGGCCACTTCTATCAGCCGCCGCCGCTCACTACCGTCTCCGGTCCGCTGCTCCAGTACGCCCAAAGCAGTAATACCAGCTTCGTCCCCCTCCGTGGCGAGCGCGATGAAGAGCATCAGTTTGGCCTCGAGATTCCCTGGCGTGGCTGGCTCCTCGACGCCGACACCTTCGAAACCCTCGCCACCAATTTCCTCGACCACAACAACATCGGCGAATCCGACATCTTCATCCCAATCACCGTCCAGCGCGCGAAGGTCAATGCCTGGGAACTCACCCTCCGCTCGCCCGAGCTATGGAGATTTGGCCAGGCCCATTTCGCTTACTCCAACCAGCTCGCCCAGCAGAAGGGCCCCACCACCGGCGGCCTCATCTGCTATCCGGCCAGTTCCCCCGCCTGCGCCGTGTCTCCCGGATACTCCCCGCTGGACCACGATCAGCGCAACACCCTCAACCTCGGCTTCGACGGCCACCTGCCCCAGCGTGCCTTTGCGTCCTTCAATATCTACTACGGCTCCGGCTTCTCCAACGGTTACACCAGCCCGCCGTCCCCCTACAGCGGCGCCTATCTACCCGGCCACACCACCTGCGATCTCGCCGCCGGCAAGGACTTCGGCGAAAACTGGTCAATCAGCGCCGACGCCACCAACATCGCCAACACACGCGTCCTGCTCGATAACAGCCTCACCTTCGGTGGCTTCCACGAGAACAATCCGCGCCAGATCTACGGTCAGCTTCGCTATCGCTTTCACTTTTAGAAGCGTCCATTCAAGGGGCGCTCACGGCGTGGCGAAAGATTTCCGCGCCGGTTCCTGCCGCCACCCGGACTTCTGAACACTTTGGCTCCTAAAATCAATCTTGTGGCACCGGTGGCCCGGGCCCCTGTCTCTGTGATCGAAAATCGCCGTCACTTCCGCCTGCGTGTTTTCCCCGTTTACTGGCATCTCCTCAGCCTCGATGCCCCCGGGGTAGCCGTGCTGTGGGCATGGAGCTTCACCCGCGCTATCCATGCCCCCCAATCCTGGCGGGCACTCTCCGTCCTCGGCGTCGGCACCTGGCTCCTCTACATCGCCGACCGTCTCCTTGACAGCCGAGCCGGCTCAGGTCTCCTCGATATGCGCGAGCGCCACCTGTTTCATGCGCGCCACCGCCGTGCCTTTCTCGTCGCCGGCCTCATCGTTCTCGTCCCCCTCGGCTGCCTGATCCTCATCATGCCCGCCGCGGCTCGCCTCGATGACGCCTGCCTCTTCGGCGCCGTCCTGCTCTACTTCGCCGCCGTCCATGTGCCTCTGCCGCCAACCCTCAAACGCCTCCGCTTCCCCGGAGAGCTGGCCGTCGCCATCATCTTCGCCTGCGCCGCCGCCATTCCCGCCTGGTCTGTCTCCACCACTGCACACGCCGACCTGGTCTGGATGGTCGCGCTCTTCGCCCTTCTCTGCTGGACCAACTGCGCCGCCATCCACCGATGGGAGGCCGCCGAGCTGCCTCGCCGCTGGTCCTTTGTCTCCACCCTGGCCCTCATCGTCGCCGCTCTCGCCGTCACGCTCATGACCGCCGCCCGCGCTCACCCTTACGTCTTCCTGCTCCTCGGCGCCACGGCGGCCTCGGCTCTGCTCCTCTTCGCGCTCGACCGCGACTTCACCCGCGCACACCGCTCCGATTCATCTGAGGAAACTCTCTCCCCACTCGCCCTCCGCATCCTCGCCGACGCTTCTCTGCTCACCCCGTTGCTCCTCCTGCTCCCTTGGCACACGCATAAACACCCATAAAAACCAGGACTTTCCCGCCATGCTCGATTCCAGCTGCAAAACCGACGAACTTCGAGCGCCCCCCGCGGACAGCCTGAACCAAACTGCATGCCCCACCTCTGTCCGCAACCCGGACAGGGCAGTTCCGGATGACCCCCGCCATTTCGACCGCGTCGCCGCGATCTACCGCCCCATGGAATATTTATCCTTCGGTCCTCTTCTCGAGCGTTGCCGCTTCGCTCTGATCCCCGAACTCGCCTCCGGCCGCCGCGCACTCGTCCTCGGCGACGGCGATGGCCGTTTCCTCGCCCGCCTGTTCTCCGCCAGCCCCCGGATCCGCGTCCATGCCATCGATGGCAGCCCCGCCATGTTGCGACGGCTCCGCGCCCGCATCCGGCGCCACGGCGCTGCCGCTCGGCTCACCACCACCTGCGCTGACATTCGATCCGAGGCATGCTCCTTCGCTGCGCCTCCGGCAATGTGCTCCGGCCCCTACGACCTCATCGCCTCCCATTTCTTCCTCGACTGCCTCACCCCCGGCGAAACCGAGGCTCTCGCCGCGCGCCTTCGCCCGCATCTCGCTCCCGGCGCTCTCTGGTTGGTTTCTGAATTCGAGGTTCCCGCCGCCGCCGTTCTGCGCGCGACAATCTGCCGCCTCACCATCGCCGGACTCTACACTGCCTTTCGCCTCCTCACCGGCCTGCGCGTCCGCCGAATCCCGCCCTGGCGCAATTCCCTGGTCCGCGCCGGATTCGTCCGGCGCTCCTCCCGCTCCTGGCTCAAAGGTCTCCTCGTCTCTGAACTCTGGCAGCTTGAATAGGCAACCGCGTACACCCCTCCGCGCTCTCATCGTGAGTGCCCATTGTTCTCGACACCCCAGGCCCCCTTCCCGGCATCGATCCTGGACCCGAGCCCACACCCGCCACTCCTCCCGCACCGGAGCCCAAACCCGCCCCGGGTCCTCCGCCCGAACCTGACCCACAGCCCTACCCTGGACCGATCCCCGCGCCTGCACCCATCACACGCGACAGTTTCTGATCCCACCGTAATCCTGACCGAAGCGCGGCCTGGCGTACACCTCGGCAAGCATGTCCACCGAGCCCGCGTGTTAGGTCCGTGCCCAGCACGACGACGGCAGACGCTTCGGCCTTGATGCCGAGGAAATGGATCGCCGGGGGGATACGGCTTTTAGTCCTCGCCGGAGGGGCACCCGGCGACAGGGCCCGAGCATCGCAGGTGTGGGAAAATGCTGCTGTATCCGCCTCATGTGTGGCCGCTACTATCGCAGATCCGACAAGCAGCGCATCGCCGACGCTTTCCGCATCGGCGTCCCGCCCACGTTCGACATTCTGCCCTCGTACAACATCGCCCCGCAGACCTTCCAGCCCGTGGTCCGCCTCGACCCGGAAACCCGGCAGCGCGAGATCCCCCTGCTGCGTTGGGGCTTGATCCCTTTCTGGGCAAAAGACGCGAAGATCGGCTACAGCACTATCAACGCCAAAGCGGATACGCTTGCCACCAGCCCAGCCTTTCGCGCGGCGCTCAGGCACCGCCGCTGCCTCGTCCCTGCCGACGGCTTCTACGAGTGGCAGACGCTCGATAAGAAAACGAAGCAGCCCTGGGCTATCGCTCTCAAAGATGGTTCGACCTTCGCTTTCGCCGGCCTATGGGAGACTTGGAAGGACAAAACCACTGGCCAGCCGCTTGAAACCTACACCATCATCACCACAGAGCCTAACGAGCTCACCGCGAAGCTGCACAGCCGCATGCCGGTGATCCTCGCACCCAGGGACTACGAACGCTGGCTCACTCCCGCCGATCCCGCTCGCCTGCCGATCGACCTCCTTCGCCCCTTCGACGCCGCCCTAATGGCTTCCTGGAAGGTCAGCTCCGCCGTCGGCAACGTCCGCAACAACTCCCCCGACCTTTGCACTGAAGCCCTTGAGCGGCCACTGACCACCGGGTGACATACCTTGTCGAGGGTTTCCCGCGACGGGGTGGGTCGGTAAGCCCTGCAAAATTAACATTCGCCTGTTCTTTCGATTGTTACAATTTGGCTAAAGCCGGGTGCCCACGTCTGCCCCTCTTTGGACAGGCATGGGAAACGCAGGGTCCTGTATTCTTCACCATTTACCGATGAATCTCTATATCCTTCGCCACGCCAGCGCCGGAACTCGCCGCGCTAATCCCAAACTCGATGTCAAGCGCCCTATCGACAAGGAAGGCAAGCAGCAGTGCCTCCTCGTCGGCGGTTATCTCGCTGCTCTCAATATTCAGTTCGATCGCGTCGTCTCCAGCCCGCTCAAGCGCGCCCTGCAAACCGCCTCACTCGTGAGCAACGAAACCGGCTACGAAGGCAAAATCGAAATCACCGACGCTCTCGCACCCGAAGCTTCCGTCGCAAAATTTCAGGAGCTCATCCGCGCGCTGGAGAAATACGACAACGTCCTCGTGGTCGGCCACAATCCCAACCTCGCGGTCTTCCTCGGCTCGCTCATCGCGCCCGGACGCACCAGCATCCGCCTCCGCAAAGGCGCGATCGCCCGCGTCGACTGTGCCCGTCTGCCCGCCACGCTCCACTGGCTCGTCGATCCCCGCATCCTGCGCGGCATTTATTCCAAAGCTACGAAGAGATCTCGCTCGAAAACCTCGCGAAAGTAATTCGCTTCCTTCCTCAGCGACCAAAGTTCCAGCTCCGCACCCGTCCGCCCCGGCCGCAGCTCCAGCAGTACGCGCTTCGGATACACCCGCACACGCACCTGCAGCACGTCACTCGCGCGGTCCTGATTCAGCGCCACCGCCAGTCGCAGCAGCACCACCGCCCGCCGCACGTGCTCGTATTCCTCCGGAGGGACCTGCCGCATCGTCCGTCCTTCCGGCGAAGGCCGGCTTTTCCCCTGGTAGCGTGCAATCGCCGACGTAACCGTCCGCTGCTGCGGCGTGAACCCGTACAGTTCCGAGTTGGCAACAATGTACTGTGCGTGCCGGTGATACCCCTGGTGGTTCAGGAACTTCCCGATGTCCCGCAGCATCGCAGCCGCCTCCAGCCACTTCTGATACTCTGCCGGCAGCTCGTGCACGCTCTTCAGATCGCGAAAGAGTTGAGCCGCATGATGCCGCACCGGCTCTGCCTGTCGCGGATCGATCCCGTACCGCCGACATGTCTCCTCCACCCCCGCCCAGCGCTCCCGCTCGAATTGCTGGTGCATCACCGCTCGCTGGTCCTGCTCCGCCAGCATCTGCGCCAGCATCCCGTCGCGCAGCCCCAGCGGCGAGTACCGGAAGCCTGGTAGTCCGAAGTATTCCAGCAGATCCGCGTACACATGCGCCCCGGCGACGATAATCTCCGAGCGCCGCGGCCCGATCCCCGGCACCATCGCCCGCTCGGCGTTATTCATCTTCCTCAGCTTCGCTGCCAGCCGCCGCACCGTCTCTGCCGGAGCAATATTTCGCCCGTTGGGACGCCCTTTGCCTTTGCCCAGCGCCCGGCTCGCATCCGCCAGAGCTGCCGCCGTCCCCGAGGTCGCAATCGTCAGCCGCACTCCCGTCACGTCCACGCGCCGCTTCGCCCGCCGCAATTCTCGCGCAATGAACTGTCGCAGCCGGGCGATGTCCTGCTTGGCCGGCACATCGCTGCGCAGAAAATCCTGCGACAGCCGCACCGCCCCCAGCGGCAGGCTGATCGTCTCCCGTATCCGCTTGTGCTCCGAGAGCGTCACCTCGCAGCTGCCCCCGCCAAGATCCACCAGCAGGCACCGCCCGCCCGCGCCCGGCTCGTACTCCACTACCCCGCGGTGGATCAGGCGCGCCTCTTCCAGCCCCGAGATGATCTCCACGTCCCATCCCGTCTCGTCCCGTACCCACGCCAAAAACGCCCGCGAGTTCCGCGCATCGCGCATCGCCGAGGTCGCCACCACCCGCACCTTGTCCGTCCCATGCGTCTGCACCGCGCGATTGAATCGCTTCAGCGTCTTCAGCGTCGCCGCCATCGCCTCCGGCGACACGATCCCCGACGCGAAAACGCTCGCCCCCAGCCGCGTGACCTCGCGATCCTCATGCACCGTGCGCAGCCGGTGCTGCACCACCCGCCCAATCTTCAGCCGGCACGAGTTCGATCCGATATCGATGGCCGCATACGTCTGCATCTTCAGCCCACCACCCAGATCACAGATTCACTCTGCACCATACACGGCCCGCATTGCTTCCGTGTCCAATGTCGGCTTCCCGCGAACGTCTCTTCGCTAACCGGCTCTTAGCTAACTGGCTCCTGGTTAATCGCCCTTTAGCTTGACCGGCCGTCCACCGCAAGCCACTCCCCCATAAGCCGCCCGCGCAGCTTCGCCGCCATCTGCATGGCTCCCGCAAAGTGCCGGTCGCGTTCCGCCTCAATCCGTTCGATCAGCTCCGTCGCCCCATCGCCCAGCTCTGCGTGCGCCTCCTCGCCCAGAACCAGCCAATCATGCCAGTCCCCGATCTCGTCCTGCAACTTCTTCAGCGTCTGACCCACCCGAACTGCCCCCAGGTCCCCGCTCGCAGCCAGCTCAGCCACATACCGCGCCCTCTTCGCTCCCTTGCGAAACTCGTGCAGATTCCCCGCGTGCAGCGCCTGCATCTCCGTCGCCAGCCGCACAAAGCTCTCCAGGGCCATCACCGCCAATGGCTTCGCTCTCCTGCGACGCAACCCTTTCGTCCGGAGCGCCACTTCCAGCGCCGCAACGCGTTTGTCGAATTTCGGCAGCGCGGCCGTTGCCTTTTTCCGCAGTTCATGCGCCAGGTCATTCCGCCGATGCTTCAGCCACGCATCCAGCGCAGCCGCCTGCTCCTGCAGGTGCGGTGTCCCCACACCCGCCTGCGGACTATCCACCGCCCCACCTTCCGTATTCGCCTTCCTGACCGCCATGTCTTCAAGGTGCTCGCTGGCTTTTCCCCCGCCGGCCCGTTGCTTCGCCAGCTTGCCCAGCAGCTTCCGGTGCACATCCAGATCCCGCACCGGCCCCGCCGCCCGCCGGATCCTCTTCAGCACCTCGATCGTCGCCACGGCTGCATCCCGCAACAGCGCGCCGGCCCCATCCTCAGGCACTCCTTGTACCAGGCTCTCGATCGTCGCCTGTAGCCGCCGGGTTCCCGTCCGGGTATCGTGCACCGGATCGACGTCCGGATCCCGCGCGCACCGCGCCACATTCTCCCTCAGCGCTCCAGCCACTTCCCGTAGATGACGGATATCAAGCATCCTTTAGCCGAGCTGCTCGCCTTCGCGCGTCTCACTGATATTCTGATCCTGGTGCCTGGCCATGAACAAATAACCCTCCGCCGCCCCTCTTCGGAGCCGGCGGCGTCCTCGCACCCGGAGCTTTTTTCAACGCCTCGCAAGGCCTGGGCGCTTCTCCTGCTCGTTTTCACCGCCGTCTATTTCGCGGCGCTCTTTTCTCCCGCCCTTCTTGACGATGCCGACGCCTCCCACGCTCAGGCCGTGCAGCACATACTCTCCAGCGGCAACTGGGTCACGCTCTACGTCGACGGCATTCGCTACCTCGAAAAGCCGCCACTCCCCTACTGGATGGCCGCCGTCGATTACACACTCTTCGGACAAAATGTTTTCGCCACCCACCTCCCCATGGCTCTCGGCGTCCTCGGCTGCGCCATCCTGGTCTGGTTATGGGCGCGCCGCGCCTGGGGCGATCGCGCCGCTTTCTATGCCGCCCTGGGCATCTTCACCTCCGTAGGCGTTTTTCTCTTCACGCGATTCTTCATCCCCGAGTCCATTCTCACCTTCTTCGAGATCCTTGCCCTCTGGTGTTTCCTCACCGGCCTCGAGGACCGCAAGCCGCTCCGCCTCTACATCGCCTATGCGTCGCTCGCGCTGGCGCTGCTGGCCAAAGGCCTCATCGCTCCCGTCTTCTTTCTCGCCGCCCTGGTTCCTTACCTCATCATCACCGGCGAATGGCGCCGCTGGCACGAGTTCCGTCTCTTCACCGGCCTGCTCCTCTTTCTCGCCATCGGCGCTCCCTGGCACATTCTCTGCGGCCTTGCCAATCCCGATCACGGTCACCCCATCGGCAACGTTCCCCACCCTGGCAACGTCCACGGATTCTTCTACTTCTACTTCATCAACGAGCACTTCCTCCGCTTCCTCGGCAAGCGCTATCCCGACGATTACAACCGCCAGCCCTGGTTTGCCTTCTGGCTCGGCCAGCTCGTCTGGATCTTCCCCTGGAGCCTCTTCCTTCCCCTCGTCATCCGCCGCGCCTGGCGCAATCGCCGCCTTTTCCTTTCGGACCTGCGCTACAACTCCACCAACACCATCCAGCTTCTTGACCCGAACCTTTCCGCCGCCGAGTCCTCCTCGCTCGCGGCGCGTCTCCGTTTCCGCGCTCGCACCAGCCTCCTGCTGGCCCTCTATGCGGGCTTCATCCTGGTGTTCTTCGCAATTTCCACCAATCAGGAGTACTACACCTGGCCCATCTATCCGGCTGCGATCATGCTCATCGCCGGCGGCCTTGCTGTCGTCGAGCAGTCGTCCGGTGCCAGTCGATCCGCCTCGCGCTGGCTCAGCGCAGCCCACTTCCTCTTCCTCCTGCTCGGACTGCTGGCCGCAGCTGCGCTCTTCTTCGGCCTGTGGGAGTCGCGCCACCTGCCCTACATCTCCGACATCGGGACCCTCATGGCTCACCGCGACGTCGGCGGCTACACCCTGTCGCTCTCGCATTTCTTTGACATCACCGGCAACGCCTTCGCCGCGCTGCGCCTGCCAGCCGTCATCGCCGCCATTGCTTTCCTGCTGGGCCCGCTCGCTGCCTGGCTCCTGCGCCGCCGGCATGCCGTCGAATCTACCGTCACCGTCGCCCTCACCATGGCAACCATCCTCATCGCTGCCCACATCGCTCTGGCCCGCTTCCAGCCGATGCTCTCCTCAAAAGCCATGGCGGAAACCATCAACCGCATTACGGCCGAGCCCCGCAATGCCGACACTCAGTTCATGATCTACGGCGATCAGTCCGAAGCTTCGTCAGTTGTCTTCTACACCCATCGCCCCGCTCTCCTGGTCCATGGAAAGACGTGGTATTTCCAGCCCGGCAAAGAGGACCACGGCGAGCTCTTCGGCTCCTCCATGATCTGGGGCTCCTGCTATCCTGACGCCCCCCACATCTTCCTCAGCGATCAGGACCTGCTCCGCCTCTGGGGCGTCGGACCTCGCCACATCCTCTTCGTCCCCCGGAAGTTCCACGCTCACGTCGAGCGCCTGCTGGGCAACCGCCTTTTCGAAATTCAGCAGCTCTCCGGCAAGACCCTCTACACTGACCGCCCTCTTTAACCAAACCCGCGGCGCGCGTTGAAGTCCCGGTCTCCGGAACCGGCGGCGTAACTTCTCTGGATGCAATGCTTTGAAAGGCCACGGGCCCTGGGGGCTGAGGGATTGTCTTTGCCTCGCTTCTCCGGTGCTTGTCCGTTCTTCGCAAGTTCCTCAGTCGCGCCGGAACTGCCGCGTCATCGCTACGGCTTTATAGCCTGCGGAAATATTCCGGCAGGGTGAGGTTTTGAAAGGGCATGGCTTTTACAGTTTGCGGAAATATTCGATCCGAGCGGTAGGCTGCGGTTTCAACCTCGATATAAATCCCCGCAAATCAGGGCGGCCCCTCAGGCCATGATGAGAATCCAGCGCTCCACTTCGCCTTTTCCGCAAGCTGTTTTAGCCGTGCCGAATAAGCCTTTTGATCTGGCCTTTCCCCGCCCGCGCGCCCTAATCCGTCGCGTGCTCCGCCAATCTGCCCCGCGAAGTATTCTTGTCCGCGTACATGCTTCGGTCCGCGGCAATGCGCAGCGTCTCCGCCGTTTCCGCATCGTCCGGATAAATAGCAATCCCCACGCTGGCGCCCACAGCCACCGAGTGATTCTCCACCTCAATCGGCTCTTCCAGCATCCGAATCAGCGCTTGCCCTACACCTTCCGCGTCGGTCCGGCTTGTCGGATCCTCGAGGATGATGCAGAATTCATCCCCGCCTGTCCGCGCAACGGTATCTGAACGGCGCACCCGGCTCAGAAACAGGTTGCCCACGCGCTGCAGCAGCAGGTCGCCAATGTGGTGCCCAACCGTGTCATTCACGTCCTTGAAGCGATCCAGATCGATCAGCAACAGAGCCGTGCGCGTACCGTTCCGCCTCGCCCGCTCCAGTGCGCCGGCGATCCGGTCGTGGAACAGCCGGCGATTCGGCAGGCCGGTCAGTTCGTCATGCAGCGCAAGATGACGGTTGTGCTCCACCTGCTGTTCCAGCAGCAGAAGAATCATACCCACCGCCACCACATACTTCGGCAGGTTCCACACCTCGTTATCGACGTGGACCCCGGGAAAGTACGCGTCCATAACCGGGCTCACCACGAACACTGCCGCCCAAGCCAGAAAGCCCGCGATCGTCACAAAGGAACCGGCCGTGGCGCGCCGAAACGCGTACCAGAAATGAATGCAGCAGCCGAAATAGATCGTGAAGATAACGCCGTCGAGCGCCAGATCCGCCCCGTTCGGCCCCCGCTGCTGAACCGCCAGCAGAAATACCATCAGCCCCGCGCTCAGGACCACCATCACCCACCGCAACGGATGCGAGAATCCCCGGCGCAGCGTCGCGAATCCCACTGCCATCGGCGCAGCCCCCAGCAGGACGGCCGCCGTCGTCAGCGCCCACCCGAGGCGTGGAACCGTGGATACCAGGCTGATGTAAAGCGTGTTGGTTGCCAGCAGCGCCACAAGCATCCACCGGCTGGAGCGCCGCCGCCGGTAAGGCACGCACGCCCACATAAACAGGACCCCGCCCCAGCCCAGTGCATCCAGGCCGATCGTCGATGCCAGACCGCCCCACGCCCGCGGGGCGCCATCGAACAAAAACGCCGCAAAATGCAGGACGATTGCCAGCCACCCGATCAGCCAAAGCCGGGCTTCCCTCATAAGCCCGCGCCGCGCCACTGACCCAAACGCACAGGTCAAAAGCGCCACCGCGCACAGATCCGGCAATGTGGTCCAGTCCATCAAACCACCAACCGCCTCGCTTCCTGATGCATTGTCATGGTACTGCTGATTTCGCTGCCGTCTACGATAACTCCGCGGCACGTCATGGGGAAAGCCCCCAATAGTGGCATCGCCCCCGGCCTCACAAGTGCCGAACCCACATGCGTATCCGGGTTGCGGCTCGAAACCGGCGAAAACCGGGCCACTTGAAATTGCGGCCCTTGGGGCGCGGAAAGCTTCATTCCAAAGCAGCTACCTGTGGATGCGAAAGGCTCTGATGCTCTGGGCCGGGGACCCGACACAGCCTGTAGCCTCCGTTTCGTCTTGCCCGATTTTCCCGCGCAACGCCGGCCCCTGCTCTACGGTGACACACCCTAGCGCAGCATCCGTACTTTCGCACCTTCAGGGATCTTCAGCTGGAACGTATCGCCGGGCTCCGGCTGATTGATTTTGAGCTTCTCGATAGTAATCAGAATCTGCCGTTGTTCCAGCGGCCAGCGGAGAGTAATCGTCCCCGGAAATAACTCCGTGCCATAACTTTGCAGCGGTCCATACAGAGCCTGTGTCTGAATTTCTCCATTCTGATCGTAGACATCTTCTTCCGACGGACGCAGATCGATCCGGCTGAAGTGAATCACCCGGTGGACCAGCAACTGGCTGCTCGTTCCCTGTCGGCTCTCCACCGTCAGCAGATATTCCGGCTCTATCTCCAGCTTCTTCGTTTTCGGATCGACGACGGTGTTGCTGTCCCCCGTTACCGCAAATAAATCGTCCGGCCCGATCCTGGGAATCAGCAGCGAATCGAAGAACATGTATGGCCGCATGTTCTCGAATGCATTGGCTGACTCCTGCGTCACCGTATTACTTCCCTCGATGGCCTCGTTCCTCGAAGGAATCCACAGCTTGAATGTCGTCCCGTCGCTGGCCATGTCGAAGGCCGGCGAATGCACCACCGGCAGATAGCCGATCACACGCAGCGATTCCGGCTTGCGGATAATGATGTATCCGCTGAAGGGTGTGATGGTCTTCTCTCTCCCCTTCAGCGACCCGCCCTCGGTGGCCGTGAACGTCACTGCGGCAAACATCGAATCCACCGCGTCGTACTGCTCGTTGATAATCTTCACGAGTTGATCCGGCGTTGCCGTCAGCACGTTGACCGGCATCCTGGCTTTGGGTACCCGCCGGGTATGCCACAGGCATCCTGTCAGCGCGGGCAGAGCCAGCATCAGCGCCACTGAAACTCCCCTTCGGATTCCCCGCCTGTCCTTCAATTCACCATCCTGGAGCTTCGGCCTTTCCTCGCGCCTTCAGTGTCCGCCGCCGTGCTCAGCCCGCCTCAGCGCGCGCCGGTATGACTGCACTTCTTTCTCGTGCTCTTCCAGTGTCGCGGAAAAACGCGACTGCCCCGACGGATCCGCGCTCGCCGCCACAAAATACAGATAATCCGTTTGCGCCGGATGCATCGCCGCTGCCAGAGACTGCGCCCCGGGATTGCAGATCGGCCCCGGCGGCAATCCGGTGTGCTGGTACGTGTTATAGGACGAGTGCGACTGCAGATCGGACTCGTAAATTGTTCCCCGGTACCGTCCCTGCAACAGTGCCGCGTAAATCACCGACGGGTCCGTCATCAGCGGCATGTTCCTGCTCAGACGATTCACGAACACGCTCGCCACCAGCGGCCGCTCCGCCTCAATCGGCGTCTCCTTCTCCACCAGCGACGCCAGCGTCACTGTACGGTGGTAGTGCGACGTCAGCCCCATCTCCTGCGCCGACGCCCGAAACTCCCGCACCATGGCCGCCAGAACTTCCCGCGGCGTCGCCTGCGGATCTACGTGATACGTTTTCGGAAACAGATACCCCTCCAGACTAGGCGCCTTCGGATCCAGATCCGCCACCAAATCCGTGTCCTCCTTCGCTGCCGCCACAAACGCTTCCTTCGGCCCCAGCCCCGCGGCCTCCATCCGCGCCCCGATATCGAACATGTTCGATCCCTCGGGAATCGTCACCGTGACCGTGTAAACATCGCCGCGCTCCAGCCGCCTCCACACCTCCTCCATTCCCGCCGGATGCTCAAAACGGTATTCCCCCGCCTTCAGCGTGCGGCCCTTCGCCAGCGCCAAAGCCACAAAAACATAACGGCTGCGGATCAGCCCACGCTCCTTCAGTTGCCCGGCAATCATCCACGTCGCCGTCCCTGGAGCTATCTCCACAAACATCGGTGTCTGCGGCCCCGCCGGAACCAGAAACAAATAGGCAAGCGCGCCCGCTGCCCCCAGGGCTGTTAGAGCCAACACAAGAAAGTAGCGTCGCAACAAATCCTGAAACCCGTTCCTTTAGTTCCTTAATTGATTGTAAGATGCTGGCTTTCACTTTCGCTCGCGCTAGCATCACAGCATGTCCTCCCGCCTCCTCGGACTCGATTTCGGTACTCGCCGCATCGGCGTCGCCGTCTCCGACGAACTCGGCCTCACCGCCCAGCCTGTGCTGACCCTTGTCCGCAGGAACCTTCGCCAGGACCTGAAATCCCTTGGCCGGCTCCTCCGCAAATTCAACTGTTCCGCCATCGTTCTCGGCAATCCCCTTCATCTTTCCGGCGACCTCAGCCCCCAGGCCGCCAACACCCAGTCCTTTGCCGGAATCCTCCGCGAAACCTTCGCCCTCCCCGTCCACCTGTGGGACGAGCGCCTCACCACCGCCGAAGCTCACCGTCACCTCGACGCCGCCGGCCGCTCCCGCGCCAACCACCGCGACGTCGTCGACCAGGTCGCTGCCGTATTGATTTTGCAGAGCTTCCTCGATGCCCGGCACTACCCCAGCGGCATCGTATAATCCAGAAGGAGACAATATCCCCGGCTTTCATCGCCGGGGTTCCCATTTTCACCGTGATCCGTTCCTCCCTCCGTCGCACCACTCACCATCCGGCGCGAACGCAGGAATGCTTCTGCTTCAGCGCGCAACCGGGAAGGGATAGATAGCGACAGACTGCATGACCGAACACATCAAAAAAATGCTGCAGGAAGAGATTCGACATCTCGAGCATGAACTCGCCCACGAGCTGCCCGCCGAAATCAAAAAAGCCGTCGCCATGGGCGACCTCAGCGAGAATGCCGAGTACCACATGGCCAAGCAGCGCCAGGACTTCGTCAACGCTCGCCTTGGCCAGCTCAAAAAACGCATGGCCGAACTCGCTCTCGTCAACTTGTCCAACATCCCCCGTGATCGTGCGGCCTTCGGATCCACCGTCCTTGTTTACGACACGGCCAAGGATGAGAAAATCGAGTATAAGCTGGTGACCAGCGAGGAATCAGACGTGAGTAAGGGCCTCATCTCCACCACCTCCCCCATTGGCAAGGCGATCGTGGGCAAGCAGGTCGGCGATATGGCCACCGTCGTCACCCCAAACGGCAAACGCGATCTCGAGATCCTGAGGCTGGCCACCATCCACGACGAATCGGAAGCCGAAGCCGGAAAGTAGTGCCGCATGGGTCGAGACGAACAACACCCGATCACCTGGACCAGCGCCTTCGGGGGCGCCTGCGGCGTCCTTCTGCAAGCCATCGTCAACGGACTTTCTCTCACCCGCATCTCCCCCAACGCCCTCACCTTCATCGGCCTGCTCATCAATACCGGCGCCGCCATTTGCTTCGGCTTCGCCAACCCGCATAATTACGTCCGCATGTTCCTCTTTGCCGGCCTCATCGTCATCGGAGCTGGCATCTTCGACATGGTCGACGGCCGCGTCGCCCGCCAGACGCAGCAGGTCACCGTATTCGGCGCCTTCTTCGATTCGGTGATCGACCGCTATTCCGACGTAGTCCTCTTCTTCGGACTGCTCGTCTTCTACGCACGCGGCAATCGCCTCTTCTACGTCTTCCTCGCCGCCTTTGTCATGGTCACTTCCCTGATGGTCAGCTACACGCGCGCCCGCGCTGAAGCCCTCATCGGCAAATGCAAAGTGGGATTCATGGAGCGCCCCGAGCGCGTCGTGCTCATCATCCTCGGCGCCCTCTTCGAGCGCTGGGACGTCATGGCCCCCGTCCTCTGGGTCCTCGC
>DAHUYD010000006.1 GCA_027315385.1 Acidobacterium sp.
ACCGAGCTCACGCTCGCACTCCGCACGCGCACCCCGAAGATCTACCGCAACTACCATCTGCCGCTCTTCCTCACCGCCGCTCTGGGCACGCCCGGCGCCATCGACAACGAGCGCGCGGCGATGCAGAGCGTGCGGCTGCTGCAGGGCGCTGCCGTCTCCACCATCGCCATCAACTTCATCGTCGTCCTCGCCGGCATCGCCGCGCTCGCGCTCTATCGCGCTCACGTGGGTCATGCCGAGTACCGCTGGCTCGGCCTTTATCTGCTCCTGCTCGGCCTCTCCAATGGCCTCGCCACCGTCTCGCAGGCCGGCGTCATACCCCTGGGGTGGAACGATTGTTTCGCCGATCCCCTCATCTACTTCTTCACCATCCTCCAGATCGAATTCACCTTCAGCTTCGCCGGCCAGCGTGTCGGCCGCGCGTGGCGCGTCTACGAGTGTCTGCTGCCCGCGCCCATCATCCTCATGGCCCTGATGCTCGCCGGAAAATTGTCCGGCGATCCCTACTCCCTGGTGGAAGCCGCCATCATCCTCCCCGCCGGCATCCTGCTGCCCATCCTCCTCTTCATCTGGTACCGCCGCGGCAATCGCGAAGCTGGCTGGCTGATCCTGCCCAGCCTGCTACCGGTCGCGACCCAGGTCATCTTCGACGTCGGCTTCGTCGCCATCTACACCGGGTGGAACAGCCTCACCTTCCTCGACGATCCCATCGCGCTCGGTCCTGTCTCCATCCAGATCGCAGACCTCGGCGATCTCCTCTTCGTCCTCGCCATCGCCATCGTCATGTTCTTCCGCTTCACCCGCGTCAGCCGCGAACAGGCGCGCGCGGCTGGCGAACTCCAGGCGGCGCGCGAGATTCAGCAGAGGCTCGTGCCGGCATCCCTGCCGCGCGTCGACGGATACACCCTCGAAGCCGCCTATCTCCCCGCCGAAGAGGTAGGCGGCGATTTCTATCAGGTGCTGGAGCAGGGCGACGGCGAAACGCTCATTGTCGTGGGCGACGTCAGCGGCAAGGGACTGAAGGCTGCCATGACCGGAACGCTCGCGATCGGCGCGCTGCGCTCTTTAGCCGATGAAAATCTGGCGCCCGCGAAACTCCTCGCACGGCTGAACCGGCAGGTTGGCTACGCCCAGGACGGCGGGTTTGTGACCTGCCTTTGCCTTCGAATCACAGCGAATGGTCGAATCAAAGTGGCCAATGCAGGACATGTCCCGCCCTACCGCAACGGCGAGGAGATCGCGATTGAACCGGGGCTGCCGCTGGGAGTCACTGCGGAAGCCGCATATGCCGAAACAGAACTGGTGCTGGGTCCGGGAGAGCGGCTGACCCTGGTTTCAGACGGGATCGTGGAGGCACAAGGCAAAGACAAAGAGTTGTTCGGATTCGAGAGGACTCGGGCGATTAGCGGCCAGTCCGCGGAGACGATCGCCGAGGCGGCGCAGAAATTCGGCCAGGAAGATGACATAACCGTGCTGACTCTCGCGTTCACCCCCGTTGAGGTCGCTCACCCGTAAGGTTGAGGTCGCTCACCCGTAAGCTCCGCCATGGCTGCTGTGGCTCGCCGCCTCCGTCGAGCACATGCACGCCCTCCGCATCGACTGGTCCCCGCTGGACCCATCCCCCCAAACCCCGTATACTCATACAGGTAGTCACCACCGCAATCGAAGCAGGATCACATGCCCAAACTCAAAACGCATCGGGGCGCGGCCAAGCGCTTCCAAAAGACCGGCACGGGCAAATTCATGCGCGGCCAGTCCAAAATGCGGCACATCCTCACGTCCAAGGAGACGAAAACCAAGCGCAAGCTCGCGCACAGCACCCTGGTTTCCGACGCCGACCACAAGAAGGTGGCCCGCATGATTCCCTACGCCTGATCTTTCCGGGCCGCAAGGCTCCCTCGGCCCAGCCGAGAGTGGATCCGGCACGACACGCGCGTGAAGAGGCTCTCCCGCCTCCAGCCGCTGAACCATCATCCAAAGGAGAACCACCATGCCACGCGTCAAACGTGGAACCAAACGCAACGACCGCCGCAAGAAAATCCTGAAAAGGGCCAGCGGCTACTTCCTCACCAAATCCAAGCTCTACCAGGCCGCCCAGGAAGCCGTCGAGCGCGGACTCAAGTTCGCCTACTCCGGCCGCAAAGGCAAAAAACGCCAGTACCGCTCGCTCTGGATCGTCCGCATCAACGCCGCCGCCAAGATCAACGGCATCTCCTACTCGCAGCTCATCAGCGGCCTCAAAAAGGCAGGCGTCGAGCTCGACCGCAAGATGCTCGCCGACCTGGCAGTCAACGACGCTCCTGGATTCACCACCCTCGTCGCCACAGCCAAAGCCGCGCTCGCTCCCCAAGCCACGGCCTGAGAACCTCCTGGGTGCCCCACCCTTGTCCGCAAGGACAGGGTGGGCGAAATGGGTGCTCCACCCTTGTCCGCAAGGACAGGGTGGTGAAATGCTGAACGCTTTTTAGCCGTCCACCGGATGCTCTACACTTGTCCTTCCGGGAAATCTCCCACCGCCGTACCAATCCATTGCCTGACCCAGTTTCCAAAGCGCCCGCCGCTCCTCCTGCCCCCGCTGAACCGGCGCGCCGCGGCGCCACCTACGCCGAAGCCGGTGTAGACATCGACGCCGGCGACCGCGCCAAGCAGCGCATCAAGTACCTCGCCCAGCGCACCTTCACCCGCAACGTCCTCAGCGAAATCGGCGGCTTCGGCGGCCTCTTCCGCCTCGACAGCAAGCTCCAGGAGCCCGTCCTCGTCTCCTCCGCCGACGGCGTCGGCACCAAGCTCAAACTCGCCTTCCAGCTCGGCATCCACCACACCGTCGGCGCCGACCTCGTCAACCACTGCGTCAACGACATCGCCGTCCAGGGCGCCACCCCCCTCTTCTTCCTCGATTACCTCGCCACCGGACGCCTCGACGGCGAAGTTGCCGAGAAAATCGTCTCCGGCCTCTCCGACGCCTGCCGCGCCAACGGCTGCGCCCTCATCGGCGGCGAAACCGCCCAGATGCCCGGCTTCTACGCCGACGGCGAATACGACCTCGCCGGTTTCATCGTCGGCGTCGTCGAACGCGCCAAACTCATCACCGGCCAGAAAATCCGTCCCGGCGACGTCCTCCTTGGCTTCCCCTCCACCGGCCTGCACACCAACGGATACTCCCTCGCCCGCCGTCTCTTCTTCGACGTAGCCCGCTACAGGCCCGAGCAGTACGTTAACGAGCTCAAAGAAAAGGCCGGCGCCGCGCTCATGAAGACCCACGTCAGCTACCTGGGCCTGATCAAAAAGCTCATGGCCAGCGACTACGCCGTCGGCCTCGCGCACATCACCGGAGGCGGAATCACCGGCAACCTGCCCCGCATTCTGCCCAAATCCGTCTCCGCCCATATCGAACTCGGCTCCTGGCCCGTCCTGCCCATCTTCGACCACCTCCGCGACCTCGGACACGTCGAGCAGGACGAGATGCTCCGCACCTTCAACATGGGTATCGGACTCATCGCCGTCGTCCCCGCCGAACGATTCAAGCGCTGCAAATCCATGCTCGACCGCGCCGGCGAGAAGGCCTATGTCATCGGCCGCATCGTCAAAGGCGACCGCCGCGTGATCTATGCATAAATCGCGCTCCTGAGCGAAGTTCATTCGCGTCAGCGAACGAACAAGTCGAAGGACCTGCATTTTCTGACAACGAACAACCAGCAATCAGCAGCTCTCACACCGCCATGCATAACCTCGGAATATTAATATCCGGCCGCGGTTCCAACTTCCTCGCCATCGCCGGCGCGATCGACGCGGGCACCATCCCCAGCGCGCGCATCGCCGTCGTCGTCTCCAATGTCCCCGGCGCGCCTGGCCTCGACGCTGCCCGCCAGCGCGGCCTGCCCGCCGTCGCCCTCGACTCCCGCGGACGCAAGCGCGCCGAGCACGATGCCGGCGTCGTCGACTGCCTCCGCCAGCACCACGTCGAACTGGTCTGCCTCGCCGGATACATGCGCCTGCTCTCGCCGGATTTCGTCCGCGCCTTCCCCCACCGCATTCTCAACATCCATCCCTCGCTGCTGCCGGCCTTCCCTGGCCTCGACGCGCAGCAGCAGGCCTTCGACTACGGCGTCCAGGTCGCCGGCTGCACCGTCCACTTTGTCGATGAGGAACTCGACCACGGCGTCATCGTCCTCCAGCGAGCCATCCCCGTCCTGCCCACCGACGACGCTCGCACTCTGGCCAGCCGCATCCTCAACGAGGAGCACCAGGCCTACCCCGAAGCCATCGCCCGCGTCCTGTCAGGACGATTTCAGGTGGTGGGCCGCCGGTACATGGAGTCCGCCAGGCCATAGAGCCTGGTATTCACTTTCGCGCTGCCCACGCGAAAGTGAATACCAGATGGGATGAGACGGCTGGCCTCATAGGAAGTTAGGCTTTCCGTACGCACTCGAGGTGCAAAAGGAGACCAGCCATGAAGCAGCTTATCAAGAAGCAGCCGCGTACCGCCAACCACAAGCCCGAGCGTGT
>DAHUYD010000018.1 GCA_027315385.1 Acidobacterium sp.
GCGGGACGATGTCGTAGTGGTCCATATCCATGTGGAAGCTGCCCCGGCCCTGCGTCATCGCCGTGAGCGTCTGCCCGTACGTCAGCATTTCCGCCATGGGAACCTCGGCGCGGATCAGCGTCGTAGCGCCATGGCTTTCCATGCCCTGCACACGGCCGCGCCGTTGGTTCAGGTCGCCCATCAGCGCGCCGGCAAACTCCTGCGGTCCCTCAATCTCCACACGCATAATGGGCTCCAGCAGCGACGGTTTGGCCTGCTCCATGCACTTGCGGAACGCGAGGCGGCCGGCCATCTTGAACGACAGCTCATTTGAATCCACATCGTGGTAGCTCCCGTCGTAGAGGATCACCTTGAAGTCGACGACCGGGTAGCCGGCAAGATAGCCGCGCGCGGCTGACTCCTGGATGCCCTTCTCGACCGCGGGAATAAAGTTACGCGGAATCGCTCCGCCGAAAACATCGTTGACGAACTCGAAGCCCGCCCCTCGCGCCAGCGGCTCCATTTTGATTTTGCAGTCGCCGTACTGGCCGTGGCCGCCGGTCTGCTTCTTGTGGCGCCCCTGGGCGTCGGCGCGCCCGCGGATCGTCTCCCGATACGGCACCCGCGGCGCCTTCAGCGTGACCTCGGTGTGATACCGCTTGCGCAGCTTGTTCACCAGCGACTCGATATGCGGCTGCCCCGCCGCCGCGATCAGGAACTCGTTCGTCTGCGCGTCGCGGAAGAAACGAACCATCAGGTCCTCCTCCATCAGCTTGTGTACCGCGGGCGCGAGCTTGTCTTCGTCCGCTCGCGACTTCGGCTCGATGGCCCAGGTCATCGCCGGCTCTGGCGGCGCCACCGGCTCGAAAAATATCTCGTGCGCTCGGTCGCCCAGCGTATCGCCGGTCAGCGTCTCCTTGAGTTTGGCCACTGCGCCCAGATCGCCGGCGTGCAGCTCTGAGACGGCCACAGCATTGCGGCCCTGCATGATCGAGAGGTGGGAGAACTTCTCCGGGGTACGCCGGCTGAAGTTCTGCGCGGAGGCATCGTTCTTCAGGCAGCCGGAGAAGACCTTGAAGAAGCTGATGCGTCCCGCGAATGGGTCGGACATCGTCTTGAATACGTACAGCGACAGCGGCTCGGCATCGTCGACCTTGCGCGTCACGCCCTCGGATTCCTCGCCGGCGGCCTCGCCGCCACCAGCTGCGACTGCCTGCAGCGCGGCGCGGGCGGCAACAGGAGCGCGCTCAATGGGAGCAGGCGCGTAGACCTTGATGAAATCGAGAAGATGATCGGTGCCGACGTTCGCCAGGCCGCTCCCGTACAGCACCGGGAAGATGCGGTCTTCGCGGATCGCCTCATGCAGCGCGGCAATCAGGTGCTCCTCCGGGATGGTGCCTTCGCGGAAGTACTCTTCCATCAGCTCGTCTTTGCCTTCGGCCACCAGTTCCACCAGGGTTTCATGGGCGCGCTGGGCGGGCTCGGCCAAATGCGCGGGGATGTCGGCAATCCTGCCGTGACCGTCGCCGCCAGGTGTGTAGAAAAATGCCTGCATGGTCACGAGGTCGACAACCCCTTCAAAGCCTTTGTCGCCCGCGATGGGGAGCTGGACGGGAATGCACTGGCGGCCAAAGCGCTCGTGGAGTGTCGACAGCGTCGCCGCCGCCGACTCGCCGGCCCGCGGGTGGTCCATGTGGCTGAGGACGAGCACTCGAGGCAGATTGAATTCCTCCGCGTACTTCCACACGCGCTCGGTCATGGCCTCCACGCCGTTGACGGCGTGGACCACGATCAGCGCCGACTCCACAGGGAGCATCGCCGAGCGGGCCTCATGAACGAACATATGAAAGCCGGGTGTGTCGATGAAATTGACCTTAACGCCGTTCCATTCGGCATAGGCCACGGCGTTCTGCATCGTGGTGGCGCGGGCCACGTCTTCCTCGTCGTAGGCGGTCACAGCCGAACCGTCTTCGACGCGGCCCAGGGCGGGAGTCATTTTTGCGGCATGCAGCAGAGCGGAGACGAGCGTGGTCTTCCCGCTGTGCGCATGCCCCACTACAGCTACGTTGCGAATGTCACTTCCTGGATAGCTCTTCATAAAAAGCTCCTTGTTCGACGGGATACCGGCGGCTCAGAAGGAGAGCCGGAAAAGACACGACAGTAGAAACGAGACGGGCAGGGGCCCACAGTGATGCCCGGCACAGGGACTTCGGGAGGGCGTCGCGAGAGGCGTCAGCGGAGAGACGGAATGAGTTCCGGCGTGAAGGTGGCCGGGTGTCCTCGTCCGGCATGGTGAGGCCAACCTAACGGCGGCGGACCGGGCCGCACAACCGCGGAAACTCGGATGGTAGCACAGCGAGGGTGGAGGTGGGGGATCGGTATGCGTCGTCAGCCAGCCGCTGCCCACGCGAACGTTAATAACAGGCTTTGGTGCGTTACAACTCCTGTCGGCGCTATGTGCGCAACATCCTGCGCCTGACAACCGTGCACGGAGCAAGTATTTTCCCCGCCCCAGGGCTATCCTGTTTGCGCAGGAGGGGGATCGGCGCATCCCAAAAATTGTGGGCCGGCAATTCAACTGGATCTGGTTTCTGGGCGCGGCAGTCTGGTTTTTCGACGCCGCATTGGGCATGCATCACGGCGCACTGGGCGTGGGGCTTGCCGATGCGGGGATCTCCGCATTGTTTCTGGCGATCGGAATCTTTTTCCGGCGGCAGGCGAAACGCCATCCGGGAGGCGGCGGCAATCGATGAGGCGGGTGTTCACCCCACCCTGCCCTGACGACAGGGTGGGGCCAATTATCTCCGGCTGCTTCAGCCGGCCGCGTGACCCGCCCGGGCCAGTTCCTCTTCGGCCACTCGCACGCACTCCTCCAGAATGTCGAGAGCGACCTCGATTTCCTGCTCGCGCACGATGAGCGGCGGCGCCAGCCGAACCGAATTCTCCCCGCAGCCAAGGATGAGCAGACCCCGCTCAAACGCTAACTCCACGATACGATCGCGCAATTCGGGCGCGGCTTCGCGCGACTTCTGATCCTTCACGATCTCGATGCCGATCATGAGGCCGCGGCCGCGCACGTCACCGACCACGGGATGCCGCGATAGCCAGGTCTTGAGGCGGCGGAAAGCCTGCTCGCCGCGCTGCGCAGCATTCGAGAGGCCTTCGCGCTCCAGCACGTCCAGGGTGGCCAGCGCCGAGGCGATGCAGACGGGATTGCCGCCGAAGGTGGAAGCATGCGAACCGGGCTTCCAGTCCATGATGTCGGCACGGCTCATGCAGATGCCGAGGGGCATGCCGGAGGCGATGCCCTTGGCCATGCACACGATGTCGGGCTGCACGCCGGTGTGCTCAATGGCCCACCACTTGCCGGTGCGTCCGGCGCCGGACTGGACCTCGTCGGCAACGAGCAGAATGCCATGCTTGTCGCAGATCCGGCGCAGTTCCTGCATGAAGATCGTGGGCGCGACCACGTAGCCGCCTTCGCCCTGGATGGGCTCGACGAAGATGGCCGCGACTTCCTCCGGCGCAAGAACAGTGTGGAAGAGCTTGTCCTCGATGTAGCGAGCGCAGCCAAGGGCGAAGGCCTCCGTCTCCTGCGGGCCGCCTTCGCAGCCGCGATAGGCGTTGGGATAGCGGATGTGCGTCACGCCCGGAACCAGCGGCGCGAAGCGGCGGCGCTGCTGCGGCTTGGACGCAGTGAGCGACAACGCCCCCATGGTGCGCCCGTGGAAGGCCCCGAGAAAGGCGATCACATTCTGGCGCTTCGTATGGTAACGGGCCAGCTTCAGCGCGCACTCAATCGCCTCCGCGCCGGAGTTGCCATAGTAGAAGCGGTGCGGGCCGGGCATGGGCGCGATCTTCGAGAGGCGCTCGGAAAGCGTAACCAGGCTCTCGTAGTAGAAATCCGTGCCCGACATGTGGATGAGCTCGCCGGCCTGCTCCTGAATGGCGGCAACCACCTCAGGATGGCAATGCCCCGTCGAACAGACCGCGATGCCCGCCGCGAAGTCGAGGAACTGATTGCCGTCCACGTCCTCCACCCGGACGCCGCGGCCGCGCTTTGCCACAAGAGGGTACGAGCGCGTGTAGCTCGGCGAAATCCACTGATCGTCTCCTTCGACGATGCGGCGCGCGTTGGGGCCGGGCAGAGAACCGTGGAGTTTGGGTCCGTACTGAGTAACAATTTCGGGCGATACCGTCATGGGAATCTCCTTGCGTGCTGAAGGCCGGGGTGGGGACCATCGGAGAGGTCGCATCCGGGAGGAAAAGTCATGTTCGGGCGCGGCGCTGGGGCTCCGAGAGAGCGCCGGGGCAGCGGAGACTAGTCGCTGCCGAACAGGCTCGGTCGCGTGCGCGTGGGAAGAACGCGGAGGAACTGTCGCGGGGCGATCGCGCGGGCGTGAGTCCGGCTCCAGCGGTGACGTGCGGACGTGTTGGAGGCGGCGCGGCGCATCGTGGCAACTCACGGTGAGGATAGCACGGAGGAGTCGCGTCCTGACACCCTCTATGCCGGTATGACCACGTCGATGGCCGTGAGCCTCTTCGCCTCGGCTGCGAGTTTCCGGCCGAGGTCGGCGAAGGCTCCCTCGATCCGCGGGGGGCTCTGTCGATGTCGCAGCGCAACCCTGCCGCGCCGGCCATTTCGTATACTGAACTCATGTCCATCGTGCGCAACGCTGCGGCCATTGCCAAAGGCATGAGCATCACTTTCCGCGAGATGTTCCAGCCCACCGAAGTGGAAAATTACCCCGACGGCAAGGGCCCCACGCGCGGAGCGGTGCTGCAGGAGCGCTTCCGCGGCGCCCACGTCCTCCAGCGCGATGAGAACGGCCTCGAAAAGTGCGTGGCCTGCTTTCTCTGCGCGGCGGCCTGCCCCTCCAACTGCATTTACATCGAGGCGGCCGAGAATACCGCGGAGAAGCGCATCTCCAGCGCGGAGCGCTATGCGAAGGTTTACAACATCGATTACAACCGCTGCATCTTCTGCGGCTACTGCGTGGAGGCCTGCCCGACCGACGCCATTACGCACGGTCACGGCTTCGAGCTGGCCAGCCTGAACGCGACCAACCTGGTGATGCGCAAGGAAGACATGCTGGTGGCCGCTGTTGGCATGCCGGGCCGGGCAGTCGCTGGCGCCGATTCCACGAAGTAGCGGGACTCGACAGCAAGGGGGGATCGATGCAGCCTCTTCTGCGCGCAATCGTCGTGGTTCTGACGGCGGGACTGCTGCCCCTGTCTCTCGCCGCGCAGACTCCGCAATATGTCCCGCCATCGCAGGCTGGTCCTCACGGCTCCGCGCCGGGCATGCAGGTCAAGCTGCTGAGCCAGAGCCGCGGACAGCGGGAGTTTGCCGTCATCTTCAGGGCGGGAGATGAGCCCTTCGCCGGCCTGACCCGGTTTGCCGCGCAGTATCGCGTCCAGAGCGCGCACTTCACCGCGATTGGCGGATTCAGCGATGTGCGGCT
>DAHUYD010000019.1 GCA_027315385.1 Acidobacterium sp.
CACCTTGCCCACGCTGTCGCCACCGGCGTCGTACAGGTACTCCTCGCTTCCAAGCAAACCGGAAACCGCGCAGATGCGGCCGTCGGGATCGTACATATAGTGGTTCCGGTTGTCGTTCGTCACGTCGCCTGCATCGTCGCAGAGGTAGCTCGCCACCTGATTGTTGCTCCTCGCGGACTGGGGGGCGATGGTGAGCTGCAGGTTCGCTCCAGCCCCGTTTGCGCCCTGCGCGCACGGCGATGCAGTTCCAGTCCAGTACGCCTCCATGGTACGGTTGCCGAAGCCATGGCAGCTCGAATCTACCAGCGATAGACGGTGAATTTATCGAGATAGACGGTGTTCGTGCCCGAACCCAGGCCGTCGACCTGGAAATTGGCTACGAGGGTGGGCGCCCATCCCAGGGCGAACGCCGAATACACGGTCGCGTTGATGGGCTGCGCTTTACCGTCGAGCCAGACGGTGTGATAGGTCACATAGCCTGAGCTGTTGCGGGAGTAGCTGATCTGGACATGGTGCCAGGCGTCTCTGCCCCAGTTGCGGACGTTGCAGGGTTGCGACGAACGGACCCAGGTATCGTTGTACCCGCTGGCGCTGCCGGAATTCTCCGTGTAATCCCAGACGCCCGCGTAGCCATCGCACTGGAAGCCGTAGATGATCGTTTGACCATTCGCCGTCACCTGATTCATATCCAGTTCCAGATTCGCCATGTTGCTGGCGGAGGTGGTGAGATAGACCCAGGCGTCGTAGACGAAGTTCTGCGCGCTCGTATCGTCGCCGAAGGAGAGGTAATAGCGCTCGCCACCGCCTGCGGAAAAGCCGGTGACAAATCGGCGGGAATTTCCGCTGATTGCCGGGGACCCGACCAACGCCATGCTGCCGCTGGCGCCGCCGGAGGTGGCATTGTCGTAGGATTCCTTCCAGGAACCCAGAGTCTGGAGGCTGCTGACGCTGGTTGCATAGGAGGGAATGCTGGGACCGCTGGAGGAAGACCCGCCGCCGGATCCGCCAACATTGATGGCGATGTTCGCCACGCAGCCAGCGCCCTTGTTGCCCCATGACTTTACGTGGACCGTGTGGGCTCCGGCCGACGCGGAGGCCGAGGCGTTCAGCGAGGTGGCGTTCACGGTATCGATGTCAGCGCCGCTGTCGAGGGAATAGGCCATGGCGCTGACCGGCTGCCCGGAGCAGCTCGATGAGCCGGCCACGACGTCGAACGGCGAACCGACGGTCGAGCCGTTCCCTGGCGAGCTCACGATTACGCCATCGGAAGAGTTCGTGCCTCCGCCGGAGGTCGTGGATCCGGCCTGCACGGCGATGGTGAGGTTAGCCACGCAACCCGCGCCCCCATTGCCCCATGATTTGACGTGCAGCGTATGCGTACCGGCCGAAGCGGAGACCGATGCGCCAACGGATGTACTCCTGACCACAGTGGTCGAGGAGCTGTTATCGAGCGAATAGCCCATCGAGGTGACGGCCTGGCCCGAGCAGCTGGAAGCGAAGGCGGTGAGGGTGAACGGGGAGCCGACGGTCGCGCCATTTCCTGGGCTGCTGATGCTGATCCCGTCCGCGGAACCATTCGATCCGGAAGAAGCGGCTCCGGAAACCGTAACGGAGACGTTCGCGTCGCAACCCGCTCCCTTATTCCCCCAGGATTTCACATGAAGCGTGTGTGTGCCGCCAGCCGCGGAAACGGACGCATCGAGAGACGTCTGACCAACGGCGGCGGAGTCGGCATTATTGTCGACAGAATATGCCATAGCTGCGACCGGCTGGCCATAACAGGTGGTGGAATTCGCTGAAAGCTGAAAAGGCGACGTAACGCTGGAACCATTGCCGGGGCTGCCGACGGTGACCCCATCGGAAGCGGCGACCGAGCCAGTGACCTGGATGGTCACGTCGGTGACGCAGGAGGCGCCCTTGTTCCCCCAGGCCTTCACATGGAGAGTGTGGCTACCGGTTGGGGCGGGCACGCTGGCATCGATGGAGGCGCCGCTGACGACAGTTGTGTCGCTGCTGTTATCGAGCGAATAGCCCATGGCGCTGATGGGTTGACTGGAACAGCTGGATGCATTTGCAGCGAGCTTGAACGGCGTGGTGAGCGAAGCGCCGTTGCCGGGGCTGCTGACGTTGACAGAAGCAAAGGCGGGGAGGGCGAGTGCGAAAAGCACGAAGGAGAGCAGAGTACGAAGTTGCTTCATGCGCTGAGATCCTCAATCGGTTTGCCGCCCCAATCTTCAGGGCACAGGTCCGCGTGGGCTCCCGGGCGGCGGTTCGCGCGCCAGGAAGTCTTCAAGCCATCGATAGGTGTGGGTCAGTCTGAGCCCAAGTGAGCTCGACGACCTCGTCGTACACACTGCGGCTGCATGCTGAGGTTTACACCTCGCATTGAGGCCGCACAGGTCGACCGAAGCCGCTGGAACGAGGGAAAGGACGATCGTGCTTTCCTGACTCAGAGGAGCCAGGCATTGCCCTGCTCTATCGTGCCTTGCGTCCGCAGCCTTTCAGGCAAAAACACTGATTGAAATGCTGAACGGATAATACTCACTTTTTTTTCAGAGGCAACACCTTTTTGCCAGGTAAGGCAGAAACTTTGGTTACTTTGGCATCTAAGGCGTTGCATGCGGCAAATAATACACGCCAGGCGGGAAGATAAGTCCGATTATCCCGCGAGAATTGCTCGGTCGACGGTGGATTCAGGGGGGAGCGATCCCGCCGCAAAGAAGCCGTGCGAGATACCGGAGCACATTTCCACAGAGTTCGGAGGCTGGGGATGCCAGGGGTCTTGAGTTCAATGCCGGAGATTTACCGTCACCTGCGCGAAGCCGCTCGCCTCAGCATAATTGCCGCCCTCATAGTCCGCCTCGATGGTGTCGTTCCCGGCGGGCAGCGTGCGGGGTGGAATGGTGATGGCTGCGCGGCCGTTGGTCAGTTGCATGGCCTCTGACATATAGCTGCCGCTGATCAGCGCAATCATGCCCGTGGGCGCCGGACCTCCGGGGCCCGCATCCACCCTCACCGTGACGGTAAGCGGCTGCGTGGAGGAAGTGCGCGGAGCGGAAGGCGTGACCGTCACCGAAACCCCGCCCACCGAAACGAGCGCGCTCGCGGACATCGGGCGCGGCAGGTAGTTGGCATCGCCGGCGTAATTGGAGTAAACGACGTTCGAGCCGGTGGTGAATGTGCCCGGCGGGATGCTCACCGTTGCTGTTCCGTTCGACAGCATGACCGGAGGAGACGTGGAATTGCCAGTGGTGAGCGTAACCGTACCTGTCGGCACGGGCAGGCCAGGGGCTGAGCTTGCTTCAATGGAGAAGGGAGTCGCCTGGAGCTTCGCCTGCTGCCAGGTGATCGCCAGCAGGCCGGGGTTGAGCGCCGTACACGCTCCCACTACCGTGACCGAGGTTTGACCGGAGGCGGGGCGATAGGTCGAGGCACTCGCCGCATCCGGAGCAAAGTCGGCGAGCAAAATGTCCGTGGGGGCAGGCAGTCCGGTTGCGGAGTAGCACTCGAATGCCTCCAGCGCCCCCCCGGTGAGGCTGAAGGTGGCGCTGCCGCCGCTCAGCGTCTTCGCCTCGGGTGAAGAACCAGGGCTGCTCAGGGTGACGCTGCCCGTTGGCGCCGGCTCACCGCTGTCGCCTTTCACGCGCACGGTCACCGTAAGCGCCCTCGCCGATGCGATGGCGAATGACGACGGCTTCACGATCACGGCGGGGGCGATCCTGTGTGAGTGCCGTTGCGCGGGACTGGTTTGAGAGGCGGCAGGCAGTGGAAGCAGCCCCGCCGCGGCCAGGCCGAGGACCACCCATCCCGCGCGAACCCGTCTTCGGGACGATGGGAAGCCGACCAGCGCCGAAATGGGCATTCACCCTCCAGCCAACCGCGTCGAACTGGAGATACCAATGCGACTGCGGAATCGGTATAGTTCCGGGCGACTCGTATCGAAGCGCCGCTCGATGAGCCGAACTTCCGCTGCTCTTCGAGGATGTCTCCGATGAAATATTGCGGAGTTTTTACTGGGGCAAGCGGCAGCAATCCTCCGGCGGCCCGTCATTGCTCGCGTCCAGGGCGACCTTCCATTGCCCGTCCGGCTGCTTTTTCCAAACTGTGATGTAGCGCCCGGAAGTCGTAACCGGGTTCCCTTCCTGATCCTTTGAGACGCCCTGGTAGTGACCCCAGGTGAAGCCCATATCGCCGCCGGGCGCGAGGCGCGCCCCCTCCGGGGTCCACGTGAGCTGATAGGTCTGCGGCTTCCAGGTGGCTTCCGCGGCAATGGCATCGTGTCCGACGACCGGAGCCTTGCCGTTCGCCAGCGTCACCGCATCCGGCGCGAACCACGATGCAAAGGCGGCGCCACCGCCCTTTGCTGTATCCGCGGCAAACTTCTCATCGAGCTGATAGAGGAAGTGCTGGCCCGGGGATATGCCGGGATTGGTGAGCAAGTTCCCGGTTTGCGGAGCAGGCTGGGTGGTCGAAGGCGGCTCCGGCATCTGCGCGGAAGCCGCCGCGCCCACGGTCAGCGCACACGACACGAACACAACAAGGCGTAAGCGACTTCGCATGGAAGATTTCCAGACCTCAGGATAGATCACCGCAAGGGGGAAATGTTCGATATTCGGCTGTGGCGAAATCGCGCTATGCTGACTGTTCCATGCCGCCTTCCACTCCAGAACCCGCCGAACGTGAGCGCCGTGTTGCCGCTCTGGTGGTGGCTGGGACAGTTCTGTACGCGGCGGGGGCTCTTGCGCAGCATTTCGCGCCTGCGTCGCGCTCGGCGGACCTGGCGGTACGGCTTGCCGCGCTGATCCTGTTCGCGTGGGTCTGCCTGCGACGGCAGTCGCTCACCGGATGGATCCTGCTTGGCATGATCGCGGGGCTCGAACTTGGCGTAGACGCGCCGCATGCGGCTCTTGCCAGCCGGTTTCTGAGCGACATCTTTCTTCGCCTGATCCGGCTGATCGTCGCGCCGCTGATTCTGGGCACGCTGATTACGGGCATTGCCGGCCACGCGGACGGGCGAGCGGTTGGGCGCCTGGGAGTCAAGTCGCTTGTCTACTTCGAGATCCTGACCACGATTGCGCTGCTGATCGGACTAGCGGCCATTAATCTGGACCGCGCGGGCGCCGGACTCGACGTCGTCCACAGGCAAGGCATCGATGCCGACGCGATCGCCTCCGCGCCGGCTCTGAGCTGGCAGCAGTTCATCGTCCACATCTTCCCGGATAACATCGCGGCCGCCATTGCCAGGAACGACATCCTGGAAGTTGCCGTGTTCGCGATCCTGTTCGGGCTCGCGCTCGGGCGCCTCAGCGAAGCTCGCCGCGCGCCTTTGCTGCGGGTCGCCGAATCGCTGACGGATGCGATGTTCGTCTTCACGAACTACGTGATGTACTACGCGCCGGTGGGCGTCGGCGCGGCGCTCGCGTACACCGTGGCGCACTCCGGCGTGGGGGTGATGTTCAGCCTTGGAAAGCTGGTGCTGACGCTTTACGCCGCGCTGATCGTGTTCGTGGTGGCCGGCATGCTGCCCGCGGCGCTGCTGGCGCGGATCCCCATTCGCGGATTCCTCCGCGCCGTCGCCGAGCCCGCCACGATCGCCTTTGCCACGAGCACCAGCGAGGCTGCGCTGCCGCGCGCGATGGAGGCCATGGAAGCCTTTGGCGTCCCGCGCGGCATCGTCGCGTTTGTTATTCCCACCGGCTATGCGTTCAATATGGCGGGGTCGGCGCTGTATCTCTCGATTGCATCGATCTTCACAGCCCAGGCCGCGGGCATCCACATGAGCTTTGGGCGGCAGATGCTGATGCTGCTGGTGCTGATGGTGGTGAGCAAGGGAGTCGCCGGAGTATCGCGCGCGGCGCTGGTGCTGCTGCTGGCCACAGCGTCGATGTTTGGATTGCCGGCGGCGCCGATCCTCATCATTCTGGGCGTGGACGCGATCATGGACATGGGGCGCACAGTCATCAACGTTACCGGCAACTGCCTGGCGTGCGCGGTTGTCGCCCGGTGGGAGGGCCAGTTCCGCCAGGAAGCTCCGGCTCCGGAGACCATGGCGGCGCTGGAGGGGTGAGGATGGGCCTTACACGCGTGGCTGACCGCCGATCAGCGGCCGCTTTATTGCCGACCGCTGCTTTTGGGCTTGAGCCCCTTCAGCGAGCATGCCGTCGTCCGCGCGGGCGCGAAGCCGCGTGCCCGCGTGGTATGGAAGCGATGCAGCCGCAGGTACTGTACGCGCAGGCCGTCGACGGTGGCGGGCATGGACCGCGGAGTGCGCCCGATATCCACCAGCACGAGCAGGGCAGCTTCCGCCGGATTGTCCCGGCTCTGGGTGACGCCCACACCGAAGATTGCCGGATCTGTCATCAGTGCGGGCGCGACCTGCCGAGCAATCAGTTTTGCGTGGGCCAGTGCGTCCGGAGTCAGATGCAGTCCGGGCTGCAGCGCGGGCATGGCCGGCGCCTGGCCGCGGGCGACCGCGGAGGGATCAGCTACGATGGCCTGGGTGCGCAGGCCATCGACGGTGGGCGGGATGTTTGTATCTGCAGCCGGCACATAAACGATGACCGCCGGCTGTCCCGGATCGTCGAGACTTGCGCCGGCCGCGGTTCCGAGCACCCCGCGCTGACGCAGCGCGGCGAGGGATTCATCCGCGGCGGCCTGCGCCTGGCTGCGCAGCACCGGTGGGATTGCGGGAGGCGCGCCCGGCACGGCCGGATCGTAGCGCAGGCACGCGATGGCATGGGGCGCTGTGGCGCCCACCAGGCTCATGCGGTTGCCCGCCTCCGTGCCGAGCTCATTCAGCACGTCGCCAATGGGATTGGCCAGGCTCAGCCCGTGTCCATCCCCGTCCGTTCCGCCGGCGAAGTAGAGGCCGATCGCCTGCGAGTTGGCCGCGTCCAGGACGAGCGCGCCGGAATCGCCGCTGTCGGTAAAATGCGATCCGCCGATCCCGATCTGATTGGTGTAGATCTTGGTGGTATACGGCTGCGTCTCCGCACAATCCTTGTAATAGTCGATTTTCACTGTTAGTGCGACCGCGTCAATGTTGGAGCAGGTCAGGCCCGTTGTTCGCCCGCTCTTGGCGACCTGCATGCCCAGGTTGGCCGCCGTCAGCTTTTCGCCGGCGCCCGCCATGGGAGGAGCGGCGCTGAGCTGACCGTCGGTGGACGGCGTGCCGAGGCCGAGAATGGCGCCTGAGGGATTGACGGCTCCGGGCGCGGCCAGCGCCAGGGCGGCATCGACATTCGTCTGCCGCGACGCCAGGGGCACCAAGTACCTGAGCGTAGCCATCGGATTGACCACCGAGCCGGGGCGGTTCAGCGGGGTGCATGCGCCATCGATGAGGCCAGGCTGATCGATGGTGTCGCCGACGTGTCCCTGGTCGGACTCTGCGAGCACATGGTTGTTGCTGAGGATGTACTGATTCCCTTGCTGGTCCTGGACGAGCGCGCCGAGGGTGCCGCCGCAGCAATCCGCCAGGTATGAATTGCCCTTGGCGTCGTGATAGGTGTCGTAATCGCCGTCATTCCCGCCGGAGGTACCCAGCGCGGCCATTCCCGCCTGAATCGCCTGATTCGCGATCGGATTGCTGACGATGCCACGGCTGTTGATCAGCACCCGCAGGGGCGCGGCGGCGCCGCTTCCATTTACGGTGGCGACTACATAGACGGGCTGCGCGGGTATCGCGTCCGGCGCGCCGTAGGTGACCGTGCAGGTTGTGAAGTGATCTTCGCTCCGCTGGCAGGTACTGCCGCCGAGCGAACCCAGCACTCCCGGGGGCAGCGTGGAGGCGCCGCGGGGCGAGGTGGAAAGCGACCATCGCACGTCGCCGGCGTCGACTTCAGCAATCTCGGCGGTCACGCCGGCGGTGGCGCCTGGGGTAAGCGCTACGTCCTGCGGCAGAAGCGGCTGTACGAATCCAGGCCTGACGGTGATGGTGGCCGATGCCGCGTCGGCCGGGTCGCCCGCCCGCTTCGCCTCAATCAGCACCGTGACGCTGTCCGCGGAGATGGAACCGGGCGCAGTGTAGACGCCGTTGCCGTCGACTGTTCCCTGCCCCAGCGCCGCGGCATTTGTGCCGGAGACCACACTCCAGACGACCGCCGGTGTTTCACCCAGCGGACCCGTCGCGCGCAGGGCGATTTGTCCGTTGGTTGAGACGTTGGAAGACGAGGCGGCGATCTGGAGGCCGCCGGCTCCCGCGCGAGCGGGAAAGTTCATACTGCCGCAGCCGACCGCTCCCAGCGCGAGTAAGCCAGACAGACACCGAGTTAGGACCCTGCGCGCCATTTGCTGTCAATTGTTTATCTTAGTCCCGGCGCAATGGGGCTCCAAAGAGAAAAGGAGCGCCGGAGCGCTCCCTTCCCCAAAAGTACCACGACAACTTCAACCTCACGCTGCGCGGTTGGAATTGCGCTCGCTGGCAGGCACCAGCCGCGGCCTTCCCGGTGCGACGGGCATGATCTTGACCTCGCCGGCCTGGGCTGCCTTCATGCGCCGCACTTCCCAGGGCGTGAGGGGGCGCATCTCCTGCGCGGAGTAATAGATTTGCTTTCCGCAGTCCAGGCAGACCTCATAGGTTTCATGGTTCAACGTAAACGGGCGCGACAGCTTCGAATGACTGCAGCCGAACAAAACTTCCGCAAAAAAGTTGAGAACCGCGCGCAGGCAGGCAGTAATGACTTTCATAGAGATACGCGCTCCTTTCCTCATCCTCGGCGCATTACTTCTGATGCAACTCCGGGGGGAAAGTCGCCTCAAATAATCGGAAAGTCAGTCGTTCAGGAGAATCGGCACCTTACCAAAATGTGAGGCATTTTGCATTTTTCTTAATGCATCCGGCGCCCGCCTGAGGCTAAATGCCTCATCCAGCACGGGTTTCAGCATCGCCTGGGCAATTGCCCTGTTCATATGCTCAAAATCGGCCCGCGATCCTACGTAAATCCCCCTGAGATGGACCTGCCGGTGGAGCAGCAGGGGAATCTCGACGGCATCGGGGCTCTGGGTCAGCACGCCGATTTGCGCGACGGTTCCGCCGATGCGCAGAGAACGCAGCGAGCGCGAGAACGTTCCCGCGCCACCTACTTCAACCACCAGGTCGGCGCCGCGGCCGCCGGTCTGATCCATGACCCATGTATCCCACTCGGGGGTATTGCGGTAGTTCACGCCCGCGTCCAGCCCCAACTGCCTGGCGCGCGCAAGTTTCTCGTCGCTGCCGGACATTCCGAGCACGCGCGCGCCCAGCATCTTCGCAAACTGCAGTGCGAAGATGCTCACACCGCCGGTGCCCTGGGTGAGAACCACGTCGCCGGGCTTCACGCGACCAGCGCGGACAATCGCGTTCCACGCCGTCACGGCCGCGCAGGGCAGGGTCGCGGCTTCCTGCATGGACAAGTGATCAGGCAGGCGCACGACGCCTTCTTCGCGGAGCACCACATATTCGGCCAGCATTCCGTCGATGTCGCCGCCCAGCGCGCCGCGCGTCTTCTGCGCGTCGGGTTCGCCGTCGATCCAGTTCTGCATGAAGATTCCGGCAACGCGATTGCCGGGGGCAACGCGCGTGACCCCTTCCCCGACGGCGACGACCTCTCCGGCGCCATCGGAGCACGGAATGCGAGGCAGATGCATGCGCGGGTTGTATTTTCCGAGCACGATCATGAGGTCGCGAAAGTTCAGCGATACGGCGTGGACCCTGATCAATACCTCGCCGCGCTCCGGTTTTGGGTCGGGCAGCGTTGCTAACTCCAGGTTTTCCAGTCCAAAGGAAGCAATTTTCCAGGCTTTCATGCAGTCACCCGCCTGCCGGCAGTACTTTTGAGATGCAGCACCTCCGGCTCCTCAGGAGTTAGCATAGAAGCATGGCCAGAGGATGGGAAAGCAAATCGGTGGAAGATCAGGTGGAGCAGCAGTCGCAGGAACGCGAGGCGTCGACAGCCGAGCGCGAGGAACGGAAAGCCGCGGCGCAAGCGGGACGGCTGCGCGAGCGCATGTCGCTGGAACTGCAGCGCGAGCGCATCCTGGACGAGCGCACGTCGAATCCGATTCGCCGCCAGGCTCTCGAGGCCGCGCTGGCCGATATCGAATCGAAACTGACAGCGCTCTGAGAGCGGGATTCGCGTCCGGCCGTTGCCGCGGAGTCACTCTTTACTCTGTGTCGCCGGGAACTTTTCATCGGCCAACTCCGTAATCCAGGCGCAGCGGCCCCAGTTCGCCTCTCTCCGGAGGATCGATGCTTCCCGCCTGGCATTTCGTCCTGCGCTCTGCCCTCGCCGTGCACATCGCGGCCGGCGCCCTTGCCTTTATCTGCGCTCCCGTTGCGCTGCTCACCGCGAAGGGTGGACGCACGCATCGCCGCTGGGGCAAGATTTATTTCTGGGCGATGGCGGTCGTAGCCGCTACCGCGCTCTTTCTCTCCATTGTTCTGCCCATTGTTTTCCTCGCGCTGGTCGCGGTTTTCAGCTTCTATGCGGCCTTCTCGGGTTACCGCATCCTCAGTCTGAAACGGCTCGGGAGCGGCGACAGGGCGCATTTCATCGACTGGTTCGCAGCGCTGGTCACCCTCGGAGCCAGCGCTGCGCTCGCCCTCCTGGGAATCCTGCATCCGCGTCTCATCGGCGGTATGGGTGTTGTTGCGGTGGTCCTGGGACTGATTGGCGTGCTGCTCGCCGCCGCTTCGATCTACACTTTCCTTCGCCCACCGGCCGACAGGCAATTCTGGTGGTACATCCACATGCGCGGGATGATCGCCAGCTACATCGCGGCCTTCACGGCCTTCACCGTGGTCAATCTCACGCCGCATTTCGGCAACGTTTGGTGGATCTGGCTCGGGCCGGCCATCATCGGCGTCCCCGGCAGTATCTGGTGGCAACTTTATTACCGCAGAAAGTTCTCTGCCAAAGCTGTGCAGCCGGTCCGGGCGTAGCTGCCCCTGGCCGCTTCTTCGCTGACCGGAGCTTAGCTGGCCGCCTCTCAGCTCTTCCGGTTGAACACCAGCGAATTTGCCTGATCGATGGTTGTCATCAGGATATGGGCGACGTTGACATGCGGCGGACGCGTGACAGCCCACACGATCGCGTCGGCCACGTCTTCCGGCGTGAGCGGCGTGATGTTCTGGTAGACCTTCGCCGCGCGTTCCTTATCTCCGCGGAAGCGCACCTCGCTGAACTCCGTTTCCACCATCCCCGCGCCCACGTCGCTCACCCGGATCGGCGTGCCCATCAGGTCCTGGCGGAGCCCGTCGTTGATCAGCTTGACCGCCGCTTTAGTTCCGCAATACACGTTACCGCCGGGATAGGCCAGTTCCTGCGCCGTCGATCCCAGATTCACCACGTGGCCGCGTCCGCGCTCGACCATGCCGGCGACGACCGGGCGCGACACCCACAGCAGGCCCTTCACGTTGGTGTCGATCATCTCTTCCCAGTCCTGCGGCTGGCCCTGCCAGAGCTTGTCGAGGCCGCGGCTGAGGCCGGCGTTGTTCACCAGCACGTCGATCTCCCGCCACTCCGCCCGCAGTCCGGCCAGCGCCCGCTCCACCGCCGCGCGATCCCGCACATCCAGCGCAAAGACGTGCACCGCCGCCGCGCCCGCTTCCAGCAGATCCACTTCCATCGATTCCAGACGATCCACGCGCCGCGCCGCCAGCAGCAGCCGCGCACCTTCCGCCGCAAACGCACGCGCACACGCCGCGCCAATCCCCGCGCTGGCGCCCGTAATGAAAACGATGCGATCTTTCAGGCTGTACTTGCTCATGCCTTTATCGTACCCATCCGGCGCGCAGGCGAAAACCCGGTCCTACTGGCCGGTCTTCGCCGAACGCTGTAACTGCAGGTATCCAGCGGCCCAATCGCGGTCTTTCATGCCCGCTTCAATCGCGCGATGGAAGGTCGCGAGGAAAATATCCGCGAGGGGCGTGGCCACGCCCTGCTCGTGCGCCGCCTCGCGAAACAGCCGCGTGTCTTTCTCGCCCAGCGCCATCGTTCCGCCTGGCTTGTCTGGCGGATGCAGCATGATGTTCCCGTACATCTCGTAAAACGGGGAATTGAACAGGGCGCTGTTGACGGTCTGCAGGAAGACCTCCGGCTCGATCCCCAGCGCCTCTGCGCTCAGGAACGCCTCGGTCAGCGACGCAATCACCGCCGTGATCAAAAAGTTCCCCGCCAGCTTCAGCCCGTGCGCGCTCCACGGCGTCTCCCCCACGACGGTGATGCCGCGGCTAAATTTCTCAATCAGCGGACGTACTTTCTTCACCGCGTCGTGCGCGCCGGCCATCGCCACCCAGAGCTTGCCCGCCTCCGCAATGTGCGGACGGCCAAAGACGGGCGCGGCGACGAAATGCTGGCCGTGCTTCTCGTGCTCCGCCGTCAGCTTCCGCGACAGCGCAACGCTGAGAGTGCTCAGGGAGACGTGAATCGCGCCCTTCCCCATCGCCTCCAGCACCTTGCCCTCATACAGCACCGCCTCCATCGCGGGATCGTCCATCAACATGGTGAAAACAATGTCGCAGCCCGCGACCGCGTCCGCGGGCATCAGCGCAACCCTTGCGCCGTCGCCCTCCAGCGCTTCGGCGTGAGAGGTCGTGCGGTTCCACACCGTCACATCCTCGCCGCCTTTCAGCAGCAGCCGCGCCACCGCGGTGCCCATTTTGCCAAGGCCGAGAAAAGCAATCTTCATCCGTACCTCCGTGCGATCTCTCCTGCGTGCGATCTCTCTTGTCAGATGCTCCGCCCGCGACGAGGCTTCGGTACGCAGAGTTCCGCCCCAGACCGAGTATTCGTCGCTCCTCGCTCCTCGAACTGAGAAAAATTGGCTCCCAGCAGGCTCAAGACGACTCAGCTACCCGTTTGCGCGCGGAAGGCACTACCCGCGATACTGCTCCTCGCTGACCGGCTCCAGCCAGTCGACGGTTTTGCCGTCGAGCTTCTCCTGGATGGCGAGGTGCGTCATGGCGGTCGTGGGAGCGGCTCCATGCCAGTGCTTCTCTGCCGGCGCGAACCAGACCACGTCTCCTGGGCGAATCTCCTCCACAGGACCGGCCCAGCGCTGCGCCCGCCCGCAACCGGAGGTCACCACCAGGGTTTGCCCGAGCGGATGCGTGTGCCAGGCCGTTCTTGCACCCGGCTCGAAGGTTACGCTCGCACCGACCGCACGCGCCGGCTCCGGTGCGGTGAACAACGGATCGATATGGACGACGCCGGTAAAGTACTCCTGGTTGCCATTGGCCGAGGCCTGCGACCCCGCTCGCCGAATCTCCATGGATGTTTTCTCCTCGCCGGACTGGGATGCCACCCGCCAGTTTTTCACGGCCGCTTCCCAGATGTCTCAGAACAGCTCTTTCTGGGCGCCCTCTTCGGTCGGCTGGCCACTGAGCGGTGGCTGCTGGGTGGCGGACCGCGGCTTCTTCCCGATCACCGCGACCACGTCCAGATCGTCAACGGCGCTCCGCGGGATCCAGATTCTCTGCGTGTTCGAGCGCAGGTCGGGAGGCGTGAGGAAGACGCCGTCGCTCGCCACCAGGCTGACATCGTTCGCCGCCAGGCCCTCCACCAGGTCGCCGTCTTTCAAGCGGACCCGGACGAACAATCCCTCGCCGCGCGGGCGCCCCGCGAAGGTCCTGCGAACCAGCCGCTCGGGATTGTTCAGATCTCCGGAATTGAAGTCCCGCACGTAGCAGATCCACTTCAGGTCTTCGGCGGCCAGGGTCACAACCTTGCCTTCGAGGTCCAGCATCTGGATGCTGCCTGCGCGGACAAAATCGGCGGGCGGGAGATAGCCTGCCAGCCAGTCGCGCGAGAGCTTGCGGAAGATCGCTTTTTTCCGGCTCGACGCCATGCCTGAGTCACGCCCTTCTGGAACGGTATCCGGAAAAGAAACAAGGATTGTTGCACATCCGCGTACGTCCGCATCGAAAATTGTGCAAATGCGCTGGTAACACACGCGTCAATTATGTTACATTGTTAGTTCGGATTACAGCTCCTCTGTCCGGTAAGTGGCTGTAG
Source organism: Acidobacterium sp. (assembly GCA_027315385.1). Classification (GTDB taxonomy): domain Bacteria; phylum Acidobacteriota; class Terriglobia; order Terriglobales; family Acidobacteriaceae; genus Palsa-343. The sequence continues at coordinate 13,992 of DAHUYD010000019.1, forward strand.
TTTCAAATGATTGCGGGTAGTTCGGGCAAGGGAGGTCAGATCGGAGCAGAAAGACCAGCAGCTGCTTCAGCACAATGCCCGACTATAACTATCTTCTCGAGAATCGTCTCTCCGCCGCGCAGCAAAACGCCCTTCGCCTAGTTCGCGATGGCGCACGCAGCGCCGGAATGACAGTATTCCTGGCCGGCGGCGCGGTCCGGGACCTGACCAGCGGCTTTCCCGTTCGCGATCTCGATTTTTCGGTTCAGGGAAATGCCCTTAAGCTAAAGAAATCGCTGGAAAAGAGCGGCGCGAGTCTGTGGGGCGAGCACGAGCCTTCCCGCACCCTGTTTTATTGGTTTCCGGGGTCTGTTCGGGTCGAGGTATCCAGCTGCCGCCGCGAAGAATATCCCAAGCCCGGCAAGCCGGTTTACCACTGGGCGCCGATCCTCGAGGACCTCCGCCGCCGCGACTTTACCGCAAACGCGATGGCGATTTCTCTGAACGAGGGCTCCTGGGGCCTGCTACTGGACCCGCTGAATGGGTTTGCCGACATTGAGCTGCGCCATTTGCGTCTGGCCAGTAACTATGGTTTTCTCGATGATCCCTCTCGCATGATCCGCGCTGTCCGGCTCGCCGTCCGTACAGGGTGGGAGATGGAGGCGCGCACGAAGCAGCGCTATGAGAATGCCCGGGCGGAGGGCGTAATTGACCAGATCTCACCATACCTGCGCGGTTACGAGCTGGAAGAGATCGGCCACGAAGAGGATCCGCTGAAGGTTCTGCGTACGCTGGAGGCGGAGGGGTGGATGAAGGTGCTGTGCCCCGCCTGGACGTCCGCCAAGGCGGATGCGAAGGGTCTTGAGGAACTCACCCAGATCTACGTGAAGCTGCTCATGCTGGGCGTGAACCCCGACACCTCGGCGGCTCATATGGAACTGCTGACGGCCAAAATGCCGCCGAAGGAGCTCACCTCGCTGAAGCGTGCGTTCCCGCGTCATGGCTTTGTGGAGCAGTGGAACGGCCTCGAGAAATCGGCCAGGGACTTTGCGAAGGAACTGCTGGGTAAAGGCGCCACGACCCCTTCGGCGACGTGGAAACTGCTGACGAGCTACTCGCCGGAAGCGGTTTTGTGGCTGGCGTACTCTTCAAAGAACGCGCAGGTGCGGGAGAAGTTCAACAACTTCTTTAATGTTTGGCCTGAAGCCCGTCAAAAAATACCGGTTACCCTGATGGCGGAGATGCGCATCACGCCGGAGCTGCCGGAGTACGGCAATGTGGCCGAGGCGCTCTTCTTCCAGTTCATGGACTCAAAGCTAGAGACGGATGAGGAGATTCGCGCGTTCCTCCAGCCGTTCTCGCCGCCCGCGCCGCCGCCGCCGGTGGTGATCCGCCGGACGCGCCGACGGGCGGAGCCGAAGGTTGAGGAGGAAGAAGAGGATATCGAAGTCCCGGCGGGCGCGGCCGGCGAGGAGGAGGACCACGACGAGGACGAGGAGCATGAGCCGGAGTATCCGGAAAAGCTGCCGCCTGCCCTGAAAGCCGTCAAAGCTGGTCCCGCGAAGGGTGGGAAAGAAGCTGCGAAGCCCGCAGCAAAACCGGGGAAGGCTGAGGCGAAGCCTGCCGGGAAGCCGGAAGCGAAAGATCAGAAGAAGGCAGCAGCCGAGGTTGAGGCTAAGCCGGCCGCCAAGGCCGCGAAGCCGGATGCGAAACCGGCCGCCAAACCCGCGCCTAAGCCAGCGGCAAAGCCCAAATCTCCGCCGCCTCTCGCAAAGTCTCCGGTGCCCGTCGCAAAGAAGGCTGCCAGGCCGGTCGCCAAACCCGCGCCTAAGAAGCAGGCTGCCGTTCGCAAGCCGGTGAAGTTAACCAAAGTCGCCGCCAGGCCCACGGCAAAGAAGTCCGCGAAACCTTCGAAGTCGGCAAAGCACGATCAGAAAAAGAAAAAGCGGTAGAACGGGCGCCCAGGCTCTGATTGCCGGCCGCTGGTACGTGACTGCTGGTCAGTCCTCCACATTGAAATCGATCCTCTGCCCCACCTTCAGGTGGTTCTGCGCAATCGCCCCGGAGGGGAGTTCCAGCACATAGAGGGACGGCCGATGTCCGCCGTAACTCGGACACGTGGCCGCCTGGCCGCGGCATGGGGGGGTGTTGGGGCTCATCTCCACGATGCGGTGCTCCGCATCCATCCACACGATGTCCAGGGCGATTCTACAGTGGTACATCCAGTACGCATGATCCGCAAGATGCCGATGGATGAAGAGCATTCCGCGGCCCTGCGGGAGGCGGTTTCGCTCCATCAGGCCGAATTCCCTTTGCGCCTCGGTCGTGGCGAGTTCCACATGGACGGTGGCTCCGTTGGGCAGCATCACCAGGGTGTTCGCCGGGCGGGGAGGGGCGTAGGGAATGACCGGCTCCTGCGCGGGAGCCCTGAGCGCCACCACGGCCGCTGCCACGGCCAGCGCCAGAATCGGAACAGCGAGCTTCTTCATCCGCACCTTCCCTTCACGCTGATTTTCAACGCTGCGCCGCTTCGACGCAAAGCAACTGCTGCCGATGGCCGCCGTCAGGCGCCCTTTCTTGCTCGCCAGAGTGCGCCAGCCGCTGGATCCGCAGGCTCACGGAGCACCTGGATGCCCGCATACATGTGCTCCAGGGCTTGCGTCATCGCTTCGCGCACGCCCGCCACTCGTTCCAGGATGCTCCCTGCAATGGCGACGCGCGGAATCACGAACTCCGCCTCTTCGAGCGCCCGCATTCGTTCGATGACCAGCCCCGCGAGCATCGCCAGGTCGCGGCCGCCCTGCTGGACAACCTGGCGGGCTACGGGGTCGCCCTGGTCGGCCAGCGCGACCACGCCGGGAGCCAGCTGCGAATAATCCGGAGCGGGATTGGCATTTGCGTATTCCACGAGCGATTCCAGCGTCTCCAGGTGCCAGAACTTCCGTGCCGCGTCCAGAAGCTGGGTGGAGCGCCCTTCGTCGCGGGCCAGGAAGCCTCGCCGCAAGCCCTCCAGCCCGAGAAAATGGCCTGAACCCTGATCCGCGAGAGCCGGGCCCCACCCGCCGGCACGGACCACGTCGCCGGCAGCGGTACGTCCGGCCACGTTGGAACCTGTTCCAGCCAGCACAAGAACACCGCGGCCGCCGGCGAAGACTGAATCCAGCGCAATCTCGACGTCGCCAACCAGGAGCAGTTCTCCGCCGACATACTGAGCGAAGGCCTGGCGGAGCCAATCCGTTACCAGGGGAACGGTTTCGCCTGCCGTTCCCACGCAGGTTCGTGTGACGGCCCGAGGGTCAAGGCCCGTCGCCTCCCGCAGGGCATTCAGCCCGCTTTGCAGATTCGCCTCGGCCGTCGGGGCATCCGTCTTCATGCGCTTGAGAGTGGCCATGCGAGCGCGCCCCAGCTCGCGTGTCTCGTCTCCCAGAACAAACTCGGCCTTGGTTCCGCCCGCATCCACGCCCAGAAAATACGCCATCGTTCCCGCTCAACCTCTGCCGTCAGGCCACGCGCGATTGTACCGTACCGCCAGCGTCGCACCGCGGCGCTTGCCGGGTCGATCCGTGGTGGAACTTCAGGATCGCCCTCGAGCTGATTGCTCGCACAGCTTCCGCAAGAGCAGGCTCGAAACCGCGGAATTCGCAGGAGCTCCCCGGGCAATGAAATGGAGGCACGATATGGCACCGCCGGCGCGCCGCGCCTTTGCCCATCGCGACAACCCTGGCGGGACGACCGATTCCATTTGCCGCCAGTGCTTCGCCACCGTCGGCACATCCGCGTGGGAAGCCGAGCTGGAACGCGCCGAACTCGATCACAAGTGCGATCCAGGAGTGCTGCGCCAGTGGGACGAATATGCAAAGGGCCAGCGCCAGCGCCCGGAAGATTCCGATTCCTGACTCGAAAGTGTCCAGCCCTCTCTCCCTCTCCGCTTTACAACCGCTTTTGCTCCTGCGAGTCTGGTAAGCGTTGTTGAGGAGCGATTCATTGCGCGGTTTATCCCGGAAGCTGCTTGTTCCATGCCTAGTTTCGACAATCTTGGTACTGCCGTTGCGCGGCCAGAATGCTGCGCCGGAAATCCACGGCCCAGTTGCGGACAGTCCGGCGATCGAACACCGGATTGACGGCATGATTGCGAAGATGACGCTGGAGCAGAAGCTGGATTTGATCGGCGGCGAAGACAACATGTTCATTCAAGCGGTCCCGTCCGTCGGGTTTCCTCGCCTGAAGATGAGCGACGGCCCGGAAGGGGTTCGCACGTGGGGGCCGGATACGGCGTACGCAGGCGGAATCGCGCTGGCCGCGTCGTGGGATCCGGCGCTGGCGCGCGAAATGGGGGTTTCTATCGGGGACGATGCGCGGGCGCGCGGCGTCAATTTTCTGCTCGGACCGGGCGTGAACATCTACCGCGCGGCGATGGGCGGGCGCAATTTCGAGTACTTCGGCGAAGATCCGTTTCTTTCCGGCCAGATCGCCGCGCATTACATCCTGGGGGTGCAAAGCCAGGGCGTGATTGCCACCGTGAAGCATTTTGACGCGAACAACGAGGAGTTCAACCGTCACAACCTGAGCGCCGACATGGACGAGCGCACACTCCGCGAAATCTATCTTCCGGCGTTCGAAGCCGCGGTGAAAGAGGGCCATGCCGGGGCGGTGATGGATTCCTACAATCTGGTCAACGGGGTTCATTCCACCGAGAACAAACACCTGAACATCGACGTCCTCCGCAGGGACTGGCACTTCCGCGGCATCGTGATGTCGGATTGGGCGGCGACCTACTCTGCAGTGGGCGCGGCCAATGGCGGACTCGATCTGGAAATGCCGAGCGGCTACTTCATGAACCCGCGGAACCTGACTCCGGCCATTCAGTCAGGCCAGGTCTCGATCGCGACGATCGACCAGAAAGTCCGCCGTATTTTCCGGCAAGCCATTCGCTTCGGGTTCCTGGCCAATAACAATCAGGATCAGCTCGCTCCCTCCATCCCCAAATACAGCCAGCTGGGCCGGAAGGTTGCGCTGCAGGAGGCTCTTGAGAGCATCACGCTGCTGAAGAACGAAGGCGGCGTGCTTCCGCTGGATCCGCAGGCGATTCACACGATCGCGATCCTGGGCCCCGATGCGTGGCCGGCCGAGCCAGGCGCGGGGGGCAGTTCGCACGTCGATGCTTACGCGCCGGTCAGCTTCATGACGGGGATCGCGGACGCCTTTGCCGGCAAAGTGAAAGTCCTCTATGCCCGCGGTCTGCCCACGGAAGAGGAAATGTTCCGGCAGACCGAGTTCTACAATGCCTCCGGCAAGCCCGACCCGAATCGCTGGGCAGGCGATGAAGTCAGGGTGGAGTCATTCGATAATCCGGACTTTCAGGGTTCCCCGAGGGTCTTTCATGTTTCGCACATCGTCGGCTATCCGGGCAGAACGCAGCCCAGCCCCGTCCAGCACAGCTTCCGCTACACGGCGCAGTACAAGCCGTCGACGAGCGGCGACTACGTCTTCCTGGTGCGGGCCGAGGGCGAGGACGCCTGGAAGCTGACGGTGGACGGCAAGACGGTGCTTACGGAGCCATCCCGCGAGAACCAGGGCCCGCTCTATGCTGAAGTTCCGCTCACCGCCGGAAAGCTTGCTTCCGTTCGGCTGGACTACTGGACGCGCTCCGCGTTGCCGCACATCGGCCTGGGCATCCGCGCGGTGAGCGATCTGGTGACGCCCGAGGCGAGACGGATTGCCGCGATGGCCGATGCAGCCGTGGTGGCGGCAGGCTACGACCCGTCAGAAGAGAGCGAGAGCTTCGATCGCACGTACGTGCTGCCCTTTGGGCAGGATCAGTTGATTGATGCCGTAGCGCGCGTCAACCCGCGCACCATCGTGACAATCACGGCCGGCGGCAATGTCGACATGCACCGCTGGCTGCCGGACGTTCCGGTTCTGCTGCACAACTGGTATCCCGGCCAGGAAGGCGGGCGCGCGCTGGCGCAGATCCTCACGGGCGAGCATGATCCCGAAGGGCATTTGCCGATCAGCCTGGCGCGGTCGTGGGAGCAGAACCCCGTCCATGACAGCTACTATCCCGCGCCCCCCAGCCCCGATGTGATGGTGAAGGCGCCCTATTCCGAAGGAGTGTTTCTCGGTTGCCCGTACTATCATCCGTGCCGCAATCCCAATGTGTTTTATCGGGAAGGCGTGTTTCTGGGTTACCGCTACTACACGACGAACAATGTCCAGCCGCTCTTCCCCTTCGGCTTCGGACTGTCGTACACCAAGTTCTCGTTCTCGCACCTGAGCGTGGCCCCGGCTGCCGATAACTCCGCGGCGAACCCGGAGTATTCCGTCTCCTTCGATGT
>DAHUYD010000023.1 GCA_027315385.1 Acidobacterium sp.
TCTCTTTGTGGTCGGGGCGGTGTCAAGGGCGCCGCACTTTGGCGTTCATCTTGATCCTTGACACCGCCCCGGCCACTTCGACAATCGAGCTTGGAACGAAGATCAGAGTTTTTTTCTGATCTTCGTTCCATAGTTGCAAAACGTTCATCATCGCTAGACGACCCAAGCTCACACCTTGATTTCAATCACTTTCGATGGCAAACCAATAGGTTCCACCAACCATGTATTCGGCCTGGTAAAGCACCATGATTTCCTGTTCAAACTCTTCCCTCGCGGAAAGAGGCGAGGCGTCCAATCATTCTATCGGTCCCTTGGTGCGACCAACGGGGCACTCGGACTGCCTCGCATGCGAACCGCGCTCCATCATCCGTCCGTAGTCCTGCCCGGAGCGCAACATCCAATACAACCTCACCGCCAGCTTGTGCGCAATGGCCACCTTCGCCACGCCGTGATGCCTGGTCATCGACAGCCGCACATACTGCCGATGCCAGCTGGCGTCGTACCGCTGGGCCGTAGTGGCCGCCTCCACCAGCAGCCAGCGGAGCAGCGTGTTGCCCTGCTTGGTGATGTGGCCCATCTGCTGCTGGCGCTTGCCGCTGGAGGCCTCCGACGGAATCAGACCCAGATAGCTGCCTACCTGCTTGCCGCGCGGGAAACGTCTCCAGTCGCCCACCACCAGCACATAGGCCAGCGATACCACCGGGCCCACTCCTGGATGGGTCATCAGAAGACGCGCTTCGGCATCTTGCCTGGCCGCGGCTTCCACCGCCGTGTCCAACGGCTTGATCCGCAACTCCAGCCCATCCAGCAACTCCAGTAGATCGGCCCGCCGCTGAGCATACCAACCCGTCAACGGCAACGCCTCGATCTGCCCCCGCCGCTGCCTGGACCAGCTCCGCGAACCCGTCAGACCCTCGCTCTTGGCTAGGGAATCCAACTGGTTCTTCAGCCGCGTCCGCATCCGCACCAGACGGCAACGATGCATCAGCAACTGACGCTGCGCTTCGTTGCCGGCCGATGGTTGCCAGACGGCTGGAAACCGGTTCTCCACCAGCAGCTTGAGGATGTGCCGCGCATCCCGCTTGTCGGTCCGCTGCTCGCGCGGCGCAGAAGCATGAATCGCGCTGGCGTCTCCGACCACCAGCTCATGTCCTGCCTCCATCACCAGCTTGCGGAACCAACGATCGTTGCCCGTCGCCTCCAAGCCCACAACCACCCTCCTGCCCGCTAACGAACCGTAAAACCGCACCGCCTCTTCGCGATGGTGCAACCGCCGCTCACCGTACTCCCCGGTCTCCTGATCCACATACGCGATCTGCTGAAAACCAGGATGAAAATCACAGCCTATAATCATCATGCTCGGCTCCCTTCTCCCGAGCTTTTCGGTCGTCTAGCAGCAACCAGTCTACTCAGGCCCAGGGAGCCGACGCTGTCATGCAATCATCCATGGCGTCCGCTTCAGCGGGCGACATGGGTGGGAAAGCACGAACCCAGGTACCCACCCAAACGAAATCCTTACAGCCTGATTGCTACATTGAAAGCATGAAGGCTCATCTTGACCGCGCCCACCGCGCGCTTCCCCTGCTGCTCGCCGCTCTCACGCTGGTCTCGGTCGTCGTTCTGCTCGTCTGGGACGCAGCCCCCGCGCTCTTCCCCGCCCGCGCGCATGATCTTCTGGGCGCATTGCCGCTCGCCCTCATCGCGCTCGCCTATCTCGTCTATCAGACCATCCGCCGCCCCGGCCCGGCCGAGCTCTTCAAGGCCGCGCTGCTCTCCATCGCTTTCCTGCTCTGGGCCGCCAATCAGCTCTGGCCAGACTCCCCGCGCGCCAACCTCTACAACGACCTCGCCATCGCCCTCTTCGTCCTCGATGTCTTCTTCGTCATCGCCGGCTGGCCCGCCACTTCCCCCGACGAATCCTTCGCGGAAACCTACGTCAAACCAACCCATAACGGCCGTTAGCACACTGCTCGTGTGCCCCATCCAAGGCGGGCGCGCAGCGAACGCCTTGGGTGGGAAAGCAAAAACCTCGACCCGCCCGGGAAGAAAACTGGTTGCCCCACCTTCGCCGCTGCCGTTCTTTGCGCATCAGAGTGCCAATCAAGCCTGCGACCGACCGACCGCGTGTCTGGCGATCAAGATGAAGTCGTCGAGAGCAGCCGTAAGCCTGCGGCGATCTCCCGTGGCCATCAACTCCAGCAGCAAACCGTCGAAGACGGCGATGGAGAGGGTGGCCAAGGAATCCTTTTTGCTGGAGGCCGACATCAATTGAAGCGCAAGCACATGCCAGTCGCTGGAAGCCTTCTTGAGATAAGGCCCATACTGCGCGGGGTTCTGCATGGCTATGATCTGAGCCTCATACAGCAGGCGCAAGCTGGGAAGATTTTCTTTTCTGATCGCCCACTCCCAGAACAGCTTCAGGGGCGCTGCTGAAGTGCGGCTAGAGTGTCGCGCTGCAACAAGAGTCCCAAGTGATCTCTGAAGTCTCAGATTGAGTTCTTGCATGACGTCCCGCAGCAGTCCCTCTTTCGATTTGAAATGGAACATCAATATTCGAGGGCTTGTCTCCAGTTTCGATGCAATTGGACGCAGGGAAGCGTTCGCGACACCATGTTTGAGCAAATACCCGAGAGCGGCATCGAGCAATTCTGCTTTCCGACTTGACATGTAACGATCGTTACATGTTACGGTCGTTACAGTCAATGCATGGCTGCTAGCTAAAGGCTCGTCAGCCCTGTCCCATCAGGAGGTAACACCGTGCTGGACGCGGAATCGGAGACTCAGTCAACACCCGACGTTGATAGAGAGTTGACGAGCTCGGGGAAGAAATCGATCGCGGCAATCGCATTGATGGTCTTTCTCCAGCTCCCAATCGCCGCCCATCTCATATCAGGCGATGGCATCACAGCCCAGATTGGCCGGGAGGCTGTGTATTGGGGTTTCACGGTGGTCCTGATTTCCTACATTCACTTCGTTGAGCGCAGGCCGCTGACTTCAGTGCGACTTTTCAAGCCGACTTGGAAAAGCCTTCTTTACGGCATCGCCGCAGGTGCGATCATGATTGCCGGCATGGTACTGATCTATTTGTTTGTCTTTCCGTTGTTGGGAGTTTCACCGGTCGAGAGTGGTATGACCGCTGTGAAAGCGCAGCCGATCTGGTTTCGTTTGCTCCTCGTTCTTCGCGCTGGGGTGTTCGAAGAGCTCTATTTCCGCGGCTTCATGATTGAGCGTCTGACGGAGATATTTGGAGTCCGATGGATTGCGGCCGGCATTTCGCTCGCTGCGTTTACGTTTGCCCATCTCGCCTATTGGGGATGGCCGCACTTGATCATCGCAGGGTTTGGAGGTGCTGTTCTGACTGGCCTTTACCTGCTCCGGTGCGACCTCTCGTGCAACATTTTCGCGCATTTGCTGACAGACGCGGTCGGATTCCTGGTTGGGTGACAGCAAGGTTCATGGTTTGCCGGGTTCCCCCTCCATCAGCTTTGGGCTTTCGGTGCCAGAACAACTCCGGGTACCCCATCCATGGCGTCCGCTTCAGCGGGCGACATGGGTGGGAAAGCACGAACCCGCACCGCGCACTCACCACCGGGTACCCCACCTTCGCCGCCGCGCGTTCCTTGCGCAGCGGTCAAGGCGGGAATCGCCCTCTACTGATCCCCGCCCAGAATCGACCCCACTATGCCGCCCAGCAGCGCCCCGCCCGCCGCAGGTCCCACCTGCCGGCTCTCCGGCCGCGGCAGATACTCGCTGATCTGATGCGCCAGCCGCGAAATCGGCAGAGTCTGCAGCCACACCGTCCCCGGCCCCTGCAGCACCGCCAGAAAAATCCCATCGCCCCCGAAGATCATGTTCTTGATGCCCGGCACCGTCATGATCTGGAACCCCACCGATGCCTGAAACGCGCCCACGTGTCCCGGATGCACGCGCAGCACCTCGCCCGGCGCCAGATCCTTCTGGATCAGTTCGCCGGAAAGTTCCAGCCATGCCGTCCCGCCGCCCGCGATGCGCTGCAGCAGAAAGCCGTCTCCGCCAAAGATGCCGGCGCCCAGCGACTGCTGAAAGCCCACGCCGATCGTCACCTGCGGCGTCGCGCATAAAAAGCCATGCCGATGCACCAGGTACTCCTGACCCGGACCCACCGGAACCGGCACAATGTGTCCCGGCACCTTGGTCGCAAATGACACCACGCCGGGGTACTGCATCGCCCGGTACTCGGTCATGAAGATGCTGCCGCCGCCGGCTACGCGCTTCAGCACGCCGAACAGCCCGCCACCGCCGCCCATCTGCGTGTGCGTCATCATCTGGATCGAAGCCGTCATCCACGACAGCTCGCCGCTCTCTGAGAACACGCTCTCATTCGGCTCCAGCTGCACATTCAGCACCGGCATCGTTGTGCCCTGAATCTGTGTCTGCATAGGTCCGTAACCTCCCACTCATGGGCAGTGTACACGCACCCGCAACCCGCTCCGCGCCCAAACGGCCCCCTCACCGCCGCAGCCACGTCTCCACCGCCACCTCGATCACCGCAAACACTACACTTGCCGCTGCCAGAAAGCCTTTCGCACGCTGCCGGTTCTGTTCGTGCCGCTCCATGCGCCGCTCCAGATCGGCAATCCGTCCGCCGTTCCCATCGCCCATCAGCCCATTCATCTGCGTCTTCAGCACACACAAGTCGCTCAGCACCTGCGCCTCGAATTCATTCATCATCCGCATGCTTCCCGCTCCATCCATGCCCGCCAACTCTGGGTGGGAAACCACCACGCCCCACCTCACGCCAGCGGAAGATTAAAAAACAGCGCCGCGGAAAACTCCGAGTAATTCGGCGGCGTTGCCCCGTCAGTATTGCGTGCTGTAGGAGCCGTCGCTCATTTGAAAGACGGCTGTGTAAAAGAGTCCGGCGGGCGATGAGCCGAGATTGGGCGCGAGGTTCACGCTGAGGAAGCCATCCGCGCCGATGGCGGCGGTTGTGTTGCCGGCTGCGACGAGCGCGCCGCCGGCGGTGGTGAAGGAGGGCCAACTGATGAGGACGGTTCCCGAGCCCGGCTGGCCGTTGGCCAGATAGACGGTTCCCTGCACGGTGGTTGTGGTGACGCCCTGCGCGCAGGCCAGACCCGCCAGCGCCATGCCGAGCAGGCCAGTGGCGAGCCACCTGGCGGCGCGCATCGAATCGAGTTTCGTGAGGTTCATCTTATCTTCCTTCTGCGGTTATAGCCCGAAGGGCCATCGTCTGCAGGCTGCGCCGCACTTGACTGCCGCGCCCCGCAGGCGATGGCCCAGTTGTGTTGGACCGTTCCTGTTGAGGTTTGATGCCAGGGAACAATCCGGCGAGAGCCGCTCAACCCTCGGGCTCGCGGCTCCCGCCGTTTGTTTCCGCATTTTCTTCACAGCTTTGCCCCGTCCACTCTGCCTCCGCCGCCCACTGGGCAGCGATGCTTTGGTCTTGCTCCTCCGTCTGCTTTTGCGCGATTGCTCCGTAGCGCTCGGCGAGGTCATAGAGGAACCTGGCACACTGGATGTGGCCCTGCTTGCTGCTGTCTGCCAGCGCGTCTGCGATGTAAAGGCTTTTTCCCCGCAGGACGATGTCCGCGGCAAGTCGCATTTGCTCGGCGCCGTTGAGTATGGGTGGTTCCTGTTCCGTTTCCGATTTGCGTGGCGATTGCATCCCCACGAATTTGTTCTGCGTTTCCATTTTCTGTCCGCCAATCCCGGACAGCCTTCCGCGGTTGTGACCCGGTGCAGCGGATGATTTGCCCAGCGACTCCGCGCCGGAGTCGCGATCCGCGCCTTTGCTTTCAGGCTCTTTTCGACGGCACAGAGTCCGCGGCAGGAGTCCGAAAAGAATGAGAAGAGCAACACGCGCTCTCCTTCAGTCTTGCTTCTCTTTCTGGAATGTATTCAGGATAGCGAAATGGAGGGAATTAACCTGCAAATGCGGAGCAAGTTTTTCAACCAGTGTTTTCAATGATTTGAGCCTTGCACGGTGAGGCGCTGGACTTGACAGGCTGCTGGCTCTTGGCGATGCGGGGCCGCGTGCTGGAGAATGCGAGGGTTCAGTGAATTCAACTTCTGACCGCGGCCGGGCGGAGCGTGTGTGCATGCCCGGCGCGTGAGAGGGTCAAGAGGAAGCCTTGATGCACTCGGTGTGGTTTGGCGAATGGATAGGCACGCTGGTTCTGGTGCTGCTGGGCAATGGCGTTTGCGCGGGCGTGACGCTGCGCAAGTCGTATGCGGCCGACGCGGGCTGGATGGTGGTGACGACGGGATGGGCGCTGGCGGTGCTGTGCGGCGTGCTGGTGGCGCAGGCCTTCGGCAGTCCGGGGGCGAATCTGAACCCGGCGATTACGCTGGCGAGCGCGGTTTCGAGCGGCGACTACTCTCACATGCTAGGCCTGTGGCTGGCGCAGTTGCTGGGCGGCATGTGCGGCGCGGCGTTGACGGTGGTGCACTATGGCCCGCACTGGAAGCTGACGCCCGACGCCGGAGCGAAGCTGGGCATCTTCTGCACCAACGGCGCAGTGCGGAGCCCGGTGTTCAATTTTCTGGGTGAAGTGATTGGCACGATGGTGCTGGTGGTGGTGGCGGGGTCGATCAGCTCGCATGGTGTGTCTGCGACGGGGCCGGCGGCGGGCGTGGGGCAGTGGCTGGTGGCGAGCCTGGTGTGGGGCATTGGCCTGTCACTGGGCGGGACGACGGGCTACGCGATTAACCCGGCGCGCGACCTGGGGCCCAGACTGATTCATGCGCTGGCGCCGATTCCCGGCAAGGGCGGCTCGAACTGGAGCTATGCGGCGATTCCTGTGGCGGGGCCGCTGGTGGGCGGCGTGCTGGCGGGGGTGCTGCTGCGGCTGGCGCATGTGTAGTTGCGAGTGATGGGATGAGTTTGTGATTTCCCCGGTCTCAAAAGCGAGACCGGGGGCACCCGCCTAGACTTCCATATGATTGCCCAACGACGAGACCCGGGCACTCAGCAGAACCATCCCTCAGCGGCTAAAGCCGCACTGCATCATCGGTTTGCACGGCACTACTAAAGTCGCGCCCTTTCAAAAGCGTGACTTTCACCTCGCGCTCCTATGCAACGTCGATCATGATTTTGGTGAAGTGGGCGGGGTCGCGATCCCACGCGGCGAGGATGGCCGGCGTCTCTTCCATGGGGACAATGTGCGTGACGGTGTCGTCGACGGGAAAGCGATGCTCCTCCAACATGCGGATGACGGAGCGGAAGTCCTCAGGCAGCGCGTTGCGCGAGCCGAGGATGTCTAGCTCTTTCTGGACGAAGAGGCGCGTTTCATAGGCGACGGGCTCTTTGGCGTATCCGATGTAGACGACGCGGCCGGTGAAGGCGACCTCTTCGACGGCGGCGCGAAAGGTCTGCGGAAGGCCGATTGCCTCAATGATGACGTCTGGGCCGCGGCCGCCGGTGAGCTCGGCGAGCGCGGCGTGGAGATCCTGTCGTGCGCTGTGTATGGTGTGCGCGGCGCCGGCCTTTTGCGCGGTGGCGAGCTTGGCGTCGTCGAGGTCAACGCCGATGACGGTGGCTCCGCGAAAGGCCGCGCCGGCGACTGCGCCGAGGCCGACGCCGCCGCAGCCGATGACGGCGACGATCTCCTCTGGCGCGACGCGGCCGCGCGCAGCGGCGTGAAAGCCGACGGTGAGCGGCTCAACGAGGCAAAGCTCCTTGAGGCTGAGGCTGGCGCTGAAGAGGCGCGAGGCGGGAACGGCGATGGTCTCAGTGAGCGCGCCATCGCGCTGCACGCCGAGTGTCTGATTGAACTGGCAGGCGTTGGGGCGTCCGCGCAGGCAGGCGGGGCACTGGCCGCAGTTGGAATAAGGCGCGAGGGTGACGGCCATGCCGACGGCCCACTGGGGATACGCGGGAGTGGCCTGGACGATGGTGGCGGCGACCTCATGGCCCGGAATGCGCGGGAAGGTGACGAGCGGATTGCGGCCGCGATAGGAGTTGAGATCGCTGCCGCAGAGGCCGACCTTGCGCACGCGCACGAGCACTGCATCGGCGGCGGGCGGGGCGGGTTCAGGAACGGATTGACATGCGGCCCGGCCTGGACCTTCGAGAACAACGGCTTTCATACGGTCGACTCCAGCGTAGATTCAATCAGGATTAAAGATTGATGATACGGCGGGACGGGTGGAGCGCGCGACGGGCACCGCACTGCACGTTGTATGCTGGGCTGTAGCGACGTGATGCGCACGCTGCCGATAGAGGATTGCCGAGGGAGATGGATGGCGGAGACCGTACTGCACATTGATCCGCGCGATAACGTTCTGGTAGCTCTTGCACCGCTGTCCGCGGGAATGGAAGTGGAGTATGGCACAGGGCGCTGCCCGGTGGCGCAGGCCATTCCCGCGAAGCACAAGCTGGCGCTGGCGGATCTTGCGCCGGGCGATCTGATTCGCATGTACGGCATGGTGGTGGGCGAGGTGACCGCGGCGATTCCGCGGGGTGGACTGCTGACGCCGCGCAATGTGCGGCACCGCGCGGAAGAGTACACGGCCACGCGGCGGCCGGTTTCATTTCATTTGCCGGATGCTGCGCCGTGGGCGGGGCGTACATTCATGGGCTACCCGCGCGCGGATGGGCAGGTGGGCACGCGCAACTACTGGCTGGTGCTGCCGCTGGTCTTTTGCGAAAATCGCAACGTGGAGCGGATGAAGGAAGCGCTGGAAGAAGAGCTGGGCTACGGCAATGCGCAGAACAGCTATCGGCAGCACGTGCGTGCGCTGGTGAAGCAGCGGACGAGCGGCGATGGAAGCGCGGAGGTTGCGGCGGCGCGGGCGGAGCGCGTGTTTGCGCATGTGGACGGCATCCGATTCCTGACGCACCAGGGCGGCTGCGGCGGCACGCGCCAGGATGCTCAGGCGCTGTGCGGGCTGCTGGCGGGCTATATTCATCATCCCAACGTGGCGGGCGCGACGGTGCTGAGCCTGGGCTGCCAGAATGCGCAGGCCGCGATGCTGGTGGACGAGCTCCGGGCGCGCGATCCGCAGATGGAGAAGCCGGTGCTGGTGTTCGATCAGCAGAAGTCCGGGCGCGAAGCGGCGCTGATGACGCGCGCGCTGGATGAGACTTTTGCCGCGCTGGCAGAGGTCAATGGCGCGAGGCGCACGACCGCGCCGCTGGCCGCGCTGACGGTGGGGCTGAAGTGCGGCGGGTCGGACGGGTTCAGCGGCATCTCGGCAAATCCGGCGATCGGCTACTTGTCGGATCTGCTGGTGGGGCTTGGCGGCAAGACGCTGCTGAGCGAGTTTCCCGAGCTGCACGGCGTGGAGCAGGAGCTGATCAATCGCTGCGCGACAGATGCGCTGGCGCAGCGTTTTTACGATCTGATGCAGGCTTATGCGGCGCGGGCGCGGGCTGTGCAGTCGGGATTCGAGATGAATCCATCGCCGGGGAACATCGAGGACGGTCTGATCACGGATGCGATCAAGTCGGCGGGCGCGGCGCGGAAGGGTGGCGTTTCGCCGGTGCGCGCTGTGCTGGATTTTCCCGAATACGCAACGACGCCGGGACTGAACCTGCTGTGTACGCCGGGCAACGATGTCGAATGCGTGACGGCGCAGGCGGGCGCGGGCGCAAACCTGGTGCTGTTTACGACAGGGCTGGGAACGCCGACGGGCAATCCGATTGCACCGGTCGTGAAGATTTCGACGAACTCGACGCTGGCCGAGCGGATGGGCGACATCATCGATTTTGATGCGGGCGGGATTGTGACGGGGGAGACGACGATTCCCGAATGCGCGGCGCAATTAATCGACCTGTGCATCGAGGTGGCGAGCGGCGAGCGGCATACGAAGGCTGAGCTGCTGGGCCAGAACGACTTCATCCCGTGGAAGCGCGGAGTGTCGTTGTAGACCGGCGCGGGGCAATGCTCCTGAGCTACTCCAGCAACGACGCGATAACGGACAGAGCCGCGATGGCGGCAGTTTCCGCGCGCAGGATGCGTGGGCCGAGCGAGACGGCGCGCCATCCGTTGGCGTCAAAGAGCGCCTCTTCATTCGGAGCCCATCCGCCCTCAGGGCCTATGGCGAGCTCAAGCGAGGGCAAGTCAGACTGTGCCGCGCGAAGAATTTCATCGAGGGCGTTGCGCAGGGTGGTGGAGCGCTCCTGCTCCGCAAGCACGAGGCGCGCGCCGCCGGGCGCGACAGAGGCATGTGCGGTAAGCGGGACGGGATCGTAGATGAGAGGGACATCAGAGCGGCGCGACTGCTGGGCGGCCTCATGCGCGAGGCGCCGCCAGCGCTCGACGCGCTTGTCTGCGGCGAGGGCGAGATGCTTTTCCGTGCGGCGCGCGATGACGGGCGCGATGACGTCGACGCCCAGCTCGGTGGCCTTCTCGATGGCCCACTCCATGTGGTCGAACTTGTAGATGGCCATGACCAAAGTTACGGGTAGAGCGGCCTGGGCATCGAGCTCAGTGAGCAGATTGAAGCGGACCTCGCCGGGCGTGACGGCGGCAACGACGGCGTGGAAGACGTGACCGCCGGCAACGACGTCAGCCTCCATGCCGGGCTGTGCGCGGAGCACGCGGGCCATGTGTTCAGCCTGTGCGCCCATGAGAGTTGCGGTGGCTTCATCCCAGTGTTCGGCGATCCATCGGCGGCGTGTCATGGTCGTTCTCCGTATGGTGATGCGGCCTTCAGTCTACTCGTTTCCCCGCTTGTGGAGCGGTGCGCGGGCACACAGAGCGCAAAAACACTTCGGGGGACGCTTGGTGCGTCCCCCGAAGTGTTGCCTTTTGGTTGGTTGACCCGTTACTTCTTCTTCGCGGCTTTCTTCGCGGCCTTCTTCGCGGGTGCCTTCTTGGCTGCTTTCTTAGTTGCCATTTGCCTATTCTCCCTTTTCGATGGGTTGCATCGATGCTGCAATGAGAATTGCAGTTGAAGAATGTATAGATTCACGAATGCTCAGTGTCAAGAAAAAAACGACGATGGAGTGGAAAAAGTGGCAACAATTTTTCTATGGATGAAGCGCGGATGCCACAAAGGAATTAGAGAATGTGATGCAGCTTCAGGATGCCGAAGGCAAGTCCAGCGAACAAATCGTTCCAGCTATGCGCGAGAATGCATGGGCGCAAACTGCGCCGCGAGACGGCGAGCAGACTGAAGAGAACGCCGAATACGGCAAGCAGAACCATGCTGCGCAAGCCCTGATATCCATGAGCAGCGCCGAACAGGAGCGCGGAGAAAACGATGCCGATGGCGACGTTGCCGCGCGCCCACACGGTGAACTGGCGCTGAAAATATCCGCGGAAGACGGACTCTTCCACCAGGCCTACGAGCAGGCAGAGCGCGGCCCATGCAGCGGCTTCGCGCGCGTTGGCGGGCGCAAGCTGCATCAACGCGCGCGAAGCCTCATTCCGCGCCGGGGAAAGCGGCGAGCCCTGCGCGGCCTGTGCCGCGCCGCTGCGAGGTGTGAGCAGCGATTCCACGCGGGACCACGCGATGCCGACCGTGCCGAGAACCAGGAGCGCCGCCAGCCAGAAGGCGAAGGCAACGCCGAGATCGAGAAAGAAGGAGCGCATGCCGCCACGGAGATTGCCGAAGAGGCTGCGCAGCGGAACGCGACGAATGCGTAGCCCCCAAACGACCCACGCGAGCATGAGCATTTCCATGACGGCGGTGGCGGCGTAGGTGGCGAGACGACTGTGGACTGCCTGCGCCTTAGCGAGGCGGGATGAGCCGGAGATGGAGAGCGCGACGATGCCGGCGATGAGCAGCGCGGTGTGCCAGGCCGGCGCGATCGAGGTAATCGGCGATGGTTCCGCAGGCGACTGGATGGGCGGTTGCGGACTTGCGTCGTTCCGGATCAATTCCATCGCGGGCCTCTTGCATCGATTGTGCCATGAGATGAGATGCGGCTTTTTAACAGGCGATGATGTTTAGCGCCAGTCCGGCCAGGCTGGTCTCTTTGTAACGCGACTGCATGTCGAGGCCGGTGAGATACATGGTGCGGATGACCTGATCGAGGGAGACTTTGTGCTCTTCCGACTCGCTCATGGCGATGCGCGCGGCGTGGACGGCTTTGGCCGCGCCCATGGCGTTGCGCTCGATGCAGGGAATCTGGACGAGGCCGCCGATGGGGTCGCAGGTCATGCCGAGGTTGTGTTCCATGGCGATCTCAGCGGCATGTTCGATTTGTCCGTTGGTGCCGCCGAGGGCGGCGATGAGTCCACCGGCGGCCATGGAGCAGGCGACGCCGACCTCTCCCTGGCAGCCGACCTCTGCGCCGCTGATGGATGCGTTCTCCTTATAGAGGATGCCGATGGCTGCCGATGTGAGGAAGAAGCGGAGGATGCCTTCGTGGTCGGAGTCGGGGACGAAGCGGTCGTAGTAATGAAGGACGGCGGGAACGACGCCTGCGGCGCCGTTGGTGGGAGCGGTGACGACACGACCGCCTGCGGCGTTCTCTTCATTGACGGCCATGGCGTAGACGGTGACCCAGTCGAGCGGGGCGAGCGGATCGCCGTGCAGACCGGTGGCTTCTTTCTCACGCAGGCGCTCGGCGAGGCGATGGGCTCGGCGGCGGACGTTGAGCCCGCCGGGCAGAATGCCTTCGGCGGCGATGCCGCGCTCGACACACAGCTGCATCGTTTGCCAGATGCGATCGATGCCTTCGCGGACGAGTTCGACGGGAGCGCGATTGGCGGCTTGCGCGGCGGCGTGCTGCAAGGCGCACTCGTTTTCCAGCATGAGCTGGGCGATGGAGAGCTCGTTGGCGTGTGCTGTGGCGAGGAGTTCCGCGGCGGTGTGAAAGGGGAACGGGACGGGCGCTGCTGGGTTTTCTTTTGCCGCGTCGACGCAGTCTTCGATGATGAATCCGCCGCCGATGGAGAAGTACGTGCGCGTGTCGAGGATGGCGCCGGTGGCGTCGTATGCGGTGAGGCGGAGTCCGTTGGGGTGCTGGGTGTGCGCGCCGGGCGGAAACATGATCTCGCGCTCGAAGACGAGATCGGCGACTTCATCGAAGGGAACGGAGCGAAGGCCGGCGAGGGGCAACGCGTGCGCGGCGCGAATGGCGAGGACGGTGGATTCGATGGCAGCGGGATCGATGGTGGCGGGCTCGTGACCGGCGAGGCCGAGGAGGACGGCGCGGTCGGTGGCGTGGCCTTTGCCGGTGAGGGCGAGCGAACCGTAGAGCTCGGCGCGAACGCGAACGACGCGATCGAGGAGGCTGTGTTCGACGAGGCTGAATGCGAAGCGGTACGCTGCGCGCATGGGACCCATGGTGTGAGAACTGGAGGGACCGACGCCGAGTTTGTAGAGATCGAAGAGGCTGGTCGTCACGACTGAGATTGTAGACGCGGTTGGTGTGGAGTGGACAGCGTTGCAGAGACGAACAGGGTGGTCTGAGGCGGAGGCGAGGGTGACTGTGCCGGGTGCTTGATGGAGGTCGTGGTCCCGCGTCCTTTTCGAGAGACGGCCCGCTCATCGCGATAAGGCCGCGATGAGCGGGGCACACCCTCCCGAAACCTCAGGACCTATACTCAGGAGCGATGAGCGGGCCACCTGGCTTGCGGATCCAGGCAGTTAGAACGAAATGAATCGGAAAGGGTAAAACGAATCATGGATAGACGAATGTTCGCACGGTCTTTTGCAGCCATCCCGCTGGCTGCGGGGTTCGATCCGGCACAGAGCGGCGCAAAGAGAACACCAGCCGGCTCCCCCTCCTCACGCTTCGGGCGGACCTTCAGCTATGCCGGCAAAGAGGTGCGGCCGTTCGCAAAGACCGCGGAAGCGACGCTGGCCGAACAGTCAGGGGAGGGCTACCTTGGCCACCTTTGGTTTGGCGGCGACTTTCCGCATTACCGCAATATTCGCCTCCGCATTTATGTCGACCACGAAGCAGTCGCGTCCATCGACTGCACGCTCGGCATGGCGACGGGCGTCGGCTTTGAAGATCCTGCCGCGCCGTGGGGAACGCAGTGGGCCGGAATCACCGGGGCCCCCAGTGGTATCTACATCAACTACCGTGTGCCCTTTTCCAGGCACATCCGCATCACCGCGCAGCTTCCTCAAGGCACACCTGGGGACACGGTCTTCTGGTGGATTGCGCGCGGCATGCTGGACCGCGACCTGGAGGTTTCCGGGGTGACGCTCCCCAGAACGGCGCGTCTGCTGCTGCATCGGCAGGAAGATCTGAAAAAGCAGCCGCTAGATTTCTTCGACCTATGCAAGGTCCCTGGTCAGGGCATGCTCTTTCAAGTCACCATGGCGGCGCAGAGCACGAACTTCGAGTTCATGGAAGGGCAGCTGCGCGCCTACATGGGAAATATGGCAGAGCCCATGATGCTGTCGTCCGGCCTGGAGGACTACTTTCTCGGTACCTACTACTTCAATCGCGGACTCTACCATTTGCCTATGGCTGGGCTGACGCATAAAGATGACAGCAACAGCACGTTTTCCGGATACCGCTTCCATGACATGGACCCGATCGTTTTCACGGATGGACTTCGACTGGCGTGCCGATGCGGAGAGATGTTGGGCGAGAAGATCGCCGGGCCGACCGGCAAGCCACAAGCAACCACATACACCACGTACGTTTGGGCCTACGAGTGGTAGCTGAAAGGAAACAACGGATGAAGCAGTCGTATCGCGGTCTCTTTTCCTGGCTTGCCTCGGATGCAGCATAGCTTGCCCGGGCCAGAATTCGGACAGAAATCAATTCGGCGATGTTGTCTCGTTTGTGAACCAGCACAGCCGGCTCATCGTGCTGAAGTCTCCCGAAGGCAGCGAGGTGGCGGTCTGGCCGGCGATGCAGGGTTGCGTGCTGACCAGCACGGCGGACGGCGACGCGGGACGCAGTTTCGGCTGGGTCAACGAGCAGCTCATCGCGTCCGGCAAGATACAGCAGCACATCAACGCTGTGGGTGGCGAAGATCGCCTCTGGCTCGGGCCGGAAGGCGGACAGTATTCGATCTTCTTCGCTCCCGGAGCACCATTCGACCTGGAGCACTGGTACACGCCGGCAGCGCTCGACACCGAAGCGTTCGCCATTTCCTCAGAAAGCCCCGATCGCGTCAGCTTCACAAAGCAGATTCAGCTCACGAATTATTCGGGTACGGACTTCAATGTCCGTATCGATCGCATCGTGAGCCTGCTGAATCGCCAACAGGTCCAGAACGACCTGAACATCGATCTGCCGGCGGAAGTGAAGGCGGTTGGATACGAATCGGAGAACACATTGACGAACGTTTCGTCGAAAGCCATGCAGCGATCAACCGGCGTGCTTTCCCTGTGGGTTCTGGGGCAATTTCGTGCGGCCCCTGAATCCACCATTATTCTGCCGGTGAAGCCAGGACCAGTCGATCAGTTGGGACGCGTGGTGAAGACGGACTATTTCGGAACCGTGCCACCAAGCCGGATCGACATCACTCCAAAGGCTGTGTTCTTCCGCGCCGACTCGAATTTCCGCAGCAAACTCGGCCTGAACCCGAAGCGCTCGGAAGGCGTAATCGGAAGCTACGATCCGGAACACCATGTGCTCACGATCGTTCAGTTCAACCAGGAGCCCACCGCTGAGTACGCCAACTCGGCATGGGAGCTGCAGAAAGCTCCATATGCGGGCGACGTTGCGAACTGCTACAACGACGGCGTTCCCGCGCCGGGCAAGCCTCAGCTCGGTCACTTCTATGAACTGGAGTCCTCATCCCCGGCCAAAGCGCTTGCACCGCGTGCTTCCGTAGAACACACTCAGCGAACCATTCATCTAGTTGCAGCCCAACCGGAGCTGGATCGCATCGCTGTGAAGGTCCTCGGCATTCGCCTGGCCGCGGTTGACCGCTTCGCGTCCCCCGGCAAACCGTAGGCTGCAGTCAGAGCAGCGAGTTGCAAACCAGCATGGCCCGGGCGATCCCAGTCGCCGGGGCCATGCGTTT
Organism: Acidobacterium sp.; assembly: GCA_027315385.1. GTDB lineage: Bacteria > Acidobacteriota > Terriglobia > Terriglobales > Acidobacteriaceae > Palsa-343. The sequence continues at coordinate 15,894 of DAHUYD010000023.1, forward strand.
GCCCGCCCTTTTCTCAGTCATTGCGGTCCAGCAACAGCGCCGGCTCGTGCGCGAGCGTTTTCGTTCCCCGCACGGCAGGTACCGTGTCTTCGCTGTAATCGGTCTTTGCATAGACATTGTCAGGCGGGTGGCCCGCCCTAAACCGGGGTGCATCCTAGCTTTGCTAGGGCGGGAAGTGCTGCACCGGACCACGGCGGATCGAGAGCCGGAGCCTATTCGTTCGCGCTTCATCGCCGTCCGTTGTGATTCGTCGGTGACTCGATGCAGATCAACAGTGCCCGTGGTATCGATGGAGTTCCGATGACACGCGTGTAGCCTCGTTCTGGGAAGAATACCCGATTGTGGCTGGGGAAGTGTGCCTATCCCGCCCTAGCGGAGCCAGGACGGGGCACCCGGCACCCGGCTGGGAGGGTGTTTCGTATCCCGCCCTAGCGGAGCTAGGACGGGGCACCCGATTGATGCGGAGTGATTGCTACTTGAGCGAGGTCATGTCGATGACGAAGCGGTATTTCACGTCCTGCTTCAACATGCGCTCGAAGGCCTCGTTGATTTTCTGGATGGGGATGACTTCGACTTCAGAGACGATGTTGTGCTGGCCGCAGTAGTCGAGCATCTGCTGGGTTTCTTTCATGCCGCCGATCATGGAGCCGGCGATGGAGCGGCGGCCGGTGATGAGGTTGAAGGGCGCGAAGGCGGGAGGCTTTTCGGGCAGCTAAGGGAACATGGCGGCTCCAGCGACCCTTTGGAGGAGCGGCGCCTGGAATTCGCCTTGAGGATCGAACAGGATCGCTGGATTGCAACAACCAAAAAGTACGCGCAAGAGAGCTTCGATCAGGCCGGTGCAATGTTGCGGAAAGCGGGAGTCACTGAGGCGGCTGTTCAAGTGTTGTTCTGCGAACCCGGCGAACCCCAAGAGACAGCCGACGAGCTCCTTAAAATGGCAAATGGATGCCAGTTCCGTACGGTCGTGGTTGGCCGGAGGTCGGTCTCATGGCTTCATGAGTTGTTCAGTCAAGACATATCGGAAGAACTTCTTCGAAGGGCGAAGGGTTTTTGCATTTGGGTCGTCGAATAATGCGCAGGCTTGGTGCTGCGAGGACGGAGCAGTCTATCGACTTGAGCATCATTCCGGCGAACGATGAATGCTCCCGTCTGAAATAAGGGAACGCGTCATGTGGCTTCCTTTTCATTGCGTGCCACCGTGAGCAGAAAGGCGCTTTCCTCAATCGCTTCTACGTCGTGAGTGACAGCGCGATCAAGCACCAGGCATTGGCCGGGAGGGAGATCGAACGTCCTTCCGTCGGCATGCATCCGAATATGGCCGAATATAGTCTGAACACAGATCCGGCCGGGGTTGTAGTGTTCGGGAATCCGGGTGTTGGGCTTCATCCTGCGCAGTGTCATCTGGAGATCAGAATATTGAATCAGCTTCTTCCGAGCGATTCCGGTAAGCCATTCTGGGCCATTCCGGAGTGCTTCGAGTTCGTCGCCTAGAGTTTCCGCCTTCGGTCTCCCAACGTCGGCCAAGATGCAGCTTTGGGCCTCCCAAGCGGCACTATACCTCGTTATCCGTTGCACCAGATCACGGTAATGCAGACCCGTCCGCTGCTGCAGATGCTTTTTCTGGCCGTGGCCGTGGTGCTGCTCATCGCCTGCGCCAACCTGGCGGGGCTGTTGCTGGTAAGGGCGATTCGCCGCCAGCGGGAAACGGCCGTGCGTCTGGCCTTGGGCGCGTCGGCACGCACGCTGCTGGGCCAGACGATCCTCGAAAGCCTCCTTATCAGCGTGACTGGAGGCATTCTGGGGATTGGTCTCGCCGGTCTGGCCCTTGCAATCGGGAAAAACCATCTCCCGGCCAACCTGCCGCTGACCAGCCAGATCGCTCTGAACTGGACGGTGGCGGGTTTCGCGCTTCTGCTGGCGCTGTTGACGGGCGTGCTG
>DAHUYD010000028.1 GCA_027315385.1 Acidobacterium sp.
CCGAGCTGGCGGATTTCCGCGACGGGACTGGAGAGCAGGCGCGAGATTTGCGTCTCCAGGGTGCGGGCGTTGACGATCTGGCCGAGCGAAGTGTTGGTGGCCAGCGGGAGCAGGTAGCGGGCGACGTCGAAGGCGCGGGCGCGGAGGGTGCGCTCATAGCTCTCCGGCTTCATGTCGTCGGGCCTGACGATTTGCGATTTCAGCGAGGCGAAGACCGCCTCGAAAACGGCGTGATACCCGGCGAAGAGGTTCTCGATGGTGGCGCGGTAAAGGCGCTCGGAGGCCGCGTCGGCGCCGAAATCCGGTAGATACCAGCCGCTCTTGCGGAAGTTCTGGTACCGCGTGGAGCGCTCCTGTCCGTCCCAGCGCTGCTCGTCGACCAGGGTGATGGCCGCCAGCAGGGAAAGCCGTTCGACGGCGAAGGCGATGTGGGCGAGGTCGGCAATGGAGCGATGGCCGTACTGGAAATAAAACGTGTTCAGGAACTGCTCGGCCTTCTGGCTGCCGATTTCGCGCAGCGACTCCTTCATGGAGAGCGAGGAGCGCGAATATTTGGCCATGGCATAGGCCAGCACTTCGGGATCGGCGCCGTGCACCGCGAAGACCTCCGTCTGGTTATTGCTGCGCTCTTCAGGGGCGACGGCGGTGTGGGCCGGGTTCTCAGTCGCGGTGGGCATGGAGGCATCGTAAACCCGGCGGCTGAGGAATTCGACGCGGGCATCCGGGAAGTCACGCCGGGGGCAGGGCGGTGGAGGCGTTCATAGGCCGGAAAACAAAAGGCGAGTACCATAGGGAGTGCTTTCCGGAACGCAAAGAGTGCGGGATATTCCTGCTGAATGAATAAGATCCTCTCCAGCACCGAGCACCGGCCCTGGCCCCTGCCTCAATCGCCCTGGGTGATGACCCAGCGCTGGAACGATCTGCTGTTTGCGCATTGGCCGCTGCCCGCGGCGAAGCTGACGCCGCTACTGCCCGAGGGGCTGGTCGCGGACACCTTCGACGGTTCAGCCTGGGTGGGGGTGGTGCCGTTCTGGATGGATCAGGTGCGCTTTCGGGTGCTGCCGCCGCTGCCTGGGGCGAATCGTTTTCCGGAGCTGAACCTGCGGACGTACGTGCTGGACCGGCACACGAATCAGCCAGGGGTGTACTTTTTTTCGCTGGACGCGGCGAATCCGTTCGCGGTGGGCGCGGCACGGATGTTTTTTCATCTGCCGTACTACTGGGCGCGGATGAAGATCGATCGCGGAGGCGAGGGCCGGGAGGTCCAGTATTCCAGCGAGCGGCTGCTGAGCCGGCCGGCGCATTTTCGGGCGCGCTACCGCAGCCTGGGGCAGCCCTGTATCAAGGGCGGGCTGGAGAGCTTCCTCACCGACCGCTATGCGCTCTTTACAGTGCGCGGCCGGGAGCTGGTGCGGGTGAATATCCATCACTTGCCCTGGCCGCTGGAGCTGGCGGAAGCGGAATTCGAGACGATCGATCTGCCCCGGGCGCATGGGATTCGACTGCCGGATACGAAGCCGCTGCTGCAGTACAGCCGTGAGCTGGTGGTATACATCTGGGCGGCGGAGCCGCTGCCGTCGCTGGCGAAGCGGCATGCGCCCGCGCCGGTACCCGCGCCGGGGGGGTGAAGGCAGCGTTCAGGGGAGCGGTTGCGTGGCTGCCGTTCGCCGCTTTGGCAGGCGTGGGGCGACCGCGTAGTTGAGCTGGACGGCGAAGATGAAGGCCACGCTCCACAGCGATCCAAAGACACAGAGAGCCGCGCCCAGGGCGTAGAGGCTTTGCGCGATGAAGACGCGGCGGCAGATGGCAGCGCGGATTTCCTGAGGCGTGCCGGGGCGGATCATGTCGCGGCGCGATACGTATTTCCAGCTGGCGTAGAGCAGCGCGCCCGGGGCGAAGATGTTGGCCCAGTAGACGAGCACGGCGGCGCGGTAGCGGATGAACTCCGCCAGCAGCCGCGTGGAGAACGGCATGAGCGTGATGGTGAAGAGAAACGCCAGGTGAATCCACGCAAGGTCGCGGTCGCCGCGTTCGATGTGGTTGAGCTGCGTCTGCTGGCCGTTCCAGAAGATGCCGAGGGTGAGGAACCCCATGAGGTAGATGAGCAGGCTGGGGGCGAGGGCGGCGAGTACGCGCCACAGATCGCGCTCGGAATGGACCGTGGAGGCCGCGGGCAGCGCGAGGTCGAGGACCAGCAGCGTCATGGCGAAGGCGAAAACGCCGTCGCTGAGGGCGCTGAGCCGGTCCAGGTTCTGGTTGGCGATGCGGTTATAGAGCGTGGGCATGCGGGAACAGATTACGCGGGTTGCGGCGTGGCGGGACAGATGAACCCGCGCAAAACCTGCGATAGGCTATTGCCATGTCTCTTCAGGGCAGAACGGCGCTGGTAACCGGCGCCTCACAGGGAATTGGGAAGGCCTGCGCGCTGGCGCTGGCTCAGGCGGGAGCGCGCGTGGCGCTGGCGGCCCGCGGCGAAGGCAAGCTCAACGAAGTAGCCGCGGAAATCGCCTCGAAGGGCGGAGCGGCGGCGGTGTTTGCGCTGGATGTGGCGAGCGAAGAGTCGATCAAAGCCTGCGCGAAGGCGGCGATGCAGCACTTTGGGAGCGTGGAGATCCTGGTGAATAACGCGGGCATCACGCGCGACACGCTGGCGCTGCGGATGAAGCGCGCGGACTGGGACGAGGTGATCCAGACCAACCTGACGGGCACGTTCCTGATGACGCAGGCTCTGCTGAGCCCGATGCTGAAGGCGCGCTGGGGGCGGATCATCAGCATCTCGAGCGTGGTGGGGGAGACGGGCCAGGCGGGCCAGGCGAATTACGCGGCCAGCAAGGCAGGGCTGATCGGGCTGACGAAATCGCTGGCGCGGGAGCTGGCGTCGCGGAACATTACGGTGAACGCCGTGGCGCCGGGCTACATTGAGACGGCGATGACCGCGGTGCTGGACGAGAAGCAGCGCGCAAGCATGCTCCAGGGAATTCCGCTGGGCCGGCCGGGCACGGACGCGGAGGTTGCAGCCGCGGTCCGCTATTTAGCTTCTGAGGAGGCTGCGTATATCACCGGACACGTGCTGGACGTGAATGGCGGGATGTATATGTAGGACGCTAAAAGCGGTTAGCAGCAACCGGAGCCTGGCCATCCGCCTTTCAGATGTACTCAATACCAGAACTTCACCTTCGGCCAAAGTGTTTGCAGGTTTTCGTGCGGGCCGCGGCAGATGTAGATGGGGCCGCGCTCGTAGGGTTCGACCCAGGGATTGGTGTCCCGCGCATACACCTGGACGGAGTCGAACTCGCTGTCCAGGGTTTTGCGGCTGTCGCCGAAGATGATCATCACGTTGCCGGTGTATCCGCGTGGTCCCCAGAAGAAGTAGTTCTGGTGGCCGCTGATGGCCTCGGGCACATCGGGGCGATAGATGCTCACGGCGCTCGCGTCGCCGTAGTTCTTCGCGTAGATCGCGGCCTGCGCGCGCTCGGACGGGGGCAGCGACAACCAGGCGCCGGCCAGCAGGTCGGCCTTGTGGCGCCAGTCCAGCATGTCGGCGAAGTACTGCGGGAGCGGGGCAGTGGTTCCGGTCTCGAGTTTCGGCGGCTGGAAATGGAGCCTGGTCATATAGGCAAGCTCGCTCGCCGGGGGCAGCACGGGCAGGATGATTGGGAGGAAGATCGCGGTGCCGAGCAGGTGCAGCCCCACCCAGGCGGGAGTGAGTCCGCGACGCAGCCAGCGTCTGCGAAAGAGCGCATCCCAGGCGGCGGCGCCCGCGGCGAAGTACAGCGGGTAGATCGCGGTGAGGTAGTAATCCTTGGCGTGCAGGATCATCATCAGCGGCAGATAAAGGACGTATGTCACGCCGAGGAAGCGGAAGGCGCGCGCTTTGCGGCTGAGGAGGAGCCACAGCACGCCGCCGATCCAGAGCGGCGCCATGAGAAATCCGAAGACCTCCATCTGGTCCAGCACAAAGGAGAGCGGGCCGAGATGGACGTTCTTGCCGTCGATCTGGTCGTTGTGCAGCAGCTCAAGGGTGGCCCAGTGGTGGTGGATTTCCCACAGCAGGTTGGGCAGGATGAGCAGCACGATCAGCGCGAAGCCGATGGGGAACCACTCCGAAGCCAGGATTGTGCGCTGCCGGGTCAGCAGGAGGGCCGCCAGGAGGCAGATGAGGAAGAAGAACTCGTTCCACTTGTTTTCGAGGCCGATTCCTCCGGCGAGGCCGACGACGATCCAGCACCACGCTATGGCCGGGCCGCTGCGTATGCCGAGTTCCGCAAGCCGCGCCAGTTCCATCAGCGCCAGCGCCACCGCCATCCAGAAGAAAGGTTCGAAAGTACTGGTGGAGAGGGTCGCGTCGGTGCCCATGACCATAGGTGCCAGCAGGATTCCTGTCATAGCCAGCGCCTGGGCCCAGCGCCCCGCGCCGATGCGCCACGCGAGGATTCCGGTGAGCGCCACGGCGGCGGCGCCGGCCATGGAGCAGAAGGTGCGGAAGAGAGCCAGCGACCGCAGGCCGAAGACGAGCTGGGAAATGTGCGCGGTCAGAGGGATGATCGGGGGCTGATCCACATAGCCCCAGGCCAGATGGCGTCCGCAGACGAGGAAGTACAGCTCGTCGCGAAAGATTCCGTATCCGGCATGCTGCATGGCGATCTGAGCCGCCGTGGCGAGGACGTATTTCAGGAGCGCGAATCCCGCAGCCAGCCACAGTGCGCTTTTGAGCGATCCGGCGGCGGCTTCCCGCGGGGGAGTTATCGGTGCAGAGGTCTGTGACACGGTACTCCCTTCGCGTGCGGACTACTCCGCCTTCATACGGAGCGCGGCGTTCCGTGGTTCCATGGAACCGCGCTTCACGCATTTTCGCCGCTGGCTTCTTTCGTGTCAGCTTCCTGGCTATTTATACCGGTACAACGTTACTCGGCGGATGGCGAATTTGCCGGAAGGCAGCTCCAGCCAGCGGCCCTGGTTGTCGTCGTCGCCGTTGAGGTTGCGGCCGGGCGTCCAGACGCCGTTGACGAATTTGCCTTCCCGGATGGAATCGATGCCGGCCTGGGCGTGAGCCGATCCGGAGACCCCGAAGGTGAGTATCATGCCGGTTCCCGCGACGAGGAAATCGTTCGGGCCAAGCTGGAGAATGAGTCCGCCGTGCGCGCCGGGGATGGGTGGCTGCGGATGTCCGGGCGCGGCGGGCGGCCAGCCGCGGAGGAAGCTTGCATTGAAGGTGTAAGCGCCGAGGGTGACGGTTTGCGGACCAGGATTTTCCTTTCCGGCGAAGGTGGAAGGGGTGAGGATCCCGATCCTATGCCCGGCACCCTGGTGGGCGAGGATGAGGGGTGTGAGCTGGTCGAGGACGGAATAGGCCTGGCCCAGGGTTTTCTGATCGTCGGCGTTCAGATTCTCCGGCGCGTAGACGGAGAAGCCCATGGCATTGAGCTGCGCGTAGGCGTAAAAAGCGTCGGCGCCGAGCGTTCCGGCATCGGCGCGCCCGCTTTCCGGGATGAAGAGCGGATTGCCTGGAACCGCATAGCGGTCGGCCCACTGTTTGAAGTCGGGGAAGTAGATATCGGGAGAGAGCATGTCGATGGCGGGCGCGGCGGCGTGCCAGATGTCGAAGAGGCCGGGCAGAGGGCGGCCGCCGCCGGGGATCAGAGCGGCGTTGACGTACATGGGCAGGGGATAGGCGGACTTGCCGGCCGCGGCGATTGCGCCAGTGTAGCGCGCCTCGGTCCATGCGTCGAAGACATTGTCGGTGAGCGGGCCGGGGCCGAAGGTGTCGCGCCAGTTGGCGCCGGTTTTGGAGCCATGCTCCTTCCAGGCCTTGCTCAGGTCAGGCGAGAGCGTGCCGCGATGGGCGGCGAGGTAGCTGGTGAGCGCGGCAGGGACGGGCGCGTTGAATGCGGCATTCGCGGCGGGGCTGTAGTCGCGGGATTGGGGGATGATACCGATTTCGTTTTCGACCTGAACCATGAGGACAGTGTGGATGGAGGAGTCGGTGGCGCGCAGGTGCTTCATCAGGGCGACGAAGGCGGCGGAGTCGGCATCGAGGTTGTTGGGGCTGAACGCCGAGAGGATTTCGAGGCCGCGGCCGTCGGGCAGCTCGGCGCGCGGAAAGCGCTGCTCGTTTTCCTTGACCCAGTCGGGCACGTAGCAGGAAACGCTGTTTTTCCAGCTCCCGAACCAGAGGAGAACCAGATGCAGGTGGTTGGCGCGTGCGCCATGAATGAGGCCGTCGACGGTGGCGAAATCGAAGTGGCCCTCCCGCGGCTCGATGAGCTGCCAGTAGACGGGGGCGATGACGGTATTGAAGTGCATCGCGACGAACTTCGGCCACAAATTGTGGAGATAGGGGAGACTCGACGCCGAGGAGTTTTCCAGCTCGCCGCCGCGCACGAGGAACGGTTTGCCGTCGACGACGATCTGGGTGGCGCCGTGACGAACGGCAAGGTGCGGGATGGAGGCCGCCTGAGCGCGAACGAAGCGCGGGCCCAGCAACAGAGCCGCCACAGCGGAGAGGACGAGTATGCTTCGATGCGGGGCAATATGCATGAAATTCATCGCGGCGAATAGAGCCAGCCAGTGGGCGTGTCTTCGGCTACCATCCTATTGAACATGAAGATTCTGACCGCTGCCGGGATGCGCACTGCCGATCGGGTGACGACGGAGAAGTATGGTGTGCCGTCGATCGACCTGATGCGGAACGCGGGAGTGGCTGTGGCGACCTTCGTGCTGCGGGAGTATCCGGAGCGGCGGCGGGTGTGCGTGCTATGCGGCAAGGGCAACAACGGGGGAGACGGGATGGTGGCGGCGGCGGCGCTGGCGCGAGCGGGATGCCAGGTGCATGCGCTGCTGCTGGGCGATCCGGCAGAATTGAGCGGGGACGCGAAGACGGCCATGGAGGCGGCGGCCAGCAGCTCGCTGCAGTTTCTTTCGTCCACCGATGCGGCGGCACTGGACACTGCGGACGCGCGGCGAGCCCTGGACTCGGCGGATTTGCTGATTGACGCGGTGCTGGGGACGGGATTCAAGCCGCCGATGCGGGGGCTGGCTGCTGCGCTGCGCGACCGTGTGAACGCGATGCGGACTCCGGTCGTGGCCGTGGATTTGCCGTCGGGATGGGATGCGGACGCGCGCGAGTTTTCGGTGGAGGGCGCGTTTCGAGCCGATGGCGTCGTCACTTTCACCGCTCCGAAACTGGCACACGTGAGCGGGAACCTGACCGGCAGTGCGACGGGTCCGATTGTGGTCGCGCCGATCGGATCGCCGCAGGAAGCCATTGCGCCGGACACGGGTCTTACGTGGGCGGGGGCTTCAAAGGCGCTGGCCGAAGAGCCGCGGTCGCCGGATTCGAACAAAGGAATGTACGGGCATGTGCTGGTGGTGGCGGGGGGACGAGGAAAATCCGGCGCGCCCGCGATGGCGTCGCTGGCGGCGCTGCGGGCGGGCGCGGGACTGGTGACGGCGGCCGTGCCGGAGTCGATTTTGCCTGCCGTCGCCGCTATTGCGCCGGAGCTGATGACGCTGCCGCTGCGGGAGGGACCGCGGGGCGAGGCGGGGGCGGAGAATCTGGAGCCCGAGGCGCTGAAGAAGCTGACGGAGCGGGCGACGGTGATCGCCATGGGACCGGGCATGGGCACCGAGCCGGAAGAATTTGTTCTGGGCCTGATCGATAAAACGCGCGTGCCGTTGGTGCTCGATGCGGACGCGCTGAACATTGTGGCGAAGCATCCGGAACGGATCGACGGGCGAGCAAGAACGATGGTGCTGACGCCGCATCCGGGCGAGATGGCGCGGCTGGCCGGCATGAGCACGAAGGAGGTACAGGCGCAGCGCGAGCCGCTGGCGCGGGAGTTTGCGGCGAAGCATCATGTGACGCTGGTGCTGAAGGGCTGGCGGACGCTGATCGCGCACCCCGGCGGGCGCATCGCAGTGAATACGACGGGGAATCCGGGAATGGCGAAGGGCGGCAGCGGCGATATTCTCACGGGCATTGTGGCGGCGATGCTGGCGCAATATCCGGACCGGCCCGGCGAGGCGGTCGAAGCGGCGGTGTACCTGCACGGTCTGGCGGCCGACTTCGCGCTCCGCGATCAGGACGAACACACGCTGCTGGCCACTGACACTATCGGTTATCTGTCACGCGCATTTTCTTTCCGCACGCGCGACGAAGCGGGATATGTTTGGTTGCAGGGGCTTCCACGCGGGGTTCACAAGGCAGGCTGAAATGGTGCAGACGGCGGAAATCAGGACACACCAGTTCGAGAGTCACAGCGGACCCGAGACCATCGCGGTGGGACATCGCATCGCGGAGCTGCTTGTTCCTCCGAAGCTCGTTATTCTGCGAGGAGACCTGGGAGCCGGCAAGACGACGCTGGTGAAGGGTATCGCGGAGGCTCTGGAGGCGGCCGATCCGGACGAGGTCACGAGCCCGACGTTTACGCTGATCCATGAATACGAGGGCACGCGGGCCGCGAATGGAAGGCGGGAGCCAGTGATGCTCTATCACCTGGACCTCTACCGCATCCAGAACGAGCGGCAGCTGGATTCGCTGGGGCTGGACGAGCTGATCTCGCCGGACAGCATCGTCCTGGTGGAATGGGGGGAGAAATTCCCGAGCGTGGTGAAGCGCAGCCAGGGCGAAATCGAGATGCGGACGACCGGCGGGGACTCGCGCAGCATTACGCTGACGCTGAGAGACTGAAGGGCGGAGTTAGAGAGCCCGTCATTAACCTTCGCGTGGGCAGCGTTGCGCCGCAACCGGAAGCGCAGGGGCAAAATTTTCCCATTTATCCCTCGCTCCTCGAACAACAACCTATGCGGTCGCCGCCGGGCTTAAAGTTATCTCCATGAACGCCTCATCGCCCAGTGATAGCCTGCGAAAGTCATGGAGGGTTGACGATGCGGAGCATCTTTTCGAGCGCGAAGTTTCTTCCGATTTACTCCGGCGTGTTGACGCTGGCGTTTGTGCTGGCGGTTGCGGTCGATCTCTGGCACGGAGACTTCTCCCAGCGCGTGCAAGCCGCGCAGCAGGGGCAGGATCTGACCCTTGATCGGCTGACCGTACACCGCATCGACGTGGTGAAACCGGATGGGATCACGCGCCTGGTGATCTCCGACAAAGCCGAGTTTCCCGGAGGGTTCTTTAAGGGCAGAGAGTTCACGCGTGCCGACCGCTCCGGCGCGGGCATGCTCTTCATGAACGACGAGGGCACCGAGAACGGCGGCATGATGTGGGGAGGCGAGCAGGAGAAGGACGGGAAGATGGAGTCGTCCGGACATCTCAGCTTCGACGGCTACGAGCAGGACCAGATGATGTCGCTGGATTCCTTTCAGGAAGGGCAGCTTTCGGGCACCGAATACCAGATCAACGATAACGCGACGCCGACGCTGTTCACGCCGGAGGTGATGGACGCCTTCAGCCGGGTCCAGATGATGCCTTCCGGGACGGCGAAGAAAGAGGCGATGAAGGAGCTGCGGAAGAAGTATCCGGTGAGGCTGGTGCCGCGCGCGCAAATGGAGCGCGAACCGGACGGATCGGCGGCACTGCGGCTCCGCGATGCCGCGGGGCGTACGCGAATTCTGCTGCAGGTAACCGCGGACGGCACGCCCACAATGGAGTTTCTCGACGAGCACGGAAAGCCGATCCAGACGTGGGGGGCGGGGAAGAAGTAGCGAGTGATCGGGGGGCAGCGATCCGCAAAGGCGCAGACCTCGGCGTCAGCCCCGGTCCCCCCTGCCGTTCAAAAACGGGACGACGACGGTTTGCACCCGGGCAAGTGGCTCGTTAGCTAAGGGTTTGCGGTCTGTGGTTTACGCTGCAGGGACAACTCCGACCTTGTCTATCCCTTACACCCTGGCCGCCTAAAAATGATGCACCTGTTCGGGGCGCTGCTCTTCGGCTACACGGGAGGCTTCGCGCTCGAGCGAGCGGCTGACAAGGTCGCGGGAGCCAAGTCCGACGGCGAGCGCGAGCGCGAGCACAATGCCGCCGAAGAGGATTCCGAAGCCCAGTTCCACGATGTTGCTGCCGAGGTCGAGGTGATCGAGCACCATGGCGCCGGTGAGGACGAGGATCATCCAGCGCACGCCCATGCTGAGGAGCCGGGCATAGCTGAGATTGAGATTCACTCCGGCGATGAGGACGCTGCGCGAGACGTAGCGCGCCAGGACGTTGCCGACCAGCAGCAGGACGGCGGCGCCGACGATGTGGGGCACATAGGCGAGGATCCAGCCCGAGACGAGGTGTTCGGTGCTGCCGGCCTCAAAGGCGGAGACGCCGACCATGATGCCGGCGGTAAAGAAGCACCAGAAGACCACGCG
>DAHUYD010000032.1 GCA_027315385.1 Acidobacterium sp.
GGAAGAGTTAGCGTTCTACAACTACGGTTAAGCCTATGGAATCAGGGGGGTTGGGAGTGGCCATTCAAGCGGACGCCTTCGGCACGTCGGACGCTCGTGGCTGGGCGGGCTCGCCGGGAGTTGTTTGGGCGGCTCGCCAGACACGGGAGATGCAGCGCAAAACGGCTCGGGCAGGGATCCTGCCGTCGTCGTCCGCGAAGACGATTTCACCGGTGCGTTTACTCAGAGGGCGGTAATACCAGCGCGCGAAGAGGCAGAGAAAATCGGCGAGCTCGGCGGAAGACGGTCGGCGCGCAGCGTGACCTTTGGCGGGCGGAGTCAGCTCAGCGAGCGCGCGGTCCAGGCGTTGCTCCAATTCATCGCGGGAGGCCAGAGTTACCGCGGGAGCGTCGAGGGGAACGGCTTCGAAGACCGGAACGGGCTGGGCGAAGAGCGAGGTGGAACCGGCGGTTTCGTTGGGGTGCCTCATGCCGGCGACTGAATAGAGAACGGGGCTGCAAAGTGCTCCTTTCGCGAGTCGGAATAGCGCGACGTGGTCGGGATCGTGGGCGGGCTGAATGATGACCGCATCGAGATGCGCGAGCGGGCGCACGGTTTCCGGGAGGTCGGCGGCAACGACCTCGGCGCGGGCGAGATGCGCGTGCAGATCGGCGGCCTTCTCGAATTCGAGCAGGGCCGAGGCGGATTCGCGTTCCTGGCGGAGGGAGTCGACCAGGCTCGCGCCGCGGGTGCGCAGAAAGGCGCGTACGGATGCCGATTCTTCGGAGTAGCGACGGTCGGTGCAGCCCTGGAAGCAGGGGGCCAGGCACTTCTTCATCTCGGAGTAGACGCAGCCTGGGAAGGCAGGATCGGGGTGAAGATCCTCGTGGCAGCGGCGGAGTTTGAAGAGATTGAGCATGTCGTCGAGGAACTTTTCCGCAACCGCACGCGAGGGGAACGGGCCGTAGAGGTCGTCGAGCGCGGATTTGGTGATGTGGTGCGTGACGTAGACGCGCGGCCAAGCGTTCTCGAAGGTCATGCGCAGCAGGAAGGGCGCGCGCAGGTGGAGGCGCTTGCGGGTGCGCTCGCCGAAAAAATGGCGCGTGACCAGATAGAGGCGGAGCAGCGATTCGAAATTCGATCCTGTGATGGCGAACTCGATGCGAGCGACGCTTCCGGCGAGTTGAAGGCGCTTGCCCTGGTCGGCCCGGGGATCGAGGAGGCGGCGCAGGCGCCGGCGCAGGTTCGGCGTGCGGCTGACGTAAGGCTCAGCGTTTGGATCGGTGCCGGAGAGGGCGAACACGGCGGCGGAGGAGGGAATTTGATCCCACGCGGGATGGGCGGCATCGAACGGGATGGAATGGGGCAACATTTGCTGTTCCCGCAGGCTTCAGGTTCTGATCTTAACTGGAAGCTACTCGCCGGCGACGGTCATACCGTCGATGCGCAGCGTGGGCGCGGCGGTAGCGGAGCGAAATTTGAGATCGCTGCCGATGGCGGAGATGTTGCGCAGCATGTCTTTCAGGTTGCCGGCGATGGTGATCTCCTGGACGGGGAAGGCGAATTCGCCGTTCTCGATCCAGAGGCCGGCGGCGCCGCGCGAGTAGTCGCCGGTGACGAGGTTGACGCCCTGACCCATGAGGCGCGTGACGTATAGGCCGCGATCGACACCGTGGAGAATCTCTTCGGCCGATGGCGCGCCGGCTTCGAGGAAAAGATTGCCGGAATCGAGAAAGGGATTACCGGCGAGGCCACGTCCGGCGTTGGCGGTGCTTTTCATGCCCAGTTTGCGCGCGGCGTAGGTGTTGAGGATGTAACTGCGCAAGACGCCATGCTCGACGATGACGGTGCGTCGGCTGGGCAGCCCTTCGGCGTCGAAGGGCGACGTGCCGAAGCCGCCGGGGATTGTGCCGTCGTCAATGACGGTAACCGAAGGTGCGGCGACGGTTTCGCCGAGCTTGCCGGCGAAGATGGAGGCGCCGCGGTATATGGCGTCTCCGGCGGCCGCGTCGAAGATGGCACCGACGATCCCGCGGGCGACTTCGGGGGCAAAGACGATGGGCGCTTGCTGGGTTGCGACGCGGCGCGCGCCGAGCAGACGCAGCGTGCGGCGGGCGGCTTCCTGGCCGACGGATTCGGGGGACTCCAGATCGCGAAAGGCCCGGGCCTGCGACCACCAGTAATCGCGCTGCATCTCGCCGCTCACGTCCCTGGCGATGGGGCTGGCAGCGATGGAGCAGTACGAGGAGCGGTACTCGCCGAGAAAGCCGCGAGAATTAGCGAAGATGCGGCGGCCAGTGGCGGCGTCGAAGCCGGCTCCATCACTGTTGACGAGGCGGGGATCCGCGGCCATGGCGGCAGCTTCAGCGCGGCGCGCCCAGGCGATGCGCTCCTCGGTGGGCAGGGAGTAGACGTCGTCATGACAGAGGCGGAGATCGCCGGAGATCTGGCCAAATTCGCCGGGCTCGGCGAGGCCAGCAAAGGGATCGACGGAGGCGATGTGCGCGAGGGCGATCGCGCCACGGATCAGGCGCTCGATTCCATCGGGCGCAAGGTCGCTGGAGGAGGTGCTGGCCACGCGATAGCCGTTGTCGGCGCGGAGCAGAACGCGGAGGCCGACGCCGCGCGAGCCGGACTGCTTGAGGGTTTCGACTTCGCCGAGGCGGACGGAGGTGGAGAACTCGTCGCCTTCGCGGATGGTCACTTCGGCATCGGAGGCGCCGGCTTGAAGGGACTGGGCGACGAGGCCGGAGGCAAGATCCCGCAAGTCGATAGAGGTTTCTGCCATGGTGGCCACGTCTTCGTTACGGCTCCTGATTGAAATGCGAGCATCGCGGCTCGGCGAGCTCCTAGCGCGTGCCGCCTACGGTCATGCGGTCGAGCTTGACGGTGGGCATGCCGACGGCTACGGGGACGCTCTGGCCTTCTTTGCCGCAGGTGCCGATGCCCTCGTCGAGGGCGAGGTCGTTGCCCACCATAGAAACGTGCTTGAGCGCCTCGGGACCGTTGCCGATGAGGGTGGCATCGCGCACCGGAGCTGTGACTTTGCCGTCCTCGATGAGATAGGCCTCGGATGCGGAGAAGACGAATTTACCGCTGGTGATGTCGACGGAGCCGCCGCCGAAGTTGACGGCGTAGAGGCCGCGCTTCACGCTGCGCAGGATGTCCTCGGGCGAGTCTTCGCCGGGGAGCATGTAGGTGTTGGTCATGCGCGGCATGGGAATCTGCTGATAGCTTTCGCGCCGGCCGTTGCCGGTGGAAGGGATGCCCATGAGGCGTGCGGAGAGCTTGTCGCTGAGGTAGCCCTTGAGGATACCGCCTTCGATGAGTATGGTCTCCTGCGTAGAGGAGCCTTCGTCATCCACGTTGAGCGAACCACGACGCAGAGCCATGCGGCCATTGTCGACTACAGTGACTTTGGAACTGGCGACCTGGCGGCCGATGAGGCCGGCAAAGGCGGAGGTTTTCTTGCGGTTGAAATCGGCTTCCAAGCCATGGCCGACGGCTTCGTGGAGCAGGACGCCAGGCCATCCGGGGCCGAGGACGACTTCCATTTCGCCTGCGGGAGCGGGGACGGCGGCGAGCTGGAGGATCGCGGTGCGGGCGGCTTCCGCGGCAAAGAACTCAGGGCCTTTGGCGCCGGTGAAATAGCCGATCTCGACGCGGCCGCCGCCGCCGGAGCTGCCGCGCGCGATGCGGTCGCCGTCTTTGGCAACGACGAAGACGCTCATGCGGGCAAGGGGCTGGGCATCGCTGGCGAAGGTGCCGTCGGAGGCGGCAATGAGGATGCGGCGCAGCTCGTCGGCGTAGCTGCTCCGGACCTGGGTGACGCGCTGATCGTAGCGGCGGGCGGCATGATCGGCGCGGGTGATGAGGTCCAGCCTTGCGGAGAGATCGGTGTCGAGGTCGGCGGCCGGCGCGGGGTAGAGGCTGGGAGAACTAGTCTCAGTGAATGCGTGGACAGGCTGCTGTGCAGGGCCACTGGCAATGAGAGCCGCGGTGCGCGCGGCGCGGAGAAGACGGTCGGCGCTGAGGTCGTCGGTATAGGCATAACCGGTGCGTTCGCCGCTGACGACGCGGATACCGCATCCGGCGCTGACGCCCTGGCTGGCTGATTTGACGATAGATTCGTCGAGGCCGAGGGAAGTGGAGGCGACGGACTCGAAGTAGAGGTCGGAGTAGTCGCCGCCCGCGGAAAGAGCCTCGCCGAGGCATCGCTCCAGGAGGCGCTCTGTAATGCCAAATTTTTCAAAGAAATACCGCTTATGATCCACGCAACTCTCCTGGCTGAGGTGACCCCGAAGTGTTAGATGACGCTCACCAGAATTCTAGATCGTTGAGGCGGAAAGTGTGGCAGTATCGGGGTGGATGAGACGGATCCTCCTGTTGCTGACGATTTTGCTGCTGGCCGCTCCGGTATTTGGCGGGAGGAGGCCGAAGCATCATCCGCATCCGGCGGTCCGGCACTCGAAGAACCGGCAGTACGCAAAAAAGCGGCTGAAGAATACGCATTTTCAGCAGACGCGCGTGCGCAGGCAGCGCCATAAACTGGCGGAGAGTCACCCGAAGAACCCGAATTTGCCAAAACAGCGGAAGCCGAAGCGCAGCAAGAAGAAGGGCTGAGACGAACCTCAGTCATGCATCTCGTCTGCGGCGAGCGCTGACAGACGCCTGATACCTTTGGTCAGGCATGGCGCGAATTATACGGCCATCTGGCGCTGTCGAGTCTCATCCCAGGCGGATTGTCCATCGTAGGGAGACTGCTCGGCGGTCCATGTTCGCTCAGGCCTTGACCGGGGATGGCGGTTTGGGTATCCCTTAAGACATGAGCGCATCCGCGAATTCAGAGATTGATCTGCGCTATCCGATCGGCAAGTTCCGCTGGGCGGAAGCGAACCTGACCGACCATGCAGCGGCAATCGCCACAATCGCCGCGCTGCCGGAGAATCTGGGGACGGCCGTAGAAGGCCTAAGCGCATCGCAGCTCGACACGCCGTACCGCGAGGGTGGCTGGACGGTGCGGCAACTGGTGCATCACGTGGCGGACAGCCACATGAACGCGGTGATCCGGGTGCGGCTGGCGCTGACGGAAGAGTGGCCGACGATCAGGCCTTACGACGAGAAGCTGTGGGCGCAGCTTGCCGACGCGAGCACCGCGCCGGTGGAGATTTCGCTGAACCTGCTGACGGCGCTGCATGGACGGTGGGTGCTGCTGCTGCGCTCGCTGACAGAAGATCAGTGGCAGCGAGGCTACACGCATCCTGAAAGCGGCGGTCGCCAGACGGTGGCCGAGGCGACCGCGCTGTATGCGTGGCACTCGCGCCACCACGTGGCGCACATCGCCGAGTTACGAAAGCGTAGCGTCTGGTAGGGTTTTTATTGCTCCTGGACGGGGCGGGCGCGGAAGATCGAGGCAGATGCCCCCGGTTTCAGGATCTGCGGAGCCCGCCGCGCTGGCGCGCGCGCTGGAGGAATTCTTCGCCGCGTGGCCGGGCGCAGCTGTTTTTGAGGATGGACGGCTGCTGTTCGATCTGCGGCTGGCACGCTGTTCAGTGACAGCCGAGCATGGGCGGTGCCTGCTGCATCTTTGGTCGGACGAGCGGAACATAGTGCGCACCGTGACGGCGATTGTGCGGAGGCGGGAGACGCTGCGCCTGGAAACTCGCCGGTTTGGGCAGAGCCAACCACAGACGCTGACGATACAGCCCGATCAAGGCTGCCGGACGCCGACCGCTCGGGATACGGCGCGAAGGAAATATCAGCGAGGGCTGGAGCGGGCGTTGGCCGCGGGGTTCCCGGAGTGGAACGTGCAGGGCTTCCGTTCGGCGATGGACCTTGAGAACAGCTTTGGGCCGGCGTATGCACGCGGCATGCTGGTGCGGGGGCTGTCGGCGTGGGCTGTGCTTGGTGTTGGGCCAGAAGAGCCATCCGCGACCATCGAAGGCGCGCTGACGCTGGGAATTTTGTGGCTGGCGCATTGCCGGGAGCATGGCGCTGGGCGGAGGGTGTTCCAGGGGCTGCGGCTGGTATTGCCGCGCGGGTGCGCGGCCGTGGCGCGGAGCCGCATGAGCTGGCTGGACGGCGCCGCGGCGCAGTGGGAGCTGTATGAGCTGGATCCCGCAAGTGGAGATCTGGCGGGCTGCTCGGTTCAGGACACGGGAAATGTTGCGATCGATCTGGCCCATGCGTTCGATCCGCGGGCGGCGCTGGAGCGATGCGGCGTGGGCGTGGAGCAACTGCGGGCGATGCTGCCAGTGGAACTGCTGGCGGCGACAGAAATTCGGCCGCGCAGCGCGGCGGAGGTTTCATTTGCGCTGCATGGGCTGGAATATGCGCGGGTGAGGCACGGATTGGCGGCAGGATCGTTCGCACGGCGGGATGAGATTGTTTTTGGAGCGGGGCCGAGCGAGACGGTGCTGGACGGGACAAGCGAAGAGCGGTTTCTCGACCTGGTCGATGGGCTGTTTTGCGGGCGCAGCACAGAAGGATCGGCAAGCGATCCGTTGTACCGGTTACAGCCGGAGCGGTGGCTGGAATCCAGGCTGCGGCAGGACTTGTCAGTGCTCGATCCGGCACTCGGCGGAGGGCCAGTGTACTCGCAGGTTCCGGCTTTCGCGTCGGGGAGCCGGACGCTGCTGGATCTGCTGACGGTCACGCGCCACGGCCGGTTGACGGTGCTGGAACTGAAGGCGGACGACGATCTGCACCTGCCGCTGCAGGCACTGGACTACTGGGCGCGGGTGCGGCAACTGCATCGGTCAGGAGACCTGGCGCGGCAGGGGTATTTCGCCGGCATCGAGGTGGGGAGCGACGACCCAGTGCTGTTGCTGGTGGCGCCCGCGCTGCATATTCATCCCGCGAATGAAACGGTGCTGCGGCATTTTGCGCCCGCGGTGCCGTGGGAACTGATCGCGCTGGACGAGCGCTGGCGCGAGCAGTGCCGTGCGATCATGCGCAAACGTGCGGCGATCCGGTAGGATGACGGTATTTCCCTATGCCGATTTCCGCTGTTCTCCTTGCACTCTGCCTCGGGACGCTCGTCTGGCTTGTCCGGAATGACCGCAGAGATTATCGCGCCTTTAAGCTGCTGACTGAAACGGGAGACCGGCAGAAGCGGTACCGGGCATGGCTGACTCAGTCCGTTCTGCTGATTACCTGTACCGCGGTGGCGGCGCTGGCCATTCTGGGCCGGTTACGGGCGCTGGCGATTCTGCCGGGGGAGTTTCGGCCGCTCCGCGATGCGCTGCACGCGAGCGGCGCTTCGACCGGGGTTTTCACCAGGGGGCTGATTGCAGGGGGGCTCGGCGCTGTGGCCGGAGGGATCCTCCTGGGATTTTTCGCGGGGCGTTTCTTTCGCAGGAAGACCAAGCCTGTCTACGCCGGCGACGTCGCGGCTCTGATGCCGCGCAATACTGCGGAAACCGTCTGGGCGGCGCTTCTGTCGGTGAATGCCGGAATCGGAGAGGAGATTTACTTTCGGCTTTTGCTGCCGCTCCTGCTGGTGACACTCTGTCATCAGGCCCTGGCGGCGTTTGCGATCGCCTGCCTCATCTTTGGCGCGGTGCACCTGTACCAGGGAGCCGCCGGGATATTCGCCACCACGGTGATCGGCGGCTTCATGGCCGGCCTGTATCTGCTGAGTGGCAACCTCTGGGTTCCGATGGCAGCGCATGCGCTGCTGGATCTGGTGGGGCTGGTGATCCGGCCGACATTGCAGCGGATGACGGGGCGGCGCAGGGCCGCCGAGGCATAATCCACAAAGGAAGAGCGGGACGCGGAAGAATCCGCGCCCCGCTGTGCGTACCCTGGCTTACTGCGGCTGAACGACCAGGTAGACCGTCATGCCGTTGCGATAGACGAGCACCAGGACCGGCTGATTGCCAATGCCGGAGGCAGCGGCCTGGTACTCATCCATGTTGTGCACGGGTTTGTGGTTGATTTCCTCAATTACATCGCCCTGCTGGATACCGGCGACAGCGGCTGGGCTGTTGGGATCGACGTTGCTGACCACGATGCCCTGAACGTCCGCCGGCAGATTGAGCTGCTGCCGGATATCGGGCGTAAGCGACTGCACTTCGAGTCCCTGGAGTGCCGCGCCCGGACCGGCGCCGGGAGCAGACTCGCCCTTGCCTATGGTCGGCAGAGTGCCGAGGGTTACGTCTTTCTGGAGGGTCTGGCCGTTGCGGAAGACGGTGAGGTGAGCGACCGAGCCGGGAGCCATTTGCGAGATCTCGACGCTCAGTTCTTCGCTGTCGAGAACGGTCTGACCGTTGAGATCTTCGATGATGTCGCCGCGCTGGAGGCCGGCTTTCGCGGCCGGACCATCGGGACTGACATCAGCAACCAGCGCGCCTCCTCCGTGGCTGAGTCCAAACGTTTTGGCCATAGCCGGCGTTACAGGCTGAACATGGACTCCCAAATAGCCGCGGACGACCTTACCGTGCTCGACGATCTGGTTCATGATGTTGACGGCCATGTTGATGGGAATGGCGAAACCGATGCCTTCATTGCCGCCGCCCTGCTGGCCGGCGATGATAGCGGTGTTGATGCCGATGACGTCGCCATGCAGATCGATGAGTGCTCCGCCGGAGTTGCCGGGGTTGATGGAGGCGTCGGTCTGGATGAAGTTCTCGTAGTGCTCGATCTGACCTTCCATGGCGCGCCTGGTGGCGCTGACGATGCCCATGGTGGCGGTTTCGCCGATGCCGAAGGGATCGCCAATCGCGAAGACTACATCGCCGACCTTCAGACTGTCGGAATCGCCGAGGGTGAGAGTGGGCAGGTTGGTCGCGTCGATCTTGAGCACTGCGATGTCGGTCTGTGGATCGGTGCCGATGAGCTTAGCGGTGTATTCCTGCCGCTTCGAGGTGAAGACCTGAATGTTCTGAGCGCCGGCAATCACATGGTTGTTGGTGATGATGTAGCCATTGGGATTGACGATGACGCCGGAGCCGAGGCTCTCCTCGCGCTCCGACTGGGGCTGCTGCGGCTGCATCTGCTGGCCGAAGAACTGCTGGAAGAATGGCTGGCTGAAGAAGCCAGGGAAGTTATTCTGCTGCTTGACGACCTTGGTGGATTCGATATTCACGACCGCGGGCAGGGCGGGGTCAATGACCGAGGAATAGCCGTTCTGGAAATTGCCGAGGTTCACCGGGGCCGGGTTGTGATCGAACTTCAGCGGAACGCTGTGACCGGTGTCCGTGCCTCCGGGCAGCGGAAGGATGCCCGCGCGCATGACGCCGCCCAGGGTGAGCAGGGCGATGGCGGTGGCGGCGAAGATGCCCCAGCGTGTTTTCCGAACCGATTGACTTGTCATTCTCTCTCCTCTTGTATCGCCGGGGGCGCGCCTGCGCACTGGCGAGTCGTTCTGTTGGGAAGCCTTCGAAGCTGCCCCGTGGCTTTTGCCCTGGTCAGGGCAAATGTGTGTGGCTTTTGCGTGCCGGGAATCCCCGGTTTGGGCCACGCTGATAATCCGGCGCGTTTCCGGCGCCGGTTGCGAAAGTTTGGAGGACCCGCAGGTGCTGGAGGACGTCCTCGCGCGAAAGGATGCCGATGATCTGAGCCCCCTCGACGACGGGGAGCTGGTTGACGCCGTCGCGGCCCATTTTTTCGAGCGCGGCCCACAAGCCGGCGCCGGGCGTGGTGGTATCCAGCCTGGCGGGGGAGATCATCACCTGAGCCGCCGTCGTCACGGGCCACGCCTCGCGCGGCACGGTACGGATGGTGGACATCGTAATAAGGCCATCACCTGCAATTCCCCCACTAACAACAAAATAGCGGTTGCTCTGGGAAGGCACAAAGTGATCGACGAGCGCCTGGAGGGTGATGTCACCAGGGATACGAGGAAAATCCCGGCGCATGGCGTCGGCGGCGCGGTGCTCGCCGATGATGGTGCGGGCGGATTCCATCTGGAGCTGGCCGCCGGCGGCGCTCTCCAGATACCAGCCGATGAAGGCGATCCAGATGCCGTCGATGAGGGCGCCGCGGAAGATCTCCCAAATGCCGAGGGCGATGAGGAGAAAGCCGACAAAGCGGCCGGTGAGGGCGGCGGCGATCGTGGCGCGCCGGTAAGCTCCGGTGGCGCGCCAGATTACGGCGCGCAGGACACGGCCGCCATCGAGTGGGAAGCCCGGGATCAGATTGAAGATTCCCAGGGCCAGGTTCATGAGGGACAGGGAGGCAGCGACCCCGTTCCAGGGAGAGACCCAGGCGAGGAGCGGCTCGATTTCCCAGAAGAGAGCGGCGAGGGCGAAGCTGACAATGGGGCCGATGGCGGCGATCCAGAATTCCTGGCCGGGGCTGCCTGGCTCGGCCGCGATCCGGGAGACGCCTCCGAAGAGGAACAGGGTGATGCTGGGGACGCGGATGCCATAGAGCTGCGCGGCGACGGAGTGGCCCAGTTCGTGGATCAAAACGCACACGAAGAGCAGGACGGCGGCGACAAACCCAAGTGCCCAGTCCTGGCCGCGGCTGGCGGCCGGAAAGTCAGCCGGGAAATAGCCGACGGCGAGCATCCACGTGAAGAGAGCGACGATGAAAAACCAGGAATAATCCAGATCGATGGATATGCCGAAGATGCGCCCGATCGGGATGGTGTGGCGAAACACGAAGCCTCCCATGACTTAGACGTATTTCCGAGAGGGCGTCACAGGGCACCCGGGGGAAATGTGACAGACAGTAGGATGCGAAGCGCTGTGGAGCGCGTCAGGTGGGGCGGACAGGAGGTGGAATCGCGCGGATTTTGCGGTGGCGGGACGGTTACGCGTACGGGACGCGGAGCGGATTCGGCCCGCGTTCCACACCCATCCGTCGTATCCTGCGTGTGGTGGCGCGCGAATGATGCGGATGACGGTGCTAGCCAGCGGCTCGAAGGGGAACAGCACAATAATCGCAAGCTCCAGAACGCGAATTCTGGTTGATGCCGGGCTGTCGTGCCGCGAGCTGATGAAGCGGATGAAGGCTACCGGTGAGGATAGCGGGGGACTGGATGCAGTCCTGATCACGCACGAGCATCAGGATCACGTGCAGGGGCTGGCCGTGCTTGCGCGGAAGCTGGGCGTCCCGGTGTATTTCACCGAGCCTACGCACCGCGCGTGGGTGCGATGGCTAACTCCAAGAAAAAGAACTACCTATGCGGAGTGGCTGGAGCAGCGGAAAGCGCAGGCGGCGGCCATGATGGAGCAGGATCAGGAGGAGAATGAGGCGGCGGAAGAGGCTCTGAGCGAGTCGGGGACGACGGTGGCACGCGATCCCGCCTGGATCCCCGCGATTGAATACTTCCAGTCCGGGAATCGCTTTCGGGTCGGCGATATAGCGGTGACGCCATTTACCATCCCGCACGATGCGATTGATCCTGTTGGCTTTGTATTTGAGGCCGACGGCGTTCGCGCAGGTCTGGCCACGGACCTGGGATATATGCCATCTAACCTAAATATGCACCTGAGGGGATGCGACGTTCTGATGCTGGAGTCGAATCACGACGTGGACATGCTGCGGGATGGCCCGTACCCGTGGTCGGTGAAACAGCGGGTGATGTCCCGGGTGGGGCATCTGTCGAATGACGCCGCAGCCGAGTTTCTGGCGAAGAACTACGACGGCCATGCGACTTATGTGATTCTGGCGCATCTTTCAGAAAGCAATAACCTTCCCGAGTTGGCACGGATGGCCGCGGAAGGCGCGCTGAAGGGTCGAATGAACCTGATGGCGAACAAGGTTTTACTCGCCACGCAGAATTCACCGATGGAAACGCTTGTACTTGAATGAAACATGCCATAATAGCTTTGTCACTCCCTGCATCGATTTCTCGCTCTCAGGCTGTGCGATGGTGGCATTCGACGAGGGCGGGAGGAAAGTGGGGACCTGAATGATGAGCCGATGCACAGACTCCGTCGTCGGGGACATACTGTCAAGCTGGCGCTATGACATTTCGGGAATTTCCCCCGAGATGCGTGTCGATTACGAGGAGCATCTGTCGACTTGCCCGTATTGCCGGGCGCGCCAAAGGCTGCACCGCGCGATTGATGTGACCCTGATCGGGCTGAGTACCTTGTCGATTGCGGTGTTTCTGCTGGCCCTGGCGGTGATTCACCACATCGAGCCTTTGCGGACGGCCGCGGTGGTGATGCACCTGGAGCATACGCAGCTGGTGCTGACGCTGCAGGCGGCGGCGGTTCTGGGGCTGCTTGCCTCGCTGGTGGCGTGGATCCTGGTTGCGGTCGCAACGCCGGCTCCTATGTACCTGACGGGAGTGGCTATCGAGCAGGCGCGCGTGCTTCAGGACCGAATTCCGGAGGAACTGCGCAGCCGTCTGCGAGCCTGAGAACAAGCGAACTCCCTGCGAACTCACTAAGAGCAAGTCAAAGCCCCCGTTCCGGGGGCTTTGGCGCTTTGTGGCGTGGGTGCCGCCCTCCGGTGAAACAACCGCGGGTGATTCTTGTCACATCCATCACGCTGAATCGTTTGCGACGATTTCATCTGTCCCGACGCGAAGGGCAGAGTGGAGGAGCGGAAAATGACGACACCCGTGGATGCGGTTCGTAGTGGGATGGGATTCGATAAGGCGGGGCATTGGCACCGGGCGAAACCGCGCGTGATCCGCCTCTCTGGGAAGTATGGCGATGCCGACCCGCTGGCACCGGTGCGCGGTGCACTTTACGGGTTGTTAGGCGGTGCGATTCTCTGGATTGGGCTGATCCTTGCCGCGAAAGCGCTCCTGCGCCTGATCTGAAATCCGAAAGTCAGGCGAAAACCGGGGCGAACTCCATCAGAAATCAACGTGCAGGCGACCTGAGGAGATGGCAACCGGGCCGCGAGCCTGGTTGTAACCGGGATCGACGATCCGCTGAAAGTCGTACGACGCGAACAGGCCGCGCCAGAGATGCGCGGTGTAGAAGCTCTCCACAATCTTCTCGTGGCCATAGGTGAGATGGCCATCGCCCAAAAGAAAGCCTAAACCGCCAAGCGCCAGATAGCGTTGGTGCGCGCCGGCAATGCCGTTCATGACGAATGCAACGCCGGCGCGGTCGGCGGGACGATGCCAGGAAGCGCCGGGAGCAAAGGCTCCCAGCTCAATCGTGCGATCGTCTTCGGTATAGCAGAAGGACTCGTTCCGGCCGTCGCTCCATCCAAGACGACCGAAGGCGCCCAGGCGCGGCGTGATGGCCTGCTCGAAATTCAGACCAAAGCCGTACCGGTGGCGGCCCTGGCGTCGCGTGGCGACGATGTTCGGCGTCGGAGTTCTGGCGGCGAGATATGCGTTGATTGCGTCCTGGTAATTTCCCATATCGGCGTGGTTGAGATAACCGAGCACGCGGAGGACGCCGGAGCGGTGGCCGATGAGATTGCCACGGTCCACGAACTCGAGGTTGTCGGCCCGCGCCCGCGCCAGATCCGCGTCGAGGAATCGGCCGTTGGCAGCTTTCGGCATCAGGGCTTCGGCAAAGCGCACCGTCCATGCCCGGGCATCGTAAGAGACGATGGCGCCGTCGGTGTAGCCGCGCGTGTCAGCGGCGTAGTCGTAGGCTCCGTTATTGTCGACGGTCCAGTTCATGAACTGCAGATGGCTGTCGGAGCCCCAGGTGTTGACGTCGAAGAAATCGGCAAGCGAGAACTTGCCGACGCGCAGTTCGATCCGGCGTGCGGGCAGCCTGGTGGCGAGATGCAGTTCGTCGCGATCGGCGTCGACGCGATCATGGCTCAATGGAATGACCTGGCGCAGCATGAAGCGG
This sequence comes from Acidobacterium sp., assembly GCA_027315385.1. Classification (GTDB taxonomy): domain Bacteria; phylum Acidobacteriota; class Terriglobia; order Terriglobales; family Acidobacteriaceae; genus Palsa-343. Next base: position 13,707 of record DAHUYD010000032.1, read on the forward strand.
GCCACGTAAGGGGCCCTGGAAAGCACCACGCCCTGGGCGGTGCGCACGGCATCGAGATTGGAGTAGCCGGCGAGGCCATTTCCATTGCCGATGCCGTCCCCTGTAGCATTCTCGAGATCCAGGAATATTTCGGTGGTGGGGGTGAGTTCGTAGCCGGTGTAGAGCGTAAGGACGTGCGTAGTCGCGCTTTGGGCCCAGTCGGTGAGGCTGTTGGGGCCGCTGTACTTTGCCGGAAATGCGAGATGGCCCTGCAGGATGACGTTCGCCTGGCCGGAGATCCAGTAGCGGGCGGTCATGCTGTGGGGAAACATGGTGAGGATGGGTTGAGAAGGTGACAAGGCAGGGGCCGGCGGCTCCTGAACCGGCGGCTCCTGAGCCGGCCGCGGGCGCGGGTTGGAGAGCGGATCGGCAAAGGCCGACGGCCCGGGCGTCCATGCGGGGGGTGGGGCACTGGGAAGCTTTTGACCCGTGGCCGCGAGACAGGCGGCCGCGAGAGCAAGTGCCGGGAACAGACGAAGGTGACGCAAGGAGCCTCCAAAGGCGCGCAACGGAGCACCGATAACTGCAGAGCCGGTAATCGAGGGGTGAGATAGTTAACTCTAATTACCTACCACGTAAAAGCTGTGGTTTACTTGCTGCCGTGGAGCAAGCCTGCCAATTCGAGAACGCGCCAGCCGAGCATCGCGGTCATCAAAACCAGATATCCGCGCAGCACGATCAGAGATATGCGAACGCCGGGAGTGATGGCGATGGGGCCAATCCCGTCGGTGGCGCATTTCTGTTCGGGCGTATCGTTCAGCGGATGCACGACCCGAAAGCCTTCGCATGCATATGAATTGTGAAGCGTTGCCATGAAAACCTCGCAAATTCAGGAAAATAATCGGGGCAGAGCGACCTGCGCGGCGAGCAGAAGGGACAGGGCAAAAAGGACGACGATGATCGTCCAGTTAATCCAGTTGTTCCAGGGGCGGTTAACCCACCGTTCGCCGAGCAGCGCCCGATCGTTAAGCAGGAGCTGAAGAAAAACGATGGCTGAGGGCAGGATGATGCCGGCAAAGACCTGCACGCTGACGATGACCAGTTGCAGCGGCATGTGGGGAACGAGGACGATGGCGGCGGCGAGAGCCACGCAGGCGATGTAAATGGAGTAAAAACCGGGAGCCTCCCACATCTTCTTATGCAGGGAGTGGGGCCAGCCGCGCACCTCGCCGTAAGCCCACGCGCTGGCGAGGGAGATGGCTGTGGTTCCAAGCACGGCGGCATTGACCATCAGGAGCAGTATCCCGTTGCGCACGAAGTGTCCGGCGATGGGAACCAGGGCCTGGGCCACCTGCGCCGGATCCTGGAACGGAATCGCATGCCGAAAACCGCAGTTCCCGACGATCATCATGGCCGCCGCGACCAGAACCGTGAACGTCGCGCCGATAAGGGTGTCGAGACGGGCCCATTTGAGATCGGAAAAGCGCAGGCGCTTCTCGGCGACGCAGCTCTGCTGAAAGAAGAGCTGCCAGGGGGCGATGGTCGTTCCAACGATGGCGATGATGAGGAAGATCAAATCGCCGGTGATGGGCCCGGCGGGGAGGTTCGGAAAGAAGCTGTTGTGCGCCACGGCGCTCCAGCGAGGATGAACGACGAAGGCCAGCGCAAACCACACGACATCAAGAAGGCAGAGAACGATGACGGTCCGCTCCCAGCGCAGGTAGCTGCCTGTGACAACGAGAGCGATGAGACCTGCCGCGGAAATGGGAACGGCGATCCAGGGCGAGACGCCCATTTCGCTCAAGGCCAGAGAAATGGCCGCAAACTCGGTGATCAGAGTGAGGAAGTTGACCAGGAGGAGGTCGAAGAGAGAGAAGTGGCCCCACCACTTGCCGAAGCGCTCGTAGATCATTGCCGCGTGGCCCTTGCCCGTGGCGATGCCGAGGCGTGCCACCATCTCCTGGACGAAGTACGTGATGGGCAGAAGGAGCAGGAGGATCCAGAGCAGGTGGAGGCCATACTGCCCTCCGGCTTGGACGTAAGTGGAGACGGCACCGGCATCGTTGTCAGCTTCCATGACAATGAGACCCGGTCCGAAAACCATCAGGAAGGTGAGCAGGTGCTGCTGCCAGCGCCTGCGGACCACAAGACCTGGCTGGATTGCGCGCTCGGCGATCGCTGTGCCTGACTGAATGGGGTTTGTCATAATCCCTCGCCAGCTATCAGGCGCATACCAGCCGGGAACGAGGTTCCGGATCGGCTTCGCGGTGGTCAGCGGAAGCCGCGGCGGTTTTGAGGTCGACCCAGGCGCGGGTCAGGGGATAACGCGGGTTGCCGGTAGCGGTCCAGACGCAGGCGAGCCCAGGGCGCGGCCGCGTGGAGCGAGGGACGAGAAAAAGAGCGCGAGTCATGACATCCTCCTTTCGGCGCGCGAGCTCGTTCGCACGGGTGAATCCCGTTCCCGCGCGGGCGAGGAGGCAGAGAAACTCCGGGCCGCGGATCGGTGCGCCGAATGCAATTAAGATTCAGGAGGGGTGGGTAGAACCGCCAATTCGGCGGCCTGCTCACTCACTCAACGTTTTGTCGTGCGCGGTGAGGAGCGAGCGAGGCGATCAACGGAGGCTAATCGGCCCGGCCGGTCTCACAGCGCAGGAGAGCCGACGTGTATCGCGGAGGCTCTCCTAAGGCGGTTTCTGTGGTTTCCGGTGTCATAAAGTGACAGCAGGACCTTCCAATAAGCGGGAACTTCGCTGCTTCTGCTTTTATACCATATCCCGGTGGGATATAAGCAAGCGGAAAATCCGAAATTTGGGAAACTTTCGTAAGGGGAGAACGATGCCCGTCGATTCGAGAGAGCAACAGAAACTAATCGCCAGGATCAGAAGGATTCGCGGTCAGGTGGACGCGATTGAGCGGTCCCTGACGGATAAAGAGCACTGTGCAGATGTGCTGATGCTGCTGGCGAATGTGCGCGGCGGCATCAACAGCCTGATGGCGGAAGTGCTGGAGGACCACATCCGGCTGCATATGCTTTCTCCGGAAAAGCGCGGGGCCGACACGACAGAACTGGCGGAAGACCTGATCGAACTTGTGCGCGCCTACCTGAAATGAAAGGGCCAATCCGCCGCAGATTCAGAGCATCCAACGGGGTATCAATGAACGAGCCGGAAATAATTCAGGAGATTCTCGATCTCACGCGCACCATCGCGGTGGTGGGCATGAGCGATCGCGAGGGACGCGCGAGTTATGGCGTGTCGCGCTTCATGCAGAGCCGGGGATACCGGATCGTGCCGGTGAATCCGCTGATCGAACGTGCGCTGGGGGAGCAGGCGTATCCGGATCTGGCTGCGGCGCATGAGGCGCTGGGAGGGGAGATCGAGCTGGTGGACGTGTTTCGCGCGCCGGAGTATGTGCCGGAGGTGGTGAAAGAGACGATGCGGCTGCGGATTCCGTATCTGTGGCTGCAGGAAGGCGTGGTGCATGAGGAAGCCGCAAAATGGGCGGAGGACGCGGGGATCAGAGTCGTAATGGACCGGTGCCTTCTGAAGGAGCGCATGGCGGCGGGATGGAAACAGCGGGGCTGAGGGGGCGTGGGCGGCGGGATTGGGGAGGCTTCAGTGCGTGAGCCAGCCGCCGGCGCGAACCGTGAGCAGGGCCCAGGGAAAGATCCCAGGTGCAGCGGGCGATTCGGTGTCGAGCGCAATGGCGTGCGCAAGCGAATACCAGCGATAGTAGCCTGGCCGGAAATGGAGCCCATCAGCCTGCCAGTCCCTGTCCTCCCGCGCGATGCGCGTCCGCCTGAAAATCTACCCCGCCGGCATCACCAGATACTGCTCCAGCTTCCCGTCCGGTTCCGTGTAGGTGGTCACCGTCAGCACCCGGCTGCTGTTCGGGAAAGTCACCCGGAACACCCGGAACGTCATCCCGCCGCGCAGGCTTTGCTCCGTCTGATCCATGCTCGCGGGCTTGCCCAGCGGCCCGAGGCTCGACTCGTAATCCGCGAGAGCCTGCTGATCGAAATACGCATTGCACCACGGAGTGAACAGCGAGCGAGCGATCTTCCCATGCTGCAGGCCCTCGAAAACCCGCAATGCCTGCGTCTGCGCCTCTGTTGCCGTCTGCCTCGTCACCCCCAGCAGCAGTGGAGCCAGATCCCGCGCGATGCCGCCCGCGGCGCGGCTCGCGTCCTCATTAGTCAGCACTACTATCGCGACCTTGTCCTGCGGAAACACCATGTTCTCGTCCACGAAGCCTGACACCTCGCCCGAGTGCGCCAGATACGCGTGCCCATCCAGGCCGCTCACCTCCAGCCCCAGCGCGTAATGCGAATTCGCGCCATCCTTCAGCAGCACCGGCTTCTCCAACTCGTCATACGACTTCACCGTCAACAGCGTCCTGTCCATCACGCTGATGTCCCACTGCGCCAGGTCGTAGGCCGGCATGGCCAGCTCTCCCGCCGCGAACATCCATCCCCGGCCTTCCTTCGGCGCCGGCCGCGGCGCTGCCAAGGCGTACCGAATCGTTCCCTGCGCGTCCTGCGGACCAAGCCGGTTCGCGTCCGAATCCCACACCTGGTCCATGTGCAGCGGCTGGAAGATGTGCTCTCTCAGAAACTGCATTAGCGGCTCGCCGCTCGCCAACTCCGCGACTCGCCCCGCGATCACGTAGTTCGTGTTCGAGTACTGCCACTGCGTCCCGGGAGGGAAATCCAGCGGCTTCTTCGCCCATTTGTCCAGAATGTGCTGCGCCGTGGTCGGGTTCAGCATCGGCGGCATCGCGTAGTCTTCCGGCCAGAAATCCTGATAGCCAGACGTGTGCGACAGCACCTCCTGGATCGTCACGTCCTGCGCGTCGGTCAGGTCCGGCAGCCACTTGCTCACCGGATCGTCCAGCGTGAGCTTGCCCTCCTGCTGCAGTATCAGGATCGCCGCCGCCGTGAACTGTTTCGAGATCGACCCAATCGAGTAGCGCATGGCGGGCGTCGCCATCACCGCCGGTTGCGAGCCCATCGCAAGACGCGCCTCACCATAAGCCTGGGTATATTCGATCTTGCCATCGCGCACAATCGCCACCGACGCGCTCGGCACTCCCGTTCGCGCCAGCACCTGCCGCGCGGTCGCGTCGATCTGCTGCCGCAGATCCGCTGGAATGGAATTCACCCTCAGCCCCGCGGGACTCGCCTGCGCCCGCAGCGCCGGGCCCGCAGACGCCATCCACGCCAGCGCGGCCCCGATCCCCACCCCCCGGACTCTTCCCGTCATCACAAGCCTTGTCCTCCGGCATTCACCATAATCTTTCATCGCGCCCGAACACAATTTGGCTCACCGCCCCAGCAGCCCAATTGTGTGCAGCCACGTCTCCGCAAGATCCGGCCAGCCCGTAATCGGCAGGTCCGTGCGCCGCAGCCCGTAGCCATGTCCCCCGTGGGTGTAGACGTGCAGCTCCGCCGGCACTCCGGCTTGCTTCAGCTTCATGAAGTAATCGATCGCATTCTCCACGTGCACCGGATCGTCCTCCGCCTGCACAAGAAAAGTCGGCGGCACAGCGGAGCTGACGGGAATCGCCGGATTGAACTCGAAATTCTTCTCCGCGACCGAGAGATACCCGGGATAGATAACCATCTCGAAATCCGGCCGGCAGCTCACTCCATCGGCGGCATCCACCGCCCGATACAAGCGCTCCCGCGCATGTGTGCTGAGCGCTGCCGCTAGGTACCCGCCCGCTGAAAACCCCAGTACCCCGATCCGGTGCGCGTCGATATGCCAGGCCTCAGCATGTTCCCTCACCATTCCCATGGCCCGCTGCGCGTCCTCGAGCGCCTCAGCGGATTTGGGATACGGGCCGGTATGCGGTACGCGATATTTCAACAGCACGCAGTTCACCCCAATCGAGTTCAGCCATCCGCAGACTTCTGTGCCCTCCAGATCGATGGCCAGATAGTCGTAGCCGCCTCCCGGGAACACCAAGACCGCCGCGCCGCTGTTGTTTGTATGGGGAGCCGCGTAGAACGTGATCGTTGGCGCCGTGACATCGGCCAGCCGCGTCACCGGCCGTTTCGCCACCTCGTGGTATTCCGGGCCGGTCAGAAGGTGCTCCGGTCCGGCGGCAGTATCGGGACCGGGCGCGCCCCCGAGCCAGAGCTTCAGCGTCGGATGCCCCGGAGCCGGATGCCAGTCGGCTTGTGCGGAAACGGCCGGCGCCATCAGAGCCAGGGTGGCCAGAGTGAACAGGAATCTACGCATGCCGGATCCTCTCCGGCCACCATATCACCCGGCACTGGCTTGGAGACGTCGCGCTAGTAAAGCGGGCGGGCCGCCCGCTGGGAAGAGGAGACAAATTGCTGCGGCGGGTTTGCGGGAGGATTCGCCGGCTGTGCCCCGGCTGTCGATGGACTCGCCGTGCTCCCCTTCTGGGTTGTCCCCTTTTCGCCGGCCTGCGCCTGGGTCGCGGCAGGCTGGCCGCTCGCAGCACCACCCCCCGTCACACTCGCCGAATCCGTCCGGGACTGGCCGCGCGCCGAACTTCCGGATGGCGGGGGCGTGTACCCAGGGTCGCCCGGCCGCTGCATCTCCGGGGGGAACTTCACCGGCTTCATCACCTGAGTTTGGCTGTTCGGCAGCTTCTCGCCGGGTTTGCTGAGCGTTGGCGCAGTCCCCGGAGCACTCTGTTCGGCGGTATCCTGCGCGGCGCGGTCGCCCAGTTCCACGGTGTTCACGTTATGCACCTCGGCCGGCGGTTGCTTGCCCCAGTAATCTCCCATTTGGTTCTGGTCGCTTACCACAAGCGACTCGCCGACCTTGCCGATCTCCACCCGCACGACAAAATCGCCGTCGAAGCGCACAAACTCCACCGGATCCGGCGCCTGTCCGTAAATCCAGATCACGAACGGCTTGCCATCCTGCTGCTCCCGGTCCTTTTGATCCGGTTCGCCCTTGGCATACAGAACCATCTGGCGGTCCATGCCTACCAGCACGCGATGCTCGAGTATCGCCGCGCGCAGGAAATCGGGCAGCGTCTCCGCGTATGCTTCCGCCGGAGACCGCACGCCGAAGTCGATCATCGGCTTCAGAAGCTGCTCCACCTGCTCGCCGGTCACATCCGGAACCCGCGACGGAAAAACCAGCACGATGCGCGATCCCGTCGGCGCAGGGTCCATCATCATCGGATTCTCGTCGTCGTATGGGTCCATCCCGATCGAGATGTGCCGCAAGATTCGATGCCTGTGAAACGGCCCGTTGTTCAGGTCGAGAACGATCCGGTTGCCCTCGACTTTAATGTCGGTAACCTGCACGCGCTGGCCGGGATGGGCTGCGACTCCCTTCGTCTGCAACTCGTTAATGTATTTGTCGCCGGCCGGTTCCATGCCCCCGTTTGCGCGCAGTGTGATCACCGCAACCGGCAGCGGCCGCATCGCGAAGCCCTGCTCCGCCTGCAGCGACCGGATCAGCTCCTCGCGCCCCACCGTATTCAGCGGCGCGGCCGGGAGTTTCACCTCCGTGGGCTGAAAGTGCGCGTAGTGCGGGCTGATGTGTTGCGCCTGAACAATAAACACCTGACCCTGCGCGGCTGCCGAAATCAGCACCGCCAGGAGGGCGCAACCTGCGATCTGCGGAAACATTTGGCCAGCGGATTTGGACCCCTGCATAAGGCCCCCTTCAGCGCGTGCAGCCAGGATTTCAACAGCATGGCCCCCTTCCCGCCAAATTTCAAGGACCACTTCGTCGCAGGGAAGGCAAAACCGGGCAGCCAGCGCTTCGCCGGGACGGTCTTCGCCCTGGCGTATGTTGGTTGGAGCGAACAGGGGTCAAAACCGTTGCCGAACCCCTTTATGGCGCTGACGGCAGGTTGCGCCAGCCCCGTGGGAGGCCGGTGGCATCCGGGAAGGGGCCTTCCCGGCTCACTCCGTTTACCTGGAGCGCTTGCCGGGATTGCCGGTTTTGCGCCCCGCGGCCCGGCGCGAAGTCCGGGCCGGTTTCTCCTGCCGCGTCTGCGGAGTCTCTGTCATCCGGTCGCCCAGAACGTGCAGCCGCAGGAAGTTGGTGGACCCTGATCGCGTCTGGGTACCGGCTACAATCCCCAAAATTTCCTTCGGCTTGACGAAACCACCCTGTTCCAGCGCGGTTTCGGCCTGCTCCACCATTTGCTCCGCCGTCAGCAGCTTCGGACATTTGATTGGGTGAACGCCCCACAGCAACCCCATGCGGTGAATCACCGAATCAATGCTGGAGAGCGCAAAGATCGGCGGCTTCGGACGGTATTTTGAAAGTTGGCGCGCAGTCGTGCCGGTTTCCGTGAAGACGGCAATCGCGCTCACGTCCAGGTCTTCCGCGGCGTGGGCCGCCGACTCGCAGATGGTCTCGGCGATGGACAGCCTCACCCGGTTTGGCCGCGAATCCCACGAGCTGGTTTCGCGCAGATGCGATTCCGTCTCGCTGACGATCTTGGCCATCATCTTCACCGCTTCCACCGGATACTTTCCGGCCGCCGTTTCCGCCGACAGCATGACCGCATCCGTTCCGTCGTAAATGGCATTGGCCACGTCGGAGGCCTCGGCGCGCGTCGGGCGCGGATTCTCGATCATGGACTCCAGCATCTGCGTCGCCGTAATCACGGGCTTGCGATACTCCGCCGCGCAGCGGATCACGTGCTTTTGAATGGCCGGAACCTTTTCCGGCGGCATCTCCACGCCCAAATCCCCGCGCGCGACCATGATGCCGTCGGCGTTCTCCAGAATCGCCTCCAGGTTCTCAATTGCCTGCGGCTTCTCCAGCTTGGCTATGACCCAGGTCTCCAGACCCAGCGCCGCCACCCGGAATCTCACGTGCCGCACGTCTTCCGCCGTGCGCACAAACGACACGGCGATGGCATCGACCTCGTGCTTCATCCCGAATTCCAGGTCTTCTTCGTCCTTCTCTGTCAGCGAAGGCACTCTCACCGCGATACCGGGGAGGTTGATGCCCTTATGCTCGCCCAGCATCCCGCCGTTGATCACCTCGCAGTCCACGTCTTCGCCGGGAATATCGATCACCCGCAACTCGATCAGGCCGTCCGACAGCAGAATTCGCGCTCCCGGCTCAAGGTTCTCCGCCAGGGTGGGAAACGTCGTCGCAATCACGGCGGAGGTCCCTGGAATATCGCGAGGTGTGATTGTCAGCCGCTGCCCTGCCTTCAGCTGCACCGGAATTCGGTTCTTCAGCCGCCCCGTGCGGATCTTCGGCCCCTGTAAATCGCCGAGGATGCAAACGTTTTTCCCTTCCTCGCGCGCCAGCTTGCGCACCATCTCGATGAGCTTCAGTTTTTCCGGATGCGTGCCATGCGAAAAGTTCAGCCGCGCCACGTCCAGCCCGGCGCGCAGCAACTCGCGAAACGTCCCTTCCTGTGCAGAGGCAGGTCCCAGTGTGGCAACGATTTTGGCGCGGCGCGGGTATTCTCCCGATAGGCCGGGCCCTGGCATAGAGAAGTTCATCCAACCCCCAGTGTTTTCCAGTTCGGTGTTTTAGTTGTGTCCGTTATCTTCGGCGCGCGGGTCGTCGCGAATACTTTTATTTTATCGTGTGTTGAATCGTGCTCACACAGCGGCGGAATGCGCCGCCATATTCTCTTCCCCGCCGCCCGGCTGCGCCGTCTCTCCTGTCTGCGGCAGAGGAAACATGTACGCGTTGAATTCCGCCCCGATCAGGATGTTCAGCGACACCATATACAGCCACACCAGCGTCGCGATGCCGGCGCCCAGCGAACCGTAAACAATCGAGTAGTCAGAGAATCGGCTGAGATACCATCCGTAAATCAGGGTGGTAATGAACCAAGTCGCCGTAGCGATGGTGGCTCCGGGGAGCGTTTCGCGCCAGCGCCCGCGCACCAGACGGAATCTTCCCGAACCCGTCTTCAGCTTCTGCCGCGGCACCGCATAGTGATAGACCAGCGCCAGAGAAAAGATGGTGGCGAAGACCGCGATAATCCATCGGGTCAGCCGCCAAAGCAGGATCAGGTAGAAGTGCAGTTCCAGATTTGTGTTCTCGATCATCCATCGCTCGATGCTGTGCCCAAAGGCCAGAAACAGCGTGGCTACTGCCATTGGGATCATCGCTCCCGGGACGAGAGCCAGCGCAACGAGGCGCTCCTTCCAGAATCCCCACAGGCCATGCGGCACGCGGTAGGCCCGCCGGAATCCCTCCATGAGCGACAGCAACATACCCATCGCGCCGTAAACCGTGATCATTGCGGATCCGGTGACGATCCGGATGGACCGCGCGGGGTTGTAGACAAAGTAGCTCTGCACCAGATGCATAGTCTCCGGCGGCAGAATCTGCTGGAAATCGGTCCGCAGATCCCCCCGCATGTCGCTGCCCGCCGGCATCGTCGCGAAAATCGTCGTCACCACCAGCACAGCGGGAAATATGCTCAGAATCGCGGAATAGGCCGCGGCCTTCGCCATCGAGAAGGCCCCATGCCCGAAAGCCGACCACACAGCCCTGCGCAGGTTGTCGAACACGCGCACCATAAGCGTTCACAGTGTACCTGGGTCCCCGTCGGCCATGCGCCCAGGGGGTGGAGCGTACCCCCACCGGCATGTCCGAAGGCTGCGGATTCGCGCTGAAAACGCGGCGCGGGCTGAGTCGAGCGAACTACCCTTTCCAGCGCTGTAGAAACTGTGTCACCAGCGCCGGGTCGACCCGCCCCATATCGGAAAACTCCCCTCCAGTCTGGCTGACGAGCACGCGGCCCTGGCCATCCAGCACCGCCAGCGCCGGTACGCCGTGCTTCAGCGGCATGCCGTACTGCGCCGCGATGTTCATATTGCGATCCATCTGCCCCACATCCACATCCACCAGGATGTAGCCCCCTGCAATCAGGGCCGCGTTCGGCTGCTGATGAAAGTAGTAGTCGAGAATCTGGCAATCGCCGCACCAGTTCCCGCCGAAATCCAGCAGCACGTGCTTATGCTGCTGCGCCGCCTGGGCCACGGCCTCGTGGATCTCCGCAGCCGCGTCAGCGCCCGGATCAAAGATCCGGTGCACGCGAAAGGGTTGCGGCGCCGAGGTTTCCGGCGCCTCCGACGAGTTGCACGCCGTCAGCAGCGCGGCTGCGACAAGCATACAGGCGGCCAGAACATGCGGACGCGGAACACGATGCGACAATTGGCGGACCATAACTTGGAAACCAGGCGGCCCTGTTCGTGCCGACGCTATCAGAATGCCACGGAGAACGCCTTCGCCGCAGTCCGCATGCAACGCCGGCCGTGTTTTCAGGCCAGCCGCGACCTGGCCATCTCCTCCAGAATCCGCAGCGGTGAAACCTCGGGCCGCACCATTGCCTGCGGCCTCACCAGAAACGTCTGCTCCAATGCATACTGGCCGGCCAGCACCGCGTGCGGCACCGTGTCCGTATAGACCATCCAGCTCGATCCCGGCGGAAACTGGAAAGCATATTTGGGACAGTGGGCCTGCCACTGCGGATCCTCTTTCAGAAAATTATGGAACCGCATCATGAAGTCGTCGTAGGGCGATCGTTTCAGCGATGGAATCGCCGCCCCGAGTCCCACCGCCCGCGCAGCCGCTTTGCCCGCCCGCGACAGCGCGTTGCCGGGATCGGGCGCAATGCGCCCTGGGGCAAACTGCCTCACCATCTCAGCAAACGGGTCGCTTACCACCCAGTCGCGCGTACGCGCCGGATGAACGTTGCTGAAGAAGCGCAGAATGCGTGAGCCATGCGTGGGTCGCGTCGGGAATGCATCGGTATGCAGCAAATCGTTGCGCCTGCGCAGTGTCAGGTCCCGGCCCTGCTCCTCCTGCGGGCGGAAGCTGGCGTAATCCAGTTGCCAGTTCGCCTGATATGGCGCGAGAAACTCGGTCAGGAAGGCTGCCACGGATTGTGAATACCGCCGCATCGCGTCACGGAGCCGCTCGACCGCCGCCGGACTCGCCGCCTTCGCATCGAATCCGCTCAGCCGGTCGATGTTTGGCTTGTAGGCGATGTTCTTGTGCAGCGAGCTGTCCGTCTGCTGCTGCCCCAGCAGAAAACTGGCATCATCCTTGCTCAACGGCACAGGGCTCTTCGGAAAGTAGAGAATGTCTCCGGCTTCCAGCTGCGCGCACCACGCCCGCGACTGCTCCGGCGAAGCGGATGGCACCATCGCAATCGTGACGACCGCCATCAGTCTCCTCCGGCGAGTTTCCTTCGGACCCAGCTTCCCGTCACCAGCACCATGCCTGTCGCCATCACGGCCACGCCTGTGGGCAGCGCCACGTAGCGGTAGGTGTCCTCGTAGCTGATATGCCCATGCGTTGCCGTGTTCCACACCAGCAGCGACATGATCGCCAGAAAACAGCTCGCGAAGAAAGCGATGAATCCAGAGGCCAGCGCGAGGAAGAGGCTGGGAAACAGTCCGAGATCGCCGAGAGGAATGCCGAGCACCCGAGCCGGCTGCGCGTTGGCGCTCATAGGGGAAACTCCTTCGTCCAGTAGAATACATACTGATGGCCGGTACCGCCCAGATCCCGCTGTTTCCCGCGTCGAAGGTTGCCCAGGAAGCCGCCGTGCGCCAGGCGGAAAACGGCCTCTGTTACGCCACTTTCGGGCAGACCAATCTCGATCAGACGGATCTGGAGCGGATCATTCAGGCTGTTCCCTCGGTCGTGGCGGTCGCTCTGCGCCAGCGCGCCTGGTATTTCGTTCCGCTGGCGATCGGCGAAGACGAGGGCACCAGCGTTGCCCCGGATTACTCCGTGGACCTGAGCGACCGCGCCACCTGTCATCGCAATGTCCGGTTCGGCAATTCAGAGTGCATCTTCATCTCCACCCGCCTGATGCAGGATCGTTTCGCGCTCGCCTTCGAATTCCTGATCAATGTCGGCCACCAGTTCGTCGACGCCATCGGCGTTCCGCAGAGCTTTGCCGATCTTGTCTGGTCGCAGGCGAATGCCGATGTCCGCGGCGAAACCAGCCACGACGCCTGGGAGAATCGCCGCCGCGCCCAGGATCGCAGCCGGGGACGAGAGGGCGACGAAAAAGCCAGGTCCGGCTTCTTCGAGACCGCCTTCGCCGACGCTCTAGCCATCTACATGCTTTCGCTCACGCTCGATTTCGACTACGCCGATCTGCGCGAGCGGGAATACCCCCTCCTCGCCCCCGCCGCGCTCGCCGAGCGCCTGCGACACATTGCCGAGCTCTTCCCGCCCAATGCCGGCTATGAATTCGACATCCGGTACCGTCGCCGCGGCTAAAGTTCTCTTTCATCGCGTCAGCTTTGTACTACGCTGACCCTATGCGCATCCGCAAGCCGGCCCCGCCTCTCGACGAACCCGCTCTCTACGGCCTGGCGGTGAAGCTCCTGGGCCAGCAGATGCGCACCGTCGCTGAACTCAAACGCCTGCTGCGCCGCCGCCTCCAGCCGGGTCCGGCCGGGGAAGCGGCGCTTTCCGCCGTCATCGGCCGCCTCGGCGAGTACAAGTTCCTCGACGACGCTGGCTACGCCCGCGATTACGCGAAGCTGCGCCAGGAAAACTCCAGCTTCGGCGCTCGCCGCGTGCGGCAGGATCTCATCCGCAAAGGTATTCATGCCGGAGTGATCGCGGAAACGCTGGATGCCGCCTACGAAGGAGTCCCTGAGGAGGCGCTGGCGCGCCGTCATCTGGAACGGAAGCGCGTTACAAAGCCGGTCAATGATAAGGAAACTGCCCGTGTCGTGCGCCTGCTGATCCGCGCCGGCTTTGCCCCCGCCACCATCTTTCGGATACTCAGGCAGTGGAACGTGGACTACGCTGCCCTTGCCTCAATCGAATCCATGGATGAAGACGAGCACCCACCCGAGGAGTGACCCGCGGCCGCTCCCGAAGGTTGCGCGGCTGTTAGGATGACCCAAAGCCGCACCGGTGGCACTGCGCCGGCGCCGGAGTTCCTCCGCTCCGGCCAACTCCACCGAAATCCGCCATGCCCGTCTTTGGTCTCCTCAGCACGCTCGTCTGCCTGGCTGCGGCCTTCAGCCTGCTCAGCCACCGGTTCCTGCGCCTTCCGCGCGCTGTGGGAGTCATGCTGCTCTCGCTCGGCTGTTCGCTTGTGGTGGCCATCGCGGGACGCGCCGTACCCGGCCTGCACGCGGGCGCCGCGGCCCTCGTCAGCCACATCGACTTCTCCGCCGTGGTGCTCCACGGAATGCTGGCGTTCCTGCTGTTCGCCGGCGCCATGCAGCTCGATGTCAGCGCGCTCCGTCGCCAGAAGGCCCCCGTCCTTTCCCTGGCTGCCTTTGGCACATTGCTTTCCACGCTCACTGTCGCCGCTCTCCTCAAAGGTGTCCTGCACATTACCGGCCTGCGTGCGGGATGGGTTCTCTGTCTCCTTTTCGGCGCGCTGATTTCGCCCACCGATCCCATTGCGGTGCTGGAGATGCTGCGCCGCGTCGGCGCGCCGTCCACTCTCGAAGCCCAGCTCAGCGGAGAATCCCTCTTCAACGACGGGGTCGGCGCCGTGCTCTTCGTCACCCTGCTCACCTCCTTCTCGAACGGCCGCACTCCGACCCTCGGGAGCTTTACCTGGCAACTGCTCATCAGATCCGGCGGCGGAATCGCTCTGGGCCTGGCCCTCGGCTACTTCGCTTACCGCCTGCTGCGAACCGTCGACAGCTACCGCGTGGAGGAACTGCTCACGCTGGGCCTCGCCATGGGCGGCTACGCGCTGGCCGACGCTCTCCACCTTTCCGCCCCGCTGGAGGTCGTCGCGGCGGGCCTCCTGGCCAGCACCCAGGCGCGCCCCCATGCCATGTCGGAGGAAACCCGCATCCGCGTCGACCAGTTCTGGGATATCATCGACGATCTCATGAACGTTATCCTCTTTCTCCTGATTGGTCTTGAAATGCTGGTCATGCCCTGGAACTCCCACTACGTCTATGCCGGATTGCTCGCCATCCCGGTGGCTCTGGCCGCGCGCTGGCTCAGCGTGCGCGCCTCGCTGCTTCTCGTGCGCCCCTGGCATAAGCCGCTGCGGGGAGCCGTTCCGGCGCTCACCTGGGGCGGCCTTCGTGGCGGCCTGGCCGTCGCGCTCGCGCTCTCCATCTCACCCGGCCCTTTCCACGATCGCATCCTTGCCATCACCTACATCGTGGTCATCTTCGCTATCGTCGTCCAAGGACTCACCATGGGCAAACTCCTGCGCCGGCTCGGCCTTGCTTCTGGAGCCTGTTATTAACTTTTGCGTGAGCAGCGTTGCGGACGAACATCGGTCCAGACGAGGCGGAATCCGAAGGCTGTGGCGGGTCCACAGTCGAGGATGACAACGAAAGTATGGACCGGTTTGCGCCGCAACCCGAAGGGCTGGGGCCGATTTCCCTCATTTCTTCGTCGCTCGTCGCTCGAAGCTGATATTCATCGCTCCTCGCTCCTCGAACTGAGAAAGATTGGCTCCCAGCGCCGCCCGCGGGAAAGTGAATAACAGAAGGCCCTAAGGCGCGAGCGGATACCCGCGCCTGACGACTGCATCCTCCGCTGTGCTATTCTTCAGCGTTCGTATGCCTCAGCGAACCGCTCCCATCCGCGTCCTCGTCGCCAAGCCCGGTCTGGACGGACATGACCGCGGCGCCAAGGTTATCGCCCGCGCCCTGCGCGATGCCGGCATGGAGGTCATCTACACCGGGCTGCGCCAGACCCCGGAAATGATCGTCAATGCCGCCATTCAGGAAGACGTGGACTGCGTCGGCCTCAGCATCCTTTCCGGCGCTCACAATGCCATCGTTCCCCGCATAACCGCGTTGCTCCGGGAACGCAATGCCGCCGATATTCTGGTCGTCCTCGGCGGCACCATACCTGGTCAGGATGCGCAGTTTCTGAAAGATCGCGGCGTCGCCGCCATTTTTGGCCCCGGCACTTCGCTCGACGCGGTGGTCCGGTTCATCCGTGAAAACGCCCCATCCAAAAGTACTGCGATCTAAGGCCTGATCCGCCCAACCCTCCATTTTTGTTCTCTTCCGCGGCCGACCGTGCGCATACAATCAGGGTGACCGCCCCCGGTACGCAATTATGCAGGCCATCGAGCACCAACCCCAGGCTTCCCCGTTCCCTCCGGTTGCTGCCCCCGACATCTGGGACCTTCCACTGAAAGTGACTATCCTCGCAGGTTTGTGCGTCCTCATCTTCTTCAGCCTGCAGGCTCAGACGTTTCAGCCCCTCGTCACGGTGGCGGAAAGCCGCGGCATTCGCGCCGATTTCCTCCGGCCCAGCTTCCTCTGGTTCACCATGGGGTCCATGCTGCTGCTCTTCCGCACGCTGCTCTGGTTCACCTACCGGCCGCACCCTCTGGCCTCGCGCGAGGACGCCCCGCGCATGACGGTCGTCATCCCCGCTTATAACGAGGGAGCCATGGTAGCCAAGGCCATCGACTCCGTAGCCGCGGCCAGCTACCCCCCCGATCGCCTCGAGATTTTTGTCGTAGACGATGGCAGCCGCGACGACACTTGGCAGCACATCAAGAAGGCTGCGACTCGCCATCCTGGCCGGGTTCAGACTTTGCGCCTCGATCAAAACAGCGGTAAGCGCGTTGCCCTCGCCGCCGCATTTCGACGCGCCAGCGGCGAAGTCTTCGTCACCGTCGACTCCGATAGCGTCGTCTCGCCCAATGCCCTGCTGGCGCTGGCCGGACCGTTCGCCTCGCAGCGCATCGGCGTGGTCGCCGGCAAGGTGCTGGTGTACAACCGCGCGGCCGGCATCATCCCCCGCATGCTGTACGTGCGCTTCACCCTGGCTTTCGACTTTATTCGTGCTTACCAGTCCACTTTCGGCACCGTCTACTGCAGCCCCGGAGCACTTTCCGCCTATCGCGCCAGCGCCGTGCTCGCCGTGCTCGACCGCTGGGTGAATCAGCGCTTCCTCGGTTGCCGGGCGACCATCGGCGAAGACCGCGCCCTCACCAACGATATTATGCGCCAGGGCTATGACAGCATCTACCAGCGCAATGCCGTGGTCCTGACCGTGGTGCCGACAAAATACCGCCAGCTCTGCCGCATGTTTCTGCGCTGGAACCGCAGCTACATTCGCGAGGAGGCCCGGCTTGCTCTCGTGCTCCCGCACCGGCCGCTTCTCCCCCGCATCATTGCCTGCTGCGACTCCCTGATCACAAACCTGCGCTTCCCCATCCTCTTCGTCACAATACTTCTGATGGGAACCCAGTTCCTCTATCACCCACTGATGTTTCCCCGCATGTTCGCTGCGATCGCCGCCGTTTCTCTCCTGTATTCGCTCTATTACCTCCGCAGCGAGCGCTCCCTCAGCTTCGTCTACGGCATCGTCTTCGAGTACTACTCGTTCTTTTTCATGTTCTGGATCTTCCCCTGGGCGCTGCTCACGGTTCGCGCCCGAGGGTGGCTCACCCGCTGAGACCTTCCGGATACGCAGTTGCAGCGATTCTCGGCTCAGCCCCGCTTCTTCCATCCCGCCGACATGCGCTCCTTCAGAGGGCACCGGTCCATTACGACTCTGATCCCCGCGTCCTCCGCCGATTTTGCGGCTTCCTCATGCACCACGCGTTCCTGCATCCAGAGATACGGAATCTTCAGCCATATCGCCTCTTGCACCACCTGCGGCACGAACTCCGGCGCGCGCTGATCCTGCGGCATCTGGAATGTGGGCTTGGCGCCGAAGACGGTGCGGGCGATGGCGCGACGGGAGAAGATCCGTGGTCCTGACCGCGGATTTCCAGAAGCCCCTCAGAGCTTTTTGGCGCATTTTTTTGCTCTGCATCATGAGGGCATGGAACGGGCTCCTCACACCTTCCAGGCCCCCGGACCCGAATTACTCAACTTCAATATGCCTGAGAAACACTTTTTCAGGGTCGACTATCTCGCGTTTCCGGCGGCGGTGGCTTTTTCTGCACAGCATTCTGACCGATCCGAACCTGAAGAACGGACATCCCGACCTGCCGGATGGCGGCAAGAAATTCATCCAAGCTGTGCACTTCCCGGCAATGTGGCCACGGCGGTTCGCTGGCGCCCGCGTGGCGGGGGATTGCTCCCGCGCCGCGCCTGGGCGGTGGAAACATCTACTCTGGCGGCGCGGGAACCGACTGCCTGAAAGCTGAATGCGCCGGATTTACGGCTGTGGCTCCGGGGGCGTGAGATGGAACCAGCGGCGGGCGGCGGCGCTGAAGAGAATCCAGGCAAAGATGGCAAGAAGCGCGCTGTGCACGGCGAGTCGACGCGGTTCGTGGACGCTGATGGCGACGTGGAAGGCGATCCAGACGAGGGCCAGCCACCGCGCCCAGTTGTGCCGACGGAGGAGGAAGATGCCGATGATGACAGCGAGGAATTCCATCGATTCGACCCAGACGGCGTCCGGCTGATGGACGAGGAGGCCGCGGAAGTGTGCGGCAAAGCCGATGAACCCAACCGCCAGATACAAACAGGCGAGCAGAGTGACCGAGATTGGGCGTCGGCGCATGTGTCCAAGATGCTACAACGCTCAGGCCGCGGGGGTCCAGGCGTGTGCGGGAGCGCGGTTCTGGGTGCCCCCGGTGTATATTTCCTTCTTCGCCGTGGAGATTAACGTGGCGTTCAAGCGGGCGGGGTAGGGTAGTTCGAGCCTCTGCGCAGCATGGGCAAGGGAAGCAGGACAGGGACGCGGGGGCGGCGTTGACGTCGACCCTCTGAAGGCGTCGCATGGATGCAACCTCATGATCGAGGAAAGCGCGCCGCGGATTCGGGCCAATAGGTGGGCGGCGTTGACTGGGTGCTCGATCGGACGGCTTATCGAGTTCGATTCGACCGCCGGATTTTTCACAGAATTCAGCGGCGGCGGGCGGAAGATTACATTACGGGTAGGTTCGGATGACAAGAATCCGGTTTCAGCAAAACCTCGACGATCTGAAAGAGAAGCTGCTGGTGATGGCGGGCATGGCTGAGCAGTCGATCCAGCGCGCTGTGGAAGCTTTCAGGGTGCGGGATATCTCGATCTGCGATCTGGTGGACCGGGGCGAGATGGCGATCAACCGGCTGGAACGGGAGATCGACCAGATGGCGCTGGATCTGCTGGCGATGGAGCAGCCGATGGCCATCGACCTGCGGTTTATTTTGTCCGTGATCAAGATCAACGCGGATCTGGAGCGGGTGGGGGACTCGGCGCGGACGATCAGCGACCGGGTGCGGGATTTACAGGCGTTTCCCATGGCCGAGCTGCCGATCGATATTCCGAAAACGGCGAGCCTGGCGGGCGCAATGGTACGTAAGGCGCTGCAGGCGTTCATTGAGGGCAACGCGGAGATGGCGGAAAGCGTGCTGAAGATGGACGACAGTGTGGACAAGCTGAACGGAGCCGCGCACGGCACGCTTTTGAATCTGATGAAGAAGGAGCCGGCGGTGGCGCCGCAGGCGCTGAACGCGCTGATGATCTCCCGGGCTCTGGAGCGGGTGGCGGACCACGCGACGAACATCGCGGAGGACGTGATCTTCTGGGTGCGGGGCGCGGACGTGCGGCACCACATGGGACAGGCGGCTGGAGGGCAGCCTGCGGGTCAGGCCGGTCCGGGATCCCAGTAATCGAGAGCGGCGATCGCCGGATAATAGAGGCCGAGACGCAGCGAGGCAAGCGAGCCGTGCAAGGTTCGGAGGGCCTGCGCGTAAGCGAGGAGCTGAGGCGCGTAGAGAGAACGCTCGGAGTGGAGAAAGGCCTCGCGGTTCGCGGAGGGCGGAGCGCCCGTTTTGTAGTCGATGATCCACCAATAGTCGGAGCCTTCGGCGAGGGGCGCTGAGCCTGCCCGGAAGATGCGATCGGCGCGCAGGGTACGGAGGCGCGCGGCGGGGGTGCCGGCCAAACCGGTCCACGAAGCCTCGGCCTGAGCGCCCGGGTGCGGCGCGAGGATCCACCGGCAAACGGGATCGGAGGCGCAGGCGACGAGCAGATGGATGACCGCGTCAGTGGCGGATTTCAGGGCTTCACCCTGGAGAGCATAGGCTCGCAGCAGCGAGACGGCACCGCGGCGGAGCTGGTGCTCGCCGAGAGAGGCGAGGCCTGAGCCGAAGCGCTGGAGAAGTTCGTGGAGGACTGAGCCGACCGCCCGTGCATGGCGCGTTCCCTGGCTCCGGCGAAACTCAGGCGCAGCGGAGAGTGCGAAGCTGGCCAGGTCCGCAGCGAGGACATCATGACCCGGCGCGGGCTCAAAACCGGCCGGCAGGCGATGCGGATATGGGGCGATTGCCTGCGATTCGGCGACTGCGGCGAGCTCGCGAACGACGGCGGGCTCTGGAAACCGAAGGACGCGGGCACCCGGAGATTCGGCCGAGGGTTCGCGCAGGAGGGCTTCAAATTCCGGGCGCAATGCAGGCCATGCGGCGGCGAGCAGGCTTCCGGAGTGGCCCGCCTTGAGGCCCGTGGCTGAATGGACGGCCGTGCCGAGGAGGTGCAACTCGGCTCGCGCACGGGTGCAGGCGACGTAGAAGAGGCGCTTACGCTCCTCGTCGAAGCGAATCTGCCGCTGGCGGCGGACCCAATCGTACAGGGGATCCTTTTCGCGTTGCAGTCCGATGGGCGCGACGAGGAATTCTGTTTCCCCGTGTTCGAAGGGGCTGACGCGCTCCAAGGAGAGTATCAGCGGCCTTGGGTCGCCCGCGGGCCTGCGGTCAAGGGCAGGGACGATGACGACGTCGAATCCAAGCCCTTTGGCCTTGTGGATGGTCATGAGCTGGATTCCGCATCGATCACTGACGGTGGGATCGGGCTGAGCGAAGAGGCGGTTGAGCTCAGCATCGAACGAGGGGGTGAGCGGCGCCAGGCCGTCGGGGGTGACGGCGTCGAGAAGCGAGAAGAAGACCTCGGCATTTTCGTAGCCCGTGGAATCGACGCAGGCGGGGCCGCCGAGCGTGCTCCAGGTGCGCTCGACCCAGGAGGACAGGGAGGGCGATTCGGAAAGATGCCAGCGGAGATCGAGTGCACGCTGCAGGATCTGCGCCGTGCGAGCGAGGCGGCCACGGCCGTCGGGGGAAAGCAGCGACTCGTTGCGGTCGATCAGTTCGGTGACGGAGAGGTGGCGGCAGGCGGGATCGTCGGAGCCGGTGAGGTGGTGCAGATCGGCGAGCGTGAGGCCGCACCAGGGAGCGCGCAGGACGGCGAGCCATGCGATGCGGTCCATGGGGTGGAGCAGAGCGCGGGTGAGGGCGAGGAGATCGATGATTTCCTGGCGCTTTGCAAGGGGATCGATTTCGACGGCGCGGAAGGGGATTCCGGCGCCGCGCAGCAGCATGATGATCTCGGCGAGGTGGGGCCGAGCGCGGACGAGTACAGCAACGCGATACTCGGCGCCAGCTTCGCGGGCGCGTGCGATTTCGGAGCTGTGTCCCTGGAGGATGCCGAGCACGTTGCGTGCTTCCTGCCGGCGGGCCTCGTGGATCTCCGAAGGGGAAGGGCGCCGGTCGTGGCTGCCGACAATCTGCGGGTAAATGTGCACGGATTTTCCGGAGCGGGCGGGAGACGACGCGGTTGCCGGCGAGAATGAGACGGCGGCGGAGCCGGCGGGGGAAGCATCCGCGCCGATGGCGGTGAAAAATTCATTGAGTGGATCGGTGAGACCGGCGTGGGAGCGGAAGTTGACGCTGAGCTGAACGGGCCGGCAGTGAATGCGGCTTTCCTCGGGGCCGATGCCGTGGTCGCGAACATGTGTAAACAACTCCACTTCGGCCTGACGGAACATGTAGACGGATTGCATGGGGTCGCCGACGAGGAAGACGGTGCGATGCTCGCCGGTTTCCCAGGCGTGAAGAAGCGCGGAGACGAGCTCATGCTGGCGGCGCGAGGTGTCCTGGAACTCGTCGACAAGGAGGTGGCGGACACCGTCTGCGAGATCGAGGATGCGGTCGGGATTATTACGCAGCAGATCGACAGCGAGCACAGAAATCTGGGTGAAGTCGACGATGTTCTGTTCGGCGAACACGACGTGAAGCTCGGCGATGGCCTGGCGCAGGACGATGAGGAAGTGGCGGAGGGAGATCCACTGGGCCTCGGAGTAGCCCGCGGGGGGCAGGCCGCGAATGGAGGAGAGAGCTTCCAGGAGGCGCGGCATCTGGCGAAGGCGACCGAGGATGAACACCATGTCATCCTTCCGCTTTTTGGTATCGGGCCGGTTGCGATCCAGGGGAAAACCTTGCCGTTTGTCCACCGTCCTGCGCCACTCGTTGTCTTCGGTGAGGAGCAAATCGCAGAGGCAGCGCCAGTGCTCGACCGGCATGTTGGGCGAAAGAGACTGCACACCGACGAGCAGGGCGACCTTGTTGTTGTCTTCAGAGCACGCGAAGTGGGCGAGTTCGAGTAATCTCTGACGCAGATGCGGTTCCGGTTCGATGAGCCGCCAAGCCTCGGCGATGACGCGGTTCGTCTCCTGCCGGAAGGGTTTCTGGAGGCGTGCGCGGGCAATTTCCCAGTCTTCCTCGGACATACCGCCGGAAAGCGGAAGGATGTGCTGCCATTGATCGCGGGCGCTGAGCATCTCGGCGAGCAGGGATTCGCAGTCGTCGAGGCGGTTGTCGCGGAGGTCGAGAAAGTGGGCGAGGGCTTCGTCGAGGGCCGGGTTACGACCGCCGAGATGGTCGAGAGTGCGGTGCGCGGCGAGGGCATAGACGGGATCGGCGTTCTCGGTGGGCTGCAGGCGGCCACCCAGGCCGGCCAGGAGAGGGCGATTGTGGGCAATACGGAGGCAGAGCGAGTCGATGGTTTCGATGGAGAGGCGCTGCGGCAGGTCGAGAATCCGCCAGCCGCGGCTCTCCGAGCGGGCGAGGGCTTCTCGTGCCAAATTAATGCGGGGTAACTCCTCGGGACGGAACCAGCGACGGTTCGCAGCAGCTTCAAGATCACTGAGAATGCGCGCGCGCATTTCCGCGGTGGCGGCGCGCGTGAAGGTGATAGCGAGAATCTCCTCCGGTTCGTCGACGACAGCGAGGAGGCTGAGGAAACGGCGAGTGAGCAGGTCGGTTTTTCCGGAGCCGGCAGGGGCCTGGACGATTATGGAGTCGCGAATGTCGAGGGCGGCTGCGCGCGCGTGAGCATCAGCTGGAATGGGAAGGTCAGACATCGAGGGCGTCCTCTTCGCCATCGCCGGCGTCGGCGAGGTTGAGCTCCTCCTTACGGCAAAGGGAGGGGAGCGGACAATTTCGGCAGACATCGGGGTCGCGGGGTGAGACGGCGGAAACGCCCTGGAGAAACTCCTGCGCAAGGACCTGCAGGGCACGGGACCACTGTTCGCGCATGGCGGGAGTGAAGGGATCGGTGACGAGCTTCTTTCTGGAACTGAGGCCGGCAAGAAGCTGAGAACGGGCATCGCGGACCCGGCCGTCGAAGCCGGTTTCGCCGGGACGGATTTTGGCAAGCAGGACGCCGCTGAGATTTTCCACGTTGCCGCAGACGGCGTAGAGGGGAAGTTGCGGCTCGTCGGGACGGTCACCGCTCCAGGCCGCGGACGAGATGACGCCGGTTTTGTAATCGATGAGGAGGCGCGAACCATCGGGGAGAAGATCGATGCGATCTGCGCGCAGGTCGAGGAGAAGATCGCCTAGGCGGACGCCAGGAATTTTGTGCTCGGTGGCCTCGACGGTGAAGGGCTGGCGCTCGGCTTCGCAGGCGAGCCATTCCCGGAGGCACCTGCGGAGCCGGCGCTTTTCGGCGGCGAGGCAGGCGTCCTGCCAGGAATCGGAAGCCGGAGCAAGATCGGCGAAGACAGCGTCGATGTGAAGATTGAGCAGAGCGGGGAGTTCCTGGGTTGCAAGCGCCGCGTGGAGTTGATCGCGAGAGTGGAGGCTCTGCGAGAAAAGGCGCTCCAGCACTTTGTGCAGCAACACACCGCGGTCGGCGAGTGAGAATCCCCATTCGGCGGGTTGGAGCGGTTCAGCCGAAAGGCGTTTGGTGGCGAAGGACTGGAAGGGGCAGGCGGCCTGGCGTTTCAGGACATCCGATCCACCAGCGTGGCGTTCGCGTGGCCAGGGGAGCGGAACATCGCCATCCGGGATTGCTTCGGAAGCCGGCGACGGGCGCGGTTCGGATGAGGGAAAGAGATTTGCGGCGGATTCCGGTTTCGCATCCCGCGGGAAGATAGCGGCGATTGGCGGTGAGGGGCGAAGCTCAGCATCCTCGTCGTGGCGCGCGTAGCTGAAGGCAATTCGCGGCGCGCTGCGGAGAAGGCGCGCAGTGACAGAGCAGGCGAGGTCCCAGTCGTGCTGCGGCGTGGAATGCGGCATGCCGTGCTGGCGTTGAACCGCGGGGGGCAGCAGTGGATGCGGGCGGCCGGTGACGGGCCAGTGCGCATCGTCGGTAGAGAGGAGCCAGATGGCATCGAAGCTCTGGCCGGCGGATTCGAGCGGGCCGAGGATCTGGACAGGAGCGTCGGCGGACTCCGGCGCGAAGATGGTTTCGCGCGCGTGAAGGCCGAGCAGGTGGAGGAACTCCGCGAAGAGCAGCGACGATCCATCGAAGTCGAGCAGGGCGAGCTCATCGAGCAGGCGCTGCCAGCGCTGGAGGGCCTGGAACTGGAAGGAATCGGACGGACGGCCGCCGGGCCAGCCGACCGTGTCAAGAACAAGATCGATCAACTCAGTCCAGGCTGAGGGCTGCCGGGGCTGGTCAAGGATGCGATTGGCGTCGACGGTGTGAAGAAGAGACTCGATCCGGCTGGACAATGTCCCCAGCGCGGGCGTCGCTTCGATTGAGGTGCGGAAGCTGGACAGCGAGCGCGCGGGGACCCGTAGTGCGGTTTCGCGGCGGCGGGCATCGCGGCGGGCCAGGTCAAAGCGATGGGCTGCGGTATCGGCAAGAAATCCAGAGAGAAGAACCCAGGAGATTTCTTCGTCGGGCAGCGGACGCGCGATCCAGTGGAGGAGAAGGAGCGCCGCGCGCACGGGGGGGATGTCGGCGAGGGACTGGCCGAGGGAGAACTCGAATGGGGGGGCGGACGGGGGGTGGCGAATGTCGTCCGCAGATGGCAAAAGGGCGTGGCGCAGGGCGCGCTCCAGTTCGCCGCGCGAGGAGGCGATGGCGGGAGCGATGATGCCGATGCGGGC